>JBGQMX010000014.1:0-33044 GCA_041500805.1 Methyloceanibacter sp.
GCTGATCCCTGAACCCGCGCGGCACGACGCCATCGTGTCCGAACCCTTTGTCGGTGATGACGGCATCCCGATTGGATATCTGACCTGGAGGACCCGGCAACCGGGCCAGATTTTGCTGACGACCATACTGCCGCTGGTGGCATTCGGCATCTTCGCCACGGGCGTGTTGTCTTACACCATGTTGAGACGACTTCGCCGCGCGTCAGGAGAGTTGGCGGAGCGCGAAGCGCAGGCCCGGCATGAAGCAAAGCACGATGCACTTTCCGGGCTGCCCAACCGCGTACACATGGTCGAGAAAATCGACGGCTTCTTGCGGGGTCGCCTCCGTGAGAGCCACGACAATCGTGCCGTTGCCGCTTATCTCGATATCGATCGCTTCAAAGACATCAATGACACGCTCGGCCATCACGCCGGCGACCAATTGATAAAGCTCGTGGCACAGCGCTTGAAGACCTGCCTAAGGCCCAACGACTTCCTGGCGCGGTTTGGTGGTGACGAGTTTGTGATTTTGTGCGCGCCGGCAGGAGCGGAGACGAGCTCGGCGCTGGCGGAGCGCGTCGCCAAGGCCTTCTCGGTGCCGTTCCCCATCAACGGCCAAAACATTCGAGTGACTGCCTCGGTTGGCATCGCCGTAGCGCCGTACAACGGCGTCACGGCCGATGATTTGATGCGCCACGCCGACATCGCGCTCTACGAGGCTAAGGGTCGGGGTCGTAACTGTGCAGTGCCGTTCTCAGACGAAATGGCGCGGCAGGTTGAGCATCGCCGCGCAATCGAACTGGACCTGCGGACGGCGATTGAGACCGGCATGTTATGCCTCAATTATCAGCCAATCGTCTCGAGCCACTCAGGCCAGATCGAGGGCTTGGAAGCTCTCCTACGCTGGCGCCATCCCATTTACGGCGACATGTCCCCGGCGGATTTCATTCCCATCGCGGAAAATGCGGGTCTGCTTCCTTCGCTCGGCGAATGGGTGATCAGCCGCGCAATGGAAGACTCAAGGCGTTGGCCCAATCTCGAGATTTCAGTGAACCTCTCGCCGGTCCAGTTCCGTCACGTGGACCTCGCAGCAACGCTGCGCAGGCTCACCACCGAATACGAGGTCGATCCGAGCCGCTTCGTCCTTGAGATAACCGAGGGCGTGTTGCTGGAGGCGACCAAGCATACCAACTTGATTCTGGACGACCTTCGTTCCCTCGGCTTCAAGGCTGCGCTCGACGATTTCGGCACCGGCTATTCGAGCTTGGCATATCTCTGCAATTTCAAGTTCGACAAAATCAAGATCGATCGTTCGTTCGTCGGCAGAATCTCGCGCATCGACATTTCCCGAACAATCGTCCAATCGGTGGTGACGATCGGACGCGCGCTCGGCATGGATATCGTTGCCGAGGGTGTCGAGACCGAGTTCGAGGTTATAATGATGGCCAAGTTAGGCTGCACGGAATTGCAGGGCTTCTACTTCTCGAAGCCGATCGACGCCGACAAAATGGTCGAACTGCTCGCCACCTATTCGCCAAAGCGCACAGCCACCTGGCTGCTGCAGGCGCATCCGGCCTCCACGCAGGGCGCCGCTGGATAGGCGGTCGATCCTTTAGATTCGTCCTTCCGTCGATGAATCTCGACATCTAGGATTGGAAAGTCCTAGGAACCTGTCGTGTCCGCTAATAAGCCCCCTGCCAATGATTCTGTGCCGTCGGGCCTCGGCAATGCTGACTATCAATGGGCGCAGTTCGACTCCGAAGCGTATTTCCAACAGTATTACGGCGAGCCGCATCCCGACGATGAGTCCCTTATCCGGCACGCCGTCGAGGCGATGAAGCACGCTGCGCCGATCGGGCAGGAGCTCGATGTGGTCGATGTCGGCACTGGCCCCAGTCTCATTCCATTTTTCTGCGCCTTGCCTCGAGCCCGGCAGCTGACGGCCTGGGAATATGCGGAAGGCAATATTGCTTGGCTCGAATCGGAACTACAGCGCAAAGAGATGCGATCGCAATGGCGTCACTTCTGGAGCGTTACGCGCGAGGCATACCTGCCGGATTGTCGTCTTCCCGAAGATCCGATGCCTCTTCTACGCGCCAAGAGCGTTGTCAGACGGGGTTCAATCTTCGATCTTCCAGAGCGCACATGGGACGCCGCGACCATGTTCTTCTGTGCGGAATCCATCACCGAGCGACAAGACGAGTTCGAAGCGGCATGCGCCGCCTATGTGCGTTGTGTAAAGCCAGGCGGTGCTTTGGCCGCAGCCTTCCTCGCGCACTCGGCCGGTTACGTCGTGAAACAAAGCCGATTTCCGGCTTTGTCTCTATCCGCCGAGTCAATAATGAACGTATTTGCACGCCATGCTGACGGCCTAAAGGCCGAAGCCATTGGCATCGTCGAACGGCAGATTCGCAGCGGCTACTCCGGCTTAGTCTTCCTGACGGGAAACGCACGCTAACGTCGAGCCGCTCACAGGTGGCCCGTCTGCGTACGAGCGCTCGTTCCTCCCCACTTATCGGCCAGCATGTTTGATCAATCCGTAGAGGCTGATCGCGGCCCAGAGGACTTCGATGATAGCGGCGGGAAGATTCCACGCGGTAATGAGCGAAACCAGGATCAGAATTGCGGCGACGAGATTGGCCAGTGGGTATCGCCAGTCTTCCGCCATGAGCCACCCCTGTTGGTTCGCGAAATATGCGGCAAGAAAGAGCGCCGTGCCGGCGATGCCGGCGAGGGTGAAAAGATCGAACGCCATGGCAGTATTCCCCCTATGCCGTGGGGTCGCCCCAATTGAAGTCCGGACGTGTGGATCGTCCCCCGCCTTCTTTATCTGGCAGCGTTCGGTCGCGGGATCAATCGGCGCCGCCTGGTTCGCAGGCGATACCTCATCGTGACAAACCGCGATCACGGCCGAAAGACAGTGATCCGCCCCCCACCGAATGCGGTCGAAGTTTAGTCCGCTTTGGGTCAAAAGCAGACATTTGAACGCGCGCTACACACTCGGGCCGCCCGTCAGAGGGAAGCGGGCCTTGATCCTGGCGAAGAGGCTGTCGCGGACGGCGCGGTAGGCGGCGAGGATCTGCTCGCGGCTGCCGCTCGCGAGTGTCGGATCCATCGTCGGCCAATATTCCACATCGACGGCGTAGCCATGGGTCAGCTCGAGCGCCTTGTGGTGGGCCTCGGGGGCGAGCGTCACGATGAGATCGAAGGAGGTGTCATGCACGCCGGCAAGCGACACGGGCTTGTGCTTCGACATGTCGATGCCGAGCTCCTCCATGACGCTCACGGCGAACGGGTCGGTCTCGCCAGCGCGCACGCCGGCCGAGCCGACATGGACGCGGGAGCCGGCGAGATGGCGCAGGATGGCGGCGGCCATCGGCGAGCGCACAGCGTTGCGGTTGCAGGCGAAGAGGACCGCGCCCGGCAGATCGGCCCCTCTCCCCAACGCGTCAGCCTTTCCAGTGGAGCGCGCAGAGGAGCGTGAACAGGCGTCGTGCGGTCGCGATATCGACGGCGATCTTGCCCCTGAGCCGCTCCCTCAGGATCTGGCTGCCTTCGTCGTGCAGGCCGCGCCGTCCCATGTCGATGGCCTCGATGCGCGAGGCGGGCTGGGTCTTGATCGCCTGGTAGTAGCTCTCGCAGATGAGGAAATAGTCCTTCACCAGGCGGCGGAAGGGCGAGAGCGACAGCATCACGTGGGTGATCGGCGCGCGCTCGGTGTCGCCCACGGTGAACACGAGGCGGTTGTCGGCGAGCGAAAGGCGCAGCGTGTAGGGGCCGCCCTCATGGCCTTCCAGCGCGAAAGAGTTGCGCTCGAGGAGATCGAAGATGGCGACCTCGCGCTCGTGGTCGACCTCGGCGTTGTTACGGCCGATCGAGGCCTCGTCGAGGGTCACCTCGATGAGGCGCGCCTGCTCAAGCCCTGGGCCGTCGTGCGGCTGCTCTTGCTGCTCGGTCATGACTCGTCTCGCAAGTTCAGCCTGATGGCGACGGAGCGGCGATGGGCGTCGAGGCCCTCCGCTCTGGCCAGAGTCATGGCCGCGGGGCCCAGCGCATTGAGGCTCTCGACATCGAGCTTGAGGATCGAGGTGCGCTTCATGAAATCCAGCACGCCGAGGCCTGAGGCAAAGCGGGCGCTGCGCGCGGTGGGGAGCACGTGGTTGGAGCCGGCAACATAATCGCCGATCACCTCCGGCGTATAGCGCCCGATGAAGATGGCGCCGGCATCGTGCACAAGCGCGGCAAGAGCGTCGGGGTCGGATGTCGCGATCTCGAGATGCTCCGGCGCCAGACGATCGGAGATGAGCGGCGCCTGGTCGAGGCTCTCGACCAGAATGATGGCGCCGAAATCCTGCCAGCTGGCGCGCGCCACCGTCGCCCTCGGCAGGACCGCAAGCTCGGCCTCGACGGCCGCCTCCACGGCGCGGGCGAAGTCCGCATCGTCGGTGATGAGGATCGCTTGCGCGGCCACGTCGTGCTCAGCCTGGGCCAGCAGGTCGGCGGCGATCCAGGCCGGGTCGTTATCGCGATCGGCGATCACCACGACCTCGGACGGCCCCGCCACCATGTCGATGCCGACCTGGCCGAAGACCTGGCGCTTGGCGGCCGCCACATAGGCGTTGCCGGGGCCGACGATCTTGGCCACCGGCGGGATGCTCTCCGTGCCGTAAGCGAGTGCCGCGATGGCCTGCGCGCCGCCCACGCGATAGATCTCGCTCACCCCCGCAAGCTCGGCCGCCGCCAGCACCAGCGGGTTGAGTTCGCCTTTGAGCGCCGGCACCACCATGACGATGCGCGCGACGCCGGCGACCTTGGCCGGCACCGCGTTCATCAAGACCGAGCTCGGATAGCTCGCCGTGCCGCCCGGAACATAGAGCCCGACCGAGGCGACCGGCGTCCAGCGCGTGCCGAGCTCGACGCCTTGGGCGTCCCTGTAGCGGTCGTCCTTGGGAAGCTGCCGGCGGTGATGATCGAGGATGCGGTCATGGGCAAGCTTCAGCGCCGCGAACGTCTTGGCATCCACGCTGCCCCTCGCCGCTGCGATCTCGGCGGGCGATACTCTGATACCCGTCTTGCGCAGGTCGAGGCCGTCATAGATCGAGGTGAGATTGAACAAGGCCGCGTCGCCCTCGGCGCGCACCCGGCCGATGATGGCGGTGACGGTCTCGTTGACGTCGGCCGCGCTCTCGCGCTTCATGGCCAGGAGCGACTTGAAGCGGGCCTCGAAGTCGGCGTCCGCGCTATTGAGCCACACGGCCATGGCGCGGCGCTTAAGAGCCGGCGTCGGCGGGCTTGCCGCCCGTGCCGGGCTCGCTGCCCGCGCCGGGCTCATCGCCCGGATGCTCGGGTCGCGAGCGGGTGCGCCACACAAGCCCAAGGTCCTTGAGCTCGGCCTCGATACATTCGACCTCAAGCTGGATGGAGGCATCGCCGGAGAAGGTGAGCGTCACATGGCCGCCCGGCAAATCGCCCGGCTCGAAGCTCACGGCAAGGAGCGACAATATGCGGTCGCCGCCCGACGGCTTGACGTTCTTCAGTTGCGCGCCGAACACGCGGTCGAATCTGAGCGCCGTCCGCTGCCGCCGATAGTCCTTGCCCTCTTTCAGCGCCTTCTCCCAATCGAAGCGGTTGAGGACGGCGGCGAAGCGCTTCTGCGCCGGTACATAGGTCATGTCGGCCACGCGCACCACCGCGTCCTGCAGAAGGGAGGACACGACGGCGAGATCCTCCTCGTCGAGGGCGATGAGTTTCAGCTCGGTCATGGCGACAGGGGCGGCTTTCGGCATGGGCGTATCACGCTCAGGCATGACATGAAACTGTCAACTTAGGAAAGGCTAAGAGCGTTATCGCATTGAGTTGAATCGAGATAGCGCTCTAGCTTTTTGTTCGAGCATGATCTTTTCGGAAAACCGGTTCCCACTTTTCCGGATCATGCTTAGCTCGAAAGCCGCTCGATACGGGCCCCGCACTGGCTGAGCTTGTCCTCGATGCGCTCGAAGCCGCGGTCGAGATGATAGACGCGGCCGATCACCGTCTCGCCCTGGGCGGCAAGGCCGGCGATGATGAGAGACACCGAGGCCCGCAAGTCGGTGGCCATGACCTGCGCGCCGCGCAAGCCGCTCACGCCGGTGACGAGCGCGGTATCGCCCTTGAGGTCGATGCGGGCGCCAAGCCGGGCCAGCTCCTGCACATGCATGAAGCGGTTCTCGAAGATGGTCTCGCGCACCTCCGAGGTCCCTTTGGCCATGCACATCAGAGCGATGAACTGGGCCTGCAAGTCGGTAGGGAAGCCCGGGAAAGGCTGGGTCTCGACGGAGGCCGCGCTGAGGCCGCCGCCGTTCCGCGCCACGCGGATGCCGGTCGGCTTCTCCTCGATCTCGACGCCGGTCGAGCGCAACAGTTGCAATGCCCCTTGCAGAAGGTCGGCGCGGGCGCCGTCCAGGAAGACGTCGCCGCCGGTGATGGCTGCCGCCATGGCATAGGTCCCCGTCTCGATGCGGTCGGGAAGGACGGTATGCTCGGCGCCGTAGAGGGTCTCTCGCCCCTGGACCCACAAGGTCGCGCTGCCGATGCCCTCGATCCTGGCGCCCATCTTGACCAGACAGTTGGCCACATCGCAGACCTCAGGCTCACGCGCGGCGTTCTCGATCAAGCTCTCGCCGCGGGCCAGAACCGCGGCCATCAAGGCATTGTGGGTCGCTCCCACCGAGACCTTGGAGAGCGTGATCTTGTTGCCGGTCAAGCCTCTGGGCGCCCGCGCGATGACGTAGCCGCCCTCAAGCTCGATCTCGGCGCCCAGTGCCTCAAGCGTGGTGAGATGCAGATCGACGGGGCGCGTGCCGATGGCGCAGCCGCCCGGCAGCGAGACCTTCGCCTTGCCGCAGCGCGCGACAAGGGGAGCGAGCACCCAGAAGCTTGCCCGCATGCGCGCCACCATCTCGTAAGGCGCGGTGGTGTCGACGATGTCCGGCGCGGTGAGCCTGAAGGTCTGGCCGTCGCTCGTGCGCTGGCCCGCCTTCTTGCCGGCGATGGTGACGTCGACACCATGATTGCCGAGGATGCGGGCAAGCAAGTTGACGTCGGCGAGGCGCGGAACATTGTTCAGCGTCAGCGTCTCGCGGGTGAGAAGGCTGGCAATCATCAAAGGCAGCGCAGCGTTCTTGGCGCCGCTGATCGGTATAGTGCCGTTCAAGCGCTCGCCGCCGACAATGCGGATTCGGTCCATGGCGTCGTTACTCCCCCGGGCGCCCCTACCCCGCTTCGCGCATAACAAAGATCCCCCGTTACGGCCGGCCCAGCCTCCCTCAAGGCAGGGCCAGCGGTGCAAGCTTACTCCGCTAGCCTGTTGTCTGTCCTCCCTCATCGCGAGGGGGCGTGGAGGGCTGCCGGGCGCGGGCTTGCGCCTTGCGTCTCAACAGGTTGGCGCGAAGCTCCTCCTCAAGCCGGGCGCGGCGCGTCTCGGCGCCCCCCGGCCGCTTGTGGCCTGCTTCATTCTTGCGCTGTTGGGTCATCCCCTTCGTCCCCTGCCGATGGCGGGGTCCCTCGTCCCCGTCCTACGCCGGCTTTCTTTATATCATGCCTGCGTCATCTGCTAACGACCTCGGCGGACAGGGGTTCCCCGCCTTGCATGCGCTTTCTCGCTATGGCAGGGTCGCAGCCCTTGACGCGAGGCCTTCCCGGGAGCGGCCGTTCCGCCCTCGAGACCTCGGCTGGTCTCTTCGCCGCCATAGCTCAGTGGTAGAGCACGTCATTGGTAATGACGGGGTCCGTAGTTCAATCCTACGTGGCGGCACCACTCTCGGCGAGAGCAGGCCATGCATCACAAGCGCAAACGCCCCAAGAACGCACGGGCCGGCTGCCTCCTGTGCAAGCCGTGGAAGGTGAACGGGTTCGCCACAAAGCGCACCGAGGGAGAAGCCATCACCGATCACGTCCGCCGCCACGCAGAGGACGGCGAATCCAGGCCTCCCCGCCCGGCAAAGCCCAGGCGCTTCGGCCTTTGGGTAGCGCGGGACGGACACTACTCCTGGTACAAGTCCGCACGCGGACGAGACGAGGCTCAGGCGCTCCTTTCGAAGCGCGGCGTTTCCGTCATGCCGGTCGAGGGCTGAGCGTTCCAATTTTTAGCAGGGTCGCGCGGAAGGCGAAGGTGGGCTGGCTGGGCGTTGGGCGAGCACCTGACGAGAGGGCCAACGGAAGCCATTGGCAAGCGCAAGCAAACCGCTGGGCGGCGAGGTGAGAACATGCGCCGGTTTGATGCTGTAATGCACATGAGAACCTGAGGCGGCATTCAGCCGGTCGCACTCGGCGCGTGCGCGTTCCTCATTCTCGAAACAAAGATACTCTCCGTTGCGGACGACCGGATGGGACGCGGCCCCAAAGATGCTCTTGGCGCTGCGGTTGGTCCAGACCGTGAAGAAATGTGTGTCGCTGTTCATGGCGGAGATCCCCCGGATGCGATCTCCAAAAGAACACTCGGTCACGGGGATTGGTTCCACGCCTATATTCCATGCCGCATTTGAGGTCCTGGTCCCGCGGGCACCTCCTGCTTTCCGGCCCATTGCCGCAGCCTACAGCCAGATCGCGATAGCCATCCACGCAGCCAAACCCTAACGCGCGAGCGTAAAGCATGTTGTGCGGATGCGCTTGCCTGCGCGGTTCGCACTAGCGTTGATTCGGCTGCTCCAGCGAGCTCGGCCGACAACATTAGAACTGAAAATGCCATGCACGGGGGACGTCCCAAAAATCAGCGCTTGATCGTGTCGCTGCAATATCTGCGCGGCGTCGCCGCGATGATGGTCGTCTTCTGTCACGGCTGGGATCAATTACCTTGGTTCAAGGAATGGATGCCGAATATCGCCCAGTCGGGCGTCGATCTGTTCTTCGTGATCAGCGGCTTCATCATGGTGTTCGTTACCGCGAGCGCCGGCAGCTCGGCCTGGGGGTTCCTCAAGATGCGGATCATCCGCATCGTGCCGCTCTATTGGCTCTACAATTTCGCGACGGCGGCCTTGATCCTCACGCTTCCGCAATTGTTCCAGACCAGCGTGTTCACGGTGCCGCATTTCCTCCAGTCGCTGTTTTTTATCCCGCATTTCAGCCCATCCGTGCCGCCGTCACTTAGCCCGCTGATCTTGCTCGGCTGGACGCTGAACTACGAAATGTTCTTCTACGTGGTCTTCACCGTGGCGATGGCGGTGTCGGTGACAAGGCGCGTGCCTTTGACGATGGTAGCGCTCGTGATTTTGCCGGTGTTGGGCCTGTTCTCGGTGCTTGAGGGGAGCGCGCCGGGAGAATTCTACAGCAACGACATCATCCTCGAATTCGTCTTCGGCATGATGCTGGCGACGCTCTTCCTCAATGGCGTCGCAGATGGGGTCGGCGTGCTAGGCGGAGCCATCCTCATGGCCATCGGCGCCATCGGTCTTTGCGTCGGCGGGTGTCATCCAGAGCTTCCCCGTGCGCTCGTCTTCGGCGTTCCGGCGGCTCTCATCGTTGCCGGAGCGCTTTCCATTGAGGCCGCGCGCACCGTACCGAAGCGCCAGCCATTCCTGCTGCTGGGCGATGCGTCCTATTCGATCTATCTCGCCCATTTGTTTCCGCTCGCGGTCCTGCGCTTCGGCTGGAACCGGCTGGGGCTTCCGACCGAGGGCATCGTCCCGGTGTTCACTTTCATGACCATCGCGCTCGCGGGCGGAGCCTTGGCCGGCGTCGCGTCGTATCTCCTGCTGGAGCGGCCCATGCTGCAATTCATGCGGCGGCCGCGCCGGACCGAGCTTCCGATCCCGCTCGCCAGCGGGATCCCGGCCGGCAGCAATTTCGCCAAGTAACCGCTTCGCCTCGGCTCGTGCGCCTGCCGTTCACCCTGCCAGGGCTTGCACATGCCGGCCGCCGGACCGGACCCCTGCCCGCCGCTCCCGAGACGGCCGGCTGCGCCTCGACGGCCTCTATTTATTGAACAGCGCGTAGGCCGCGTAGCAGAGCGTGACCGCGAGGATCGGCCTGAGCAGAAATTCGGGAACGATCCCTGCCAGCCTCGCGCCGATCAGAATGCCGGGGATCGACCCGCATAGAAGCGCGAACAACAGGCCGCCATCGACATTGCCGAGGCCGAGATGGCCGAGGCCGCCGATCAGCGTGAGCGGCACGGCGTGGGCGATATCGGAGCCCACGAGACGCTTGGCCGGCAGCATGGGATAGAGCATCGCCAGCACCGTGACGCCGATGGCGCCGGCGCCCACCGAGGTCAGCGTGACGAGAAGGCCCAAGGTCACGCCGAACAGCACGGTGGGAAGCGTGCGGTGCGGCACGATGACGTGGTCCTCGGGCGGCGCGGTTCGCGTGAGCCAGGGATAGAGCACGATTGCCAACGCGCTTATGGGTAGCGCGCCCACCAGGCCCATCCGTATCCAATGGGCAAGTTTCACCGTGTCGATGGGAAGGAAGGTGATGGCGGCAAGAAGTGCCGCGGCGGCAGGGAGGCTGCCCGCAGCGAGGCGCAATACGATCGGCCATTCGACGTGGCGCGCGACGTGATGACGCCAGCTGCCGGCCGTCTTGGTGATGGAGGCATAGAGCAGATCGGTGCCGACCGCCACTTGCGGGCTGATGCCGAAACTCGAGATGAGCAGAGGCGTCATCATCGCGCCGCCGCCGACGCCGGTCAGGCCCACCAGCATGCCGACGCCGAAGCCAGCCGCAACCAGCGGCAGCAGCGGGGCTACCCAGCTCAAGTCAACCATGGTCGGGAGCCCCTCCCCCCTCTCCTACGCGGCGAGCTTGCGGCCTGTTCAGGCTTGTTCGTTATGCGTTGCTTAGATTTCGATCAGAACCGGAACGCCTGCCGAGCGTAGCAGAAGTGCGACCTCTTGTGCGCGGCGGTGAAACTCGGCCGTGTCGGCCGGAGAGTCCCCGAGATCGGAGCAAAGCCCGCGGGCGAGAAGCGCGCGGTCGAGAACGAGCACATTGTCGCCGACCGTAGGCGCGCCTGATTGCGCCCAGGTGATGACGCCGCCGGCCACGGTGGCGCCGTCGATGGCGCTGACCAGCACGAAGTTCCCGGTGAGCGGCAGGTCGCAGAAGAGGTCGAGCGCGGTCGCCCGGCCGAGCAGGATGCGGCAATCGGCAATGTCGTTGACAGCGCAGGCGTGCGCCGGCTCGGTGGCGAGCGTCTCGAAATCGATCAATGCCGAGATGCTCATGCTCGTCACCGGGGTCAAGTCGGTGGCGGTGCGGAGCAGATAGCCGGCCTCCGGATCGAACGGCGTCTCGGAGAGCCAGACGAGGCGCGCCTCGATCACGTCGGCATTGACCGGCCGGCGCGCGACCTCCGAGAGGACGGCGCCGCGGGAGATGTCCACATCGGTGTCGAGCACGAGGGTGACGGCGTCGCCCTTGCTCGCAGATGGAAGGTCGCCGTCCATGGTGGCAATCCGGCGCAAGGTGGCGCCGACCCCGCTCCTGGCATCGACGATGCGGTCGCCGAAGACGATTCTGCCAGAGGTCACCGTGCCGGCATAGCCGCGGAAATCGTCAGCGGCGCGGATCACGAGCTGCACCGGCATGCGGAAGGGCGCGTCGGCGGGCGCGGCCTCGGGGTCCACGGCTTCGAGATGATCGAGCAGCGTCGGGCCGCCATACCAGGGCATATGCAAGGAGCGGCGGGCCACATTGTCGCCGGTCAGCGCCGCCACCGGGATGGTGGTGACTTGGGCGAAGTTGAAGCTGCCGGCCATGGCCCGGAAGTCCCTATCGATCTCCCGGAAGCGTGTCTCCGACCAGTTGACGGCGTCCATCTTGTTGACGGCGAGCACGACCTTCTTGATGCCGACGAGATTGCAGATGGCGGCGTGGCGGCGGGTCTGGCGCTTGGCGCCGTGGCGGGCGTCAACGAGCAGGATGGCGATGTCGGCATGCGAGGCGCCGGTCGCCATGTTGCGGGTATATTGCTCGTGCCCCGGGGAATCGATGATGATGAAGCGGCGGTGGGCGGTCTCAAAATAGCGCCAGGCGATATCGATGGTGATGCCCTGCTCGCGCTCGGCCTGGAGCCCGTCGAGCAACAGACTAAAGTCGATCTTCTCGCCGTTGAAGGCGCGGTTGTGCGAGGCGAGCGCGATGGCCGCGCGCTGGTCCTCGGTGACCCCCGCGGCGTCCCACAACAGCCGGCCGATCAACGTCGACTTGCCGTCATCGACCGAGCCGCAGGTCAAGAGCCGCACCATGGCGCCCGAGTGCGCCGGAGCGGCGGCGGTCGTCGTCGCGGCGATCTTGACCGCGGCGGACTTTCCCGCAGCAGTCTTGGCCTCGACCTCGTCTTTGAGCGCAGCCAGATGCATCAGAAATAACCCTCGCGTTTCTTCATCTCCATGGCGCCGGCCTGATCGTGATCGATCAGCCGCCCCGCCCGCTCGGAAACCTTGGCGGCAAGCGTCTCCTCCACCACCGCGTCGATGTCGCTGGCGTCGGAGTCGATGGCCGCGGTGAGCGGCCAGCAGCCGAGGGTGCGGAAGCGCACCTTGCGCATCTTAGGCGTCTCGCCCGGCTCAAGCCGCATGCGCTCGTCGTCCACCACGATCATCTGGCCGTTGCGCATCACCACGGGGCGCTCAGCGGCGAAATAAAGCGGAACCACGTCGAGCTTCTCGAGCGCGATGTAGCGCCACACGTCGCCTTCGGTCCAATTGGACAGGGGGAAGACGCGCACGGTCTCGCCCTTGCCGAGGCGGCCGTTGAGGAGCTGCCACATCTCGGGCCGCTGGCGGCGCGGCTCCCAGCGGTGCCCCGCGGCGCGGAAGGAGAACACACGCTCCTTGGCGCGGGAGGCCTCCTCGTCGCGGCGGGCCCCGCCGAACGCCGCATCGAAGCCGCCGGCATCGAGCGCCTGGCGCAAGGCTACCGTCTTCATCACGTCGGTGTAGATCGACGGCGGATGGTCGAAGGGGTTGATGTTGCGGGCGAGCCCGTCATGGTTGGTATGGACGATGAGGTCGAGGCCGAGCTCGCGCACGGTCTTGTCGCGGAAGGCGATCATGTCGCGGAACTTCCACGTGGTATCCACGTGCAGCAGCGGAAAGGGCAGCTTGGCCGGCCAGAAGGCTTTGCGCGCAAGGTGCAACAGCACGGTCGAATCCTTGCCGATCGAATAGAGCAGCACGGGGCTGCGGAACTGCGCCGCAGCCTCGCGGAAGATGTGGATGCTCTCGGCTTCGAGGAGCTTCAGATGCGAGGTGAGCGCGGTCATGCGGCCTTGCCCTCCCGCAGCGGGTTCAAATGCAACCCGCACTCCTTCTTCTCCTCGTTCTCCCACCACCAGCGCCCGGCGCGCGGGTTCTCGCCTGGCTGCACGGCGCGGGTGCAGGGCGCGCAGCCGATGGAGATGAAGCCACGCGCATGCAGCGGATTGACCGGGATATTGTTGGCGGTGACGTAAGCGGTCAGCTCCTGCGTCGACCAGTCGGCGACCGGATTGACCTTGATGAGCCCATGCGCCTCGTCCCAGGCGGCAAGCTTCACGCTCGCCCTGTCTTCGGAATGCTCGCGGCGAATCCCGGCGACCCAGCCTTGCGCGCCCTCAAGCTCACGGTTCAGCGGGCGGACTTTGCGCACCTCGCAGCAGGTCTTGCGGTTCTCCACCGAGTTGCGGAAGCCGAACACCCCGTCGCGAGAGACAAGCTGCTCCACCTCCTGCGCGTCGGGCGCGACGAGGCGGATGCGCAAGCCGTAGCGGAGCTCCGAGAGCTCGACCGTCTCGAGCACCTCGGGGAACAGCCGTCCCGTATCCAGGGTGAAGATGTCGATGTCGGCGCCCGACGCGGCGATGGCATGGAGAATGGCCTGGTCCTCCAGCCCGAGGCTGGTGGAAAAGACGATACGTCCCTCGATGGCTTTCCGCAGCGCCGTGATGCGCGCCGCCAGGTCCTTGGTCTCGCTCAGGCGCTCATCGAGTTCCTCGGCCTCCTTGCGCGATGCATCGCGGCGCATCGGCTGCGGATTGCGGAAGCCCGGCTGATAAATGTGCTTGATGCGCGTCAGCGCGCCCTTCCAGGTCTCGACATCGTTGGCATCGGTAATCTCGGCGGTATCGAAGCCCGAGCGCAGCAGGAACGGCGCGAGGTCGGGAATGAGGTAGCCAATCGCCCTGATCTCGCCCTTAAAACCGTGCCGCTCGCGCAACAGCACGGCAAGCGAATGGCCGCGGCCGTCGCCGAAGGTGGGAAAGCGGATGGCGATCGGCCCGCCCATTGCCGCAGCATTGGCGAGCGCCGCGGCGTCGGCCGTGGGCTCGAGCAGCGCGTCGTCATCGCTCGTGCCCGGGATGAGGTCCCCGGTGCGAAGATCAAGCAACGCCATACAAGGCCTCCTTGAAGGGTGCGGCACCCACTCTCCGCCACGTGGCGAGGAAATCCTCGCCGTCGCTGCGGTTGGCGAGATAAATGGAGATGATCGTGTCGATCGCTTGCGGCACGGCTTCGGCGCGGAAGCCAGGGCCGATGATGGTCCCGACCGCAGCGTCGTCCTTGGGGCTGCCGCCGAGCGAGATCTGGTAAAGCTCGGTGCCTTTCTTGTCGACGCCCAGAATGCCGATATTGCCCGAATGGTGATGGCCGCAGGCATTGATGCAGCCGGACATGTTGAGCCGCAGCGGGCCGATCAACTCCTGCCGCGCGGGGTCCTCGAAGCGCTTGGCGATCTCCTTGGCGATGGGGATCGAGCGGGCGTTGGCGAGGTTGCAATAATCGAGACCCGGGCAGCAGATCATGTCGCCCAGGAGATCGTAATTGCCGGTGGCAAGGCCCTCGCCCTTGAGCTCCTCATAGACGGAAACGAGGTCGGAGCGGGCGACGTGGGGCAGGATAAGGTTCTGGGTGTAGTTCACCCGCGCCTCGTTGCGGCTATAGCGCTCGGCGAGATCGGCAGCAAAATCCATCTGGTCGGAGCTCGCGTCGCCCGGCGTGCGGCCAGGTTCTTTCAGCGAGATGACCACGCTCGCATAACCCGGCACCCGGTGCGGCTTCACATTGTGCTTCAGCCAGTTAGCGAAGGCCGGATCGGTGATGCGGCGCTGCTCGACCGCCTCGTCGCGGATCGGGCGTGCGGGGAGATCGGGCGGCGCGAAATAGGACATGATGCGCCGGCGCTCGTCCTCGGGCAGATCGATGGCGTCCTTGCGCGTCGCCTCCCAATCCGCCTCGACGTCCTCGCGGAACTTGTCGATGCCGAGCTGATTGACGAGGATCTTGATGCGCGCCTTGTTGATGTTGTCGCGGCGGCCATGGAGATTGTACACGCGCAGGATCGACTCGATGTAGGAGAGGAGATGCTCCTTTTCGAGGAAGGGGCGGATCTCCTGCCCGACATAGGGCGTGCGGCCCATGCCGCCGCCGACAAAGACGCGGAAGCCGTTACTGCCGTCAGGCCCGCGCACGATCTTGAGCCCGATATCGTGGAAGGCTATTGCCGCGCGATCCTCGGCGGCCCCCGAAATGGCGATCTTGAATTTGCGCGGCAGCCAGCTGAACTCGGGATGCAGCGTCGACCATTGGCGCAAGATCTCGCACCACGGCCGCGGGTCCTCGAGCTCGTCATTGGCGGCGCCGGCGAAGGGATCGGCGGTGACGTTGCGCACGCAGTTGCCGCTCGTCTGGATGCAGTGCATCTCGACTTCGGCGAGCGCGCTCAGGATGTCGGGCACGTCGACCAGCTTGACCCAGTTGAATTGCAGGTTCTGGCGCGTGGTGAAATGGCCGTAGCCGCGATCCCACCGCCGGCCGATCATGGCAAGCTGGCGGAGCTGGCGCGGCGAGAGCACGCCATAGGGAATGGCGATGCGCAGCATATAGGCGTGCAGTTGCAGATAGAGGCCGTTGCGCAAGCGCAAAGGCCGGAACTCGTCCTCGGTGAGCTTGCCTAACAGCCTGCGCTCGACCTGTTCGCGAAACTGGGCCACGCGCTCATGCACGAAGGCGTGGTCGAACTCGTCATAGCGGTACATCGTACCAATCCTCGGTCAGCGTTGTGCGGTGGGCGGCGCGGATGCGCTCGCGCACGGAAAGCGGATCGACCGCGCCGTCATGCAGCGCGACCTCCATGGGATAGACCGCGACGACCCGGCGCTCGGCGACGGCCTTGGCCGCCTCGGCTTCCAGCGCCTTGGTCTCTTCCTCGGTCTTCGCCAGACGCGCGCGCCCAATATCCTCCGTCCAGCTCCCGTCGGGGGCGAGATAGACGACGATGCCATCGAGCAAACGATTGGCGGTGACGACGTTAGGCATAGACACGCGCGAGCTCCGGCAATGCGAGGATGTCTTCGATGACGCCATGAGCCGGAAGGCCCGCCACCTCACCGAAGATGAGGACGGCCGGGCTCTTCAGACCAAGACGCTCAGGGTGTGCGGCAAGCT
Organism: Methyloceanibacter sp.; assembly: GCA_041500805.1. Lineage (GTDB taxonomy): Bacteria > Pseudomonadota > Alphaproteobacteria > Rhizobiales > Methyloligellaceae > Methyloceanibacter. The sequence goes on from JBGQMX010000014.1 coordinate 16,383, forward strand.
CAGCGATGGTGGCGGCGACGCGGCGCTCGTTCTCGCGGCTGGCATTCTCGACGGCTATCACCGGAAGCTCGGGCCTGAAGCCCGCTTCCAGCAGCTTCTTGGCGATGGCCCCGGCGGTGGTCACGCCCATATAGAGGACAAGGGTGTTCTTGCCGGAGGCAAGCGCCGCGAGATCGAATTGCTCGAAGCTCGGCTCCTCGCCGCCCGCCTCATGGCCGGAGAGGAAGGTCACGGTGTGGGAGACATCGCGATGGGTGAGCGGAATCTGTAAGCTCGCGGCGGCGGCGATGCCGGCGGTGACGCCGGGGACGATCTCGACGCTGAGCCCGGCCTCGCGCAGTGCGTCAAGCTCCTCCCCGCCCCTGCCGAAGATGAAGGGATCGCCACCTTTCAGCCGCACCACCGTCTGGCCGGCCCGCGCCCGCTCGATGAGGAGCGCGTTGATCTCGGCTTGCGGGACGCTGTGCAGGCCCTTCGCCTTACCGACCGGGATCAGCTCGGCCTCGCGGCGTGCGTGATCGAGCACGCCCTCGCCGACCAGGCGGTCATAGAGGATGACATCGGCGGCCTTCAGCGCGCGCACGGCCTTCATGGTGAGAAGCTCGGGGTCGCCGGGGCCGGCGCCAACGAGAAGCACGCGGCCAGTGGCGGGAGCCGCTTCCATGGCCTGCTCGATGGCGGCGCCGATCAGCGCCCTCGCCTTCTCCTCATCGCCTTCGAGCGCGGCTTCGGCGGCAGCCCCCTCGAATACGGCCTCCCAGAAGCGGCGCTGGGGCGAGCCCGACGGCACCTTCTCGGCGACGGGGGCGCGGAACTCGGCCGCCAACTTGGCAAGGGCATCGAGGCGCGGATGCAGCTCGCGCTCGAGCCAGGCCCTGAGCCGCTGCGCCAGCACGGGCGAGGCGCCAGAGGTGCCGATGGCGATGGTCACCTCGCCGCGATCGACGATGGCCGGCAGCACGAAGGTGCACAGCTCGGGCCGGTCGGGGACGTTCACCGGCACGCCGAGCGCCCGGGCAATGGCCGAGACGCGGGCATCCTCCTCGTCCTCGCCGGTCGCGGCAATGACGAGAGGCCGGCCGCGCAACCGATCGATGCCGGGCTGCGCCGCAAGCAGCGTCACGTATCCGGCCTCGGCGAGCGCGGCAAGCTCAGGCACCACGTGGCTCGCGGCAACGTCGACGATAGCGGCGCCCTTCAACAGAAGGCGCGCCTTGACGGCCGCCAACTCGCCGCCACCGACCACCAGCGGCGGCTTGCCCGCGAAGCTCACGAAGATGGGGAAGGTTCGCATCGTCACCTATCCTCCCACCGCCAGCCGCTCGGGCGGCGCATCGGCGAGGCTCTCAGGGGCAAGCTCGACGACAAGGCCGTCGAGCTCCTTCGACATGATGATCTGGCAGCACAGCCGCGAGCGCTCATCCACCTGAAAGGCACCGTCAAGCATCTCGAGCTCTTCGTCGGTCGGGGGCACGAGCTTTGAGAGCCACTCCTCCCCCACCCACACATGACAGGTGGCGCAAGCGCAAGCCCCGCCGCACTCGGCCTTGATGGGAAGGCCCCAGTCGCGGATCACCTCCATGACGCGCCAGCCCTCGAGAGCCTCGAGACGGTGGGTGGCGCCGTCCGGCATGCGCACGGTGACGAACATTTCAGGCGACCTTCAGGAGACGCTGCAGCTCCGACGACGACGTCGTGTACTGGAAGCGCAACGTTTTGTCAGGATGCACGTAGCGGTGGGCGGCTTGCGCCATCAGCGCCGCCTCGTGGAAGCCGGACAGGATGAGCTTGAGCTTGCCGGGATAAGAATTGATGTCGCCGATGGCGAAGATGGCTTCCGTGCTCGTCTCGAATTTCGCGGTGTCCACGGGGATCAGGTTCTCGTTGAGATTGAGGCCGAAATTCGCGATCGGCCCGAGCTTCATGGTCAGCCCGAAGAAAGGCAAGAGGGCATCGGCCTCGATGTCGAAGGTCGATCCGTCGGTGCGCTTGATCACCACCGCATCGAGCTTGCCGTCGCTGCCCTTGAGCTCGGAAGGCTGGCCGAGCTCGAAGCGGACGAGGCCTTGCTCCGCGAGCGCGCGCATCTTGCGCACCGTATCGGGGGCGGCGCGAAATTCCGGCCGGCGGTGGACGAGGGTCAATTGTGCCGCCACCGGCGCTAAGTTCACCGTCCAGTCGAGGGCTGAATCGCCGCCGCCGGCGATGACGATGCGCTTGCCCCGGAACGCCTCGATCTTGCGCACGGCATAGACGACGCTTGTGCCCTCATAGGCCTCGATGCCGGGAATGGGAGGGCGCTTCGGCACGAAGCTGCCGCCGCCTGCGGCAATGACCACCACGGGCGCGATCAGGACGCGGCCCGTATCGGTGGTGAGCCGCCATTTCCCATCCACGGTCCTGGTGAGAGAATCGGCCATCTCGCCGAAATGGAACACGGGCTCGAACGGCCTGATCTGCTCGAGCAGCCGGTCGGTCAGCTCCTGGCCCGTGCACACGGGGACGCCGGGAATATCGTAAATGGGCTTCTCCGGGTAAAGCTCGGCGCATTGGCCGCCGGGCTTATCGAGAATGTCCACGACATGGGCCTTGAGCTTGGCGAGCCCAAGCTGAAACACGGCGAACAGGCCTACCGGGCCTGCGCCAACAATGATCACGTCGGTGGAGGCTTCGCTCGCCTGCATCGTTCGCCCGCCTGAAAGTGACGCTGTGAATAAGAAAAGCGCTGCCGTGAATATGGGGAGTGTAACGAAAAACCATTCCCCTAGGAAGCTAAGCCGAGCGAAAAGGAGCAAAATTGTTTCTGTGAGGCCCAGAACGTAGAAATATTTTCTGAATCGCCCTTTAGGCGCAACGTGGCAGCCGCGCCTGCGGCGTGAGGCGCAAAATCCTTGCGTTCGGACTCTGCCCCTAAGAGGTCGCGCCGGGGGGCTTGGGGCGGCTCGCGGGGCTTGCGACCAGGGCGTCCCTGATTTCCTCCAGGAGCTGCACCTCCCGCGACGGCGGCGGCTCGGCAGCCGGGTGCTCCTCCTGCCTGCGGCGCAGCTGGTTCATGGCCTTGACCACCATGAACAGCACGAAGGCCACGATCAGGAAGCTGATCAGGTTATTGATGAACACCCCGAAATTGACGGTGGGGGCGCCGGCTTGCTTGGCTTGCGCCAGCGAATCGTAATGCTGGCCGTTGAGGGGCACGAACATATTGGAGAAATCGACGCCGCCGGTGATCACGCCCATGGGGGGCATGACGATGTCGTCGACCAGCGACCTGACGATGGTGGAGAAGGCGGCGCCGATGATGATGCCGACCGCCATGTCGACCACATTGCCACGAAGCGCGAATTCCTTGAATTCCTTCAGCATCGCTGCTCCTCCTTGGGATCTCGGCCCAATTCTAGGCCACTACCATGCCACGTTTGAACGCCAATGCTGCGCGCGGAGTTTGCAAGCCTGCGGCTAACTGATACCTGAGTGTCAGGCACCAGCTCCTCACCTCCACAAAGAGAGGGATGGGGTTTAGTGAACGGGAGGGACGCGACGTGTCGACAGAGCTTCCCGCGAGCGAGCATGCCGGGCGTGACCGCCATCAACTCAGGACGCTGATCCTCGCCGTCGCCATCCTGTCTACCGTGCTGCTCGCTGTATTTCTCGGCGTCACCACCGCGACCTGGCTCAATCAATACGGGTTCCTGCACTTCCCGCTCGGCTTCTATCTTCTGGCGCAAGGGCTCCTCATCTTCATCGTCGTGGCGACCTTCTGGTTCATTCGCCTGCAGGAGCGCATCGACCAGGCGCGGAGCGAAAGCGAGGAGCTCGGATAGGCGATGAGCGCCCCTTCGCGCCTGCGTACGCCGAACCCGCATCTTGGCGCCTATTACGGCATCATCACGAGCGCCTTCGTCTCCCTCGTCATCATGCTCGCCATGGCCGAGCAGCTCGGCTGGCGCCAGCCCGCGCTTGCGCAAACCATGATCGTGCTGCCGCTTGCGCTCTATCTCCTCATCGCCATCGGCTCGCGGACGCTCGAGGTCGAGGACTTCTTCGCCTCGGGGCGGCGGGTGCCCCCCGTCTTCAACGGCTTCGTCCTGGCGGCGACGGCGATCGGGGGCGTCGGCTTTCTTGCCTATACCGGGACGGTGTTCTTTCTCGGCTTCGACGCCTTGGCCATCGGGCTCGGCTGGACCGCGGGCATGCTCATGGGCGGCGTCCTGTTCGTGCCCTACCTGCGCAAAGCGGGCTCCTACACGCTGCCGAGCTTTCTCGGTCACCGTTTCCGCTCGCGGAAGCTGCGCATGACGGCAAGCGTGATGCAGCTCCCACCCACGGCGCTCCTGCTCGTCGCCGAGATCAAGGTCGCGGCGCTGATCGCCTCGCTGTTCCTGCCGATCTCCTTCTCCCTTGCGGTGCTCATGCTCGCCGCACTCATCGCTCTGATCGCTATTCTCGGCGGCATGCGGGCCTTGACCTGGACCGGAAGCGCCGAGTTCATCGTCGGCGCGGTCGGGCTTGCCGTGGTCGTGATCACCGTGTCGGTCGTCCTCACCAACCTGCCGGCGCCGCAGCTGACCTACGGGGAGATGTTCTCCTCCTTGCATAATGCCGAGATCACGGCGGGCCTCTTGCCGGTGCAGCCCGGAGGGTTCGCGGCTGCGCTGCCAGGGGTGGCGCCCATGGCGAACAGCAAACCCTTCCTGCAGCCCTTCGGCGCGCTCAGCGAGATAGACTTTACGAGCCTGTTCCTCTACCTCGCGCTCGGCACCGCTGCCCTGCCGAGCCTCCTTGCCCGGAGCGGCGTGACGAGCTCCTGCGCCGAGCAACGCCGGTCGGCGGCGTGGGGCCTCCTGTTCGTCGCCATGTTCGTGATGACGGCGCCGGCCATGGCCGCGTTCGCCAAGCTGATCATCTTCAAGGACATCGCTCTTGCGCCGGCATCGGCGTTGCCGGCCTGGCTCAACGAGCTGAGCGGATGGCAGCTGATCCAAGCCGCCGACAGCAATGGCGACGGCGCCATCGGGGCGGCCGAGCTTCTCGTGGCGCGCGACGGCATTGCGCTTGCGCTGCCGGCGGCGGCGGAGCTTCCTTACGTGTGCACCGCGCTCATGGCAGCTGCCGGAATGGCGGTGGCGCTCGCCGCCGCAGGCTCCCATCTCTTCACGCTGGCCGCGAGCTTGGCGGAAGACCTTTACCGCGTGCTCGACCGGCGCCACACGCTGCCAAGGCTCATCGCCGCCTGGGCGGCCATCGCGGCTTCGGCCCTTTCCGCCGCCGTCTTTCTCGTCATCGCCAATCTCGATCCACTCCAAGCAGCCCTGACCGCGTTCGCCTTCGCGGCCGCAACCTTCTTCCCTGTGCTCCTGCTCGCCATCTGGTGGGGACGCTGCACGGCGCGAGGCGCGCTCGCCGCAATCGGTACGGGGTTTGCGGTCATGGTGCTCAAGGTCAGCATAGGGGGTGCCTTCAATGCGGGCCAAATCGGCCTCACCACCCCGCTCGCGAGCCTGATCGGCGCGTTTCTAGCGCTCGGTGCGGGCATTGCGGTCAGCCTTATCTGGCCGCAAGGCTCCAAGGCCGAGGAGAGCTATCGCGAGGACATGCGCGATCCGGGAGGCGAGGCGATCTACGATCGCGCCGAGCAGCGCGCCGCTGCGGCGGCCGCTTCCGTGGCGGCTGCCGGCGCGACTGGCGAGTGAGCGTGGCGGAACGGGGACCCTATGGACTACCAGCTAACGCCAAACCAGACGCGCCAGACGCTCTACCCGGAGATCGTCCCCTACCGTACGGGGAGGCTCAAGGTCTCGGACCTGCATGAGCTCTATTTCGAGGAATGCGGCTCGCCCTCGGGCAAGCCGGTGGTGCTGCTGCATGGCGGACCGGGCGGCGGCATCAACCCCATCATGCGCCGCTATCATGATCCCCGCGCCTACCGCATCGTGCTGTTCGACCAGCGCGGCTGCGGACGCTCGACGCCGCATGCCTCGCTCGAGGAGAACACGACTTGGCATCTCATCGACGACATCGAGCGCCTGCGCGAGCATCTTGGCATCGAACGCTGGCAGGTGTTCGGCGGCTCGTGGGGCTCGACGCTTGGGCTCGCTTACGCCGAGACCTATCCGGAGCGGGTGACCGAGCTCCTGCTCAGGGGCATCTTCACGCTCAGGCGCGCCGAGCTTGAATGGTTCTATCAGGAGGGCTCGAGCTGGATCTTCCCCGACGCGTTCGAGGATTATGCCAGCGTTATTCCCGAGGCCGAGCGCGGCGACATGATCGCAGCCTATCACCGGCGCCTCACCCATGCCGATCCGGCGGTGCAGCTCGAAGCGGCGCGCGCCTGGAGCGCATGGGAAGGCAAGACCTTGTCGCTGTTCCCCGACGCCGACCGGGTGCGCCGCTTCTCCGAGGATCACTACGCGCTCGCGTTCGCACGCATCGAGTGCCACTACTTCGTCAATGGCGGCTTCTTCAGCGCCGACGATCAGCTGATCGCGGACGCCCATCGCCTCAGCGCCATCCCCGGCGCGATCGTGCATGGCCGTTACGACGTGGTGACGCCGGTCAAGATCGCCTACGACCTCGCCCGCGCCTGGCCGCAAGCGATACTGCGCGTCGTGCCCGACGCAGGCCACGCCATGACCGAGCCCGGCATCGTGCATGAGCTCGTCGCCGCGACTAAGGCCTTTGCCTGCCCGTAGAGAATCCAATCAGCTTTAGCGCGAAGCATTCACCCTCACCCGCCGAGCAACCGAGGGCTGCTCGGCACCCTCTCCCATCAAGGGAGAGGGGTTGGGACTCGCGGCACTGCTACGACTCCCCTCTCCCCTCGTGGGAGAGGGCTTCCGCCGCGATCTTGCGCGAGCGCAGCTCTGCGCAAGTCGCATGGCGGGAAGGGTGAGGGGGCCTTTGAGCGCAGCGATTCAATTCGGGCGGATTTTTCACTAAGGGCCTCGTAATCAGGCCCCGGCGGAATGGCCGATGAAGCTGAGCGCGATGGTCCGCTGATGCGGGCTGGCGCGATGCTCGATGAGAAAGACGCCCTGCCAGCGGCCGAGCACCATGCTGCCGTCCTTCACCGGGATGGAAAGACTGACGGACGTGAGCATCGCCTTGATGTGGCTCGGCATATCGTCGGGGCCCTCCTCGTCATGGGCGTAAGGCCGATGCTCGGGCGCCAAGGCCTCGAGCGCGTCGATCAGATCGCGCTGCACGTTCGGATCGGCATTCTCCTGGATGATCAGCGATGCCGAGGTATGGCAGACGAACACGGTGAGAAGGCCGTTCTCGCCGGCGATGCTTTCGAGCCAGCGGGCAAGCTCACGCGTGATCTCGGTGAAGCCTTTCCCGCTGGTCGCAATAGTCAGCACGTGGTTTGCCTGCACCATCTCAGCCATGGCGCAAGCTCACCATCGCGTCTGCCTCGGCAAGCCGCCGCAAAGCTCGATCTCCCTGTTCAGCCACGCGCGCCCATCGTCGCCGCCGCGCTGGCGGTTGACAAGGGCTGGGGCGCCTCCGCGGGCGAAGCGCGTTGCCGCGCCCGTCCCACAATAGAGCGGAGCTTAACGCAAAATTTACTCGGGCTTGCCACCGTAGGTCTCCACCGCTTCGTCGCGTGTCTTCTCGGACCGGTCCCTCGACCAATCGGACGCGAATACAGGCGGCATCGCTCGCCATGGGGAACGGGATGGCTTCGGAAGCAAGTTGGCATACCGGCGGCACCGGCAGGAACGGCGAATTGCCGTCCGCCCAGGGCCCCATGGATCAGCAATCAGTCGAAAGTCTTCTTCGCCGGCTCGTGGAGCGGGTCGAGGAGAGCGAGCGCCGCCACGGCGAGGCGCTTGATGAGCTGCATGCGCGGCTCGACCAGCTGGCTGAAACCACCGAGGCGGCGCGCGCGGCCGGCTCGCCGGAAGACAGCGCGACGCTCGACCGGCTGCACAGCCAGGTCAGCGAGCTTGGCCGGCGGCTCGAACACGAAACCGCGACCCCCCTCGACGATTTCGAGCGTCTCGGCAAGGCCCTGGCGGGCGGCGTGGATTACACTGCCGGCGGGACCGGCGTCTCTTCCGGCGCCGGCGAGGAGCTCGGCGCGTCCCCCTACGGATCGACGCAGGCAGCCTTGTCCCCGTTTGCCGGCGGACCCCATTTCGGCTTCTCGACACCGGAGGCGACGTATTCCACCCCGCCGGTCGCTTCCCTTGAGACTGAGGCCCGCGTCCTCGACAAGCATCTCGTCGAGATGGCGCACCGGCTCGAGCATTCGATCGGCACGGCGATGCCGACGGAGGCGATCGAAGCCTTGAATGCCAGGCTCGATGAGATCGGAAATCAGCTCAGCCGGGCGCTGGAAGAGGCCCCGAAGCTCAAAAATCTCGAACATGTCGAGCACCAGCTTTCCGAGATGGCCCAGCAGATTGGCCGGGCCGAGGTGCAGCTTGCCCGGGTGAGCGGCATCGAGAGCCAGCTCCTCAAGCTGATCGAGCGCGTCGATGAGACGCCGGCTCGGCTGGAAGAGGTGGCGAGCAAGGCCGCGAATGAGGCCGCCAGGCTGGTCGCCGGAGAGGCGAAGCCGAGCACCAGCAGCGATGAGCGGCTCGATGCCATGCATCGCGACCTCATGGCGATGAACGACAGGACGCGCGCGAGCGACGACCGCCTCGCGAGCACCATCGCCGCCGTGCATGAAAGCTTGAAGCAGCTGGTGCAGCAGGTCGAGCGGGGCACGCCGCCCGCGCCCGCGCCCGCGCCCGCGTCCAAGCCGCGCGTCCCCTTCGCCGAGCGCGTGCGCGAGTTGGGCGAGAAAACCCCCGCGCCGCAGCCGCTACCGGGTTTCGCCGCGCAGCAGCCGCTTGCCGAGGTGCGCATCGAGAGGGGCAGAAGCCCGACGAACGGCGACACCAACGGCGCCCCGGCCGCCCCGGCAAAGGACAAATCGCTGCGGAACCGACTCGGCGCCGCCATTCCCGACTTCCAGGAGAGCGAGACGGCGCCCCCCTTCGGGCGCGCCAAACGCGGCCAGTCGGACGAGCAGGCCTTCGATCTCGACGCCATGCAGCCGCGCCGCCCGCTCGCCGAGCCATCGCTCGACGCGGATTATGCGACCCCTGACGATCTCGTGGCGGCAGCGCGCCGCGCGGCCCAGGCCGCGGCGCTCCGGGCCGAGGAGAGGTCGAGCGGCTCCCGCGTGCGCCGGGTCACGAGCCCCGGCACAGACCTGTCTTCCGCCGCCGATGCGCCTTCGCGGCGCAAGCGATCGATCCTCATCATCAGCGCGGCCGTGTTGCTTATGATCAGCGCGGCGCTCCTCTATGGGCGCCTCCGGTCGAAGCCCGAGCCCGAGATTTCAGCACCCTCGGCCGAGCAGAGCGCTCCGCTGCCCCCCGGGTCTCCCCACGGGACGCCGACGCCCGCGACCGATGGCGCGCCGGCGCCCGTCGAGCCCAAGGCCGAGACGCCGCCCCCCGCCAAATCGGGCTCCTCCGAGCTTGAGCCGGAAACCGAAGCGAGCCCCGACGATGCCGCCTCGAGCGAGGACGTCAGCCCCGACGACGCCGCGAGCGAGGACAGCGAAACCGGCAATTTCACCGACGTCGCCAAGTCGTCCTACCGGCCGGCGGCGGCATCCGAGATGGCGCCAGCGCCTCAGCTCGCCTCTCTGAAACCGAACGAGCCCGCAGCTCTCCCGCCGGGCGTCGTGCTCGCTATCGAGGATCCGTCCAAGGGCATGGCAGCCGCCGCGCCGGCCGCGCCAACTCCACCGCTGGCCGTGCCAACCAGCCTACCCCTGCCGCCTTCCGAGCTTGGGCCGCTCTCCTTGCGCCAGGCCGCCGCGGGCGGCGATGCAAGGGCGCAATACGCAATCGCAGTCCGCTACGCGCAAGGCCAAGGGACCGCGCGGGACCTGACCGAAGCCGTGCACTGGCTCGAGCGCGCCGCAGGCGCCGGCCTGGCACCGGCCCAATATCGTCTTGCCGCCATGTATGAGCGCGGACAGGGCGTCGCCAAGGATCTCGGCCGGGCCCAGTCGTGGTACCAGGCCGCGGCGGAGAAGGGCAACGTCAAGGCCATGCACAATCTCGCCGTGGGTGAGAGCGCGCGCACGGACGGCAAGGCGGACTACGCCCTTGCCTCCAAATGGTACGCAGAGGCCGCCGCCTACGGCCTTGCCGACAGCCAGTTCAATCTCGGCATCCTTTCCGAGCATGGCCTCGGCATGCCCAAGAACCTCACTGAGGCCTATAAGTGGTTCGCGCTCGCCGCCAAGACCGGCGATGCCGAGGCCGCCAAGCGGCGTGAACTCGTGAAGCTCGAGCTCGATCCGCAAGGCCTCGCTCAGGCTGAGCAGGAAGTGAAGGCCTGGAAGGCCAAGCCCGCCGACCAAGCCGCCAATGAGGCCCCCGACTCTGCCGAATGGGCGGAAGCGGCTGCCCCCAATCCCGCGCTCGTTACCCGCACCCAGGCGCTTCTCAACAAGCTCGGCTACGACGTGGGCGCTCCCGACGGCCATATGGGCGATCGAACCCGCGACGCGATCAAGAGCTTCGAGCACCGGAACGGCCTCGCGGAGACCGGGCAGGTGACCATCGAGCTGGTCACCAAGCTCGAGCGCCTGACGAGCTAACCCTAGCAGCCGCGCCAACATGACATTTTCGTAAGGCTCGGCCTAACGCATTGACAGGCTCGCGCGCGGCGAACAGTTTCGCGGCAACAGCGCCAAGCCAAGCGACGCCAGGCCCGATGCTCCAGGTCTATCTGCCCATTACCGAGATCTCGGTGAACCTCGCGGTCATGCTGGGGCTCGGAGCGGCGGTGGGCTTCCTCTCGGGCATGTTCGGGGTGGGCGGGGGCTTCCTCTTGACGCCCTTCCTGATGTTCTCCGGTATCTCCGCGCCGATCGCCGTCGCCACCGGCGCCAATCAGATCGTCGCCACCTCGGTCTCCGGCGCGCTCGCCCAATGGCGCCGCGGCAATATCGATTTCCGCATGAGCTACCTGCTCATTGCCGGCGGCGTGGCCGGCGCGCTGATCGGCGTGCTCTTGCTCAAGGTGTTGCGCGAGGCGGGGCAGGCCGGTCTCATCATCTCGCTCCTCTATGTGGGCTTGCTCGGGGTCATCGGCGCGCTGATGCTGGGCGAGAGCCTCCGCTTCATGAGGAGGGCACGCGCCGGCAAGCCCGTGGGGGCGCGGCGTCCCGGGCAACATAGTTGGATCCACGGGCTGCCGCTCAAGATGCGCTTTCCGCGCTCGCGCCTCTATATCAGCGCCATCCCTCCGCTCGTGATCGGCTGGGTGGTCGGCCTGCTCACCTCGCTGCTCGGTGTCGGCGGCGGGTTCATCATGGTGCCGGCGATGATCTATCTGCTGCGCATGCCGACCAATGTCGTGATCGGCACCTCGATGTTCCAGATCATCTTCGTCACCGCCATCGTCACCGTCCTACAGGCGAGCCTCAATCACTCGCTCGACGTGGTGCTTGCGGTCATTCTCGCGGCCGGCGGCGTCGTCGGCGGCCAGTTCGGCGTCAGAGCCGGCCAGAAGCTCAGGGGCGAGCAGCTTAGGGCGTTGCTCGGCTTGATGGTGCTCGCCGTTGCGCTCCGCCTCCTGCTCGACCTCGTGCTCAAGCCGTCGGAGCTTTACAGCATCGCTCCCCTTTTTGCGGGCGGGTGATGAAGCCCTCGCTCTGCCTCGCCGCCATCCTTCTCGCCTTGGCGCCGGCGCCGTCATACGCGGCCGAGCCCGCCCCGCGGGAGGAGATTCAATCCGACATCTCCATGCGCGAGATCTCCATCCAGTCGAATTTCACCGGCATCGAGATCCTCATTTTCGGCAGCGTCGATTTCAGCCAGACGCCCGCGCCCGACGAGGGGGTCTACGACGTGATCGTCGTCGTCCGGGCGCCGAACCAGGCCTTGGTTGCGCGGCGGAAGGAACGGGTGGCGGGCATCTGGGTGAACGGCACGGGCAAGACCTACCCTTCGGTTCCTGGATTCTATGCCGTGCTCGCCACGCGCCCCTTGCGGGCGGTTACCTCGGAGGAAACCCTCAAGTCGCTCGGGATCGGGCTTGGCAATCTCGATTTCGGAAGGCCTGCCGAAGACGATCTCGACGAGCAGACCTTTCGCTCGGCCCTGATCAGGCTGAAAGAGCAGCAAGGGCTCTTCCAGGACATCGACGACGGGGTGAGCTTCATCGGCCGCAGCCTGTTCAGGGCCTCCGTCGACCTGCCGGTGAACGTGCCCATCGGCCGCTACACGGCCAACGTCTATCTGTTTCGCGACGGCACGCTCGCAAGCAAGAACGAGAGCACGCTTCAGGTGAACAAGGTCGGCTTCGAGCGCCTGATCTACCTACTCGCCTTCAGACACCCGTTCCTCTATGGGCTGCTGGCGGTCGTGGTCGCCGTTCTCGCCGGGCTTATCGGCTGGGTCGTCTTCCGGCGGGAATAGGATCAGTCGGGCAGCAACAGGCTGCCGAGCACGGGATAGACGTCAGCCCGTCCCATCATCCACGCCTCGAGCCGGTGCCGCAGGAACAGAGGTCCGAAGGCCTTGTCGAGCACGTTCAGCCCGCCGGCATAGGCACCGAAGGCCGGCATCACCAGGCGGTTGCCGTCGGTGGCAAAGCACCGGCGCCTGATCACCGCGCCGCGCGTGGCGATGCGCGCAACAGGATGGAGGTGGCCTGCAATCTCATGGCTCGACGCATTGCCGGAGGGCTCGTGACGGAGCGTCACGCCGCAAATGGTAAGCGTGGTGCAGACCGTCCCGCCGACGCAAGGCGGCAGAAACGGATCGTGATTGCCGCAGATCCAATACCATTCGCGGCCCTGTTGCAGCCGGGTGAGAAGCTTGAGGTCCTCGGCGGCGAGGTTTTGGGCGAGCTCGCTCCGGTGGAAGCTGTCGCCGAGCGCCACGACCCGGGACGGCTCGACTTCCGCGATCGCTTTGCCCAGGCGCTGCAGTGTTGTGCGTGTGTCGTAAGGCGGAATCAGCATGCCGAGAGCGGCGAAGGCGGCGCCCTTCTCGAGATGCAGGTCGGCCACGAGAAGCGTGTCCTCCGCCTCCCAGTAGAGCGCACCGGCAGCAAGGGGCCTCATCTCCTGGCCCGAGACGCGGACATGCGCGCGCAGCGTCGGCGCGCTTTCCGGCATGAGGTCAGGCTTGGCGCGCAGCATTTCCGCTTAAGGCCTCCGCGACGAGTTCCTCGACCGCCTCACGCAACAAGGTCTCGCTCGCCTCGCCGGGGACGCTCTCGCGCCCGATCTCAAGCATGACGGGCACGGCGAGCGGCGAGACTTGGCGTAACGCAATATGCCTGATTCGACCGCTGATCCGTTTCAAGAAAAGGTTCAGACGGCCGATATCGATGAGGCCCGTCGCTGCATCGGCGAAGGCGGCTTTCAGCAAGATGTGGTGGGGCTCGTGCTGGCGGAGCACATCATAGATGAGGTCGGAGGAGACCGTCATCTGGCGCCCGGTCTTCTCCTGCCCCGGATGACGCCGCTCGATCAGGCCCGAGATGATGGCGCACACCCTGAAGGAGCGCTTCATCAGGCTCGACTCGGCGAGCCAGGCGTCGAGGTCGTCGCCGAGCATGTCCTCATCGAACAGCTTGGCCAGATCAAGCCGTCCGTTCCGCACCATCTCGCCCATGTCGTTGAGCGCCCAGATGGCAAGCGCATATTCGTTGGCGACGAAACCGAGCGGGCCCGCGCGCGCGCGCTCGAGCCGGCGGGTGAGCAGCATGCCGAGGCTCTGATGGGCAAGCCGCCCCTCGAAGGGATAGCAGACGAGGTAATGCTTGTTGCCGCGTGGAAAGGTCTCGACCAGAATCTCGTCGGGACCGGGAACGACGGAGATATCGGCTTGCAGCCGCAGCCAATCGGAGACCTGGTCGGGAAGCCGCGACCAGGAACGAGGATCGGCGAGGAGCCGGCGCACCCGGTCGGCAAGATAGGTCGAGAGCGGGAACTTGCCGCCTTCGTAAGCCGGCACCTTGGGATCGCTCGCGTGCGCGCGGGTGACGATGGCGTCGGACTCGCGCAAGCCCTCGAATCTCAGCACCTCGCCGGCGAACACGAAAGTATCGCCGGGGGTGAGCTGCTCGATGAAATATTCCTCCACCTCGCCGAGGATGCGGCCGGGGGCGAGCATATTCGCGGGCTTGAGGGCCCCTCCCTTCAAGCGGGCAAGGCGGACGCGCAGCATCGGCGCCTCGACGATGGTCCCGACATTGAGACGATATTGCTGCGCGATGCGGGGATGGGCGACTCGCAGCCGCCCCTCGGGTGTCCGCTTCAGCTTGGCGTAGCGCTCGTAATTGGCAAGCGCATAGCCTCCGGTCGCGACGAACTCCACGACCTGGTCGAAGCCCTCGCGCTTGAGCCCCTGATAGGTCGCGGCACTGGTCACCTCGCGGTAAAGCTCGTCGGCATCGAAGGGGCTCGCGCAGGCCGTGCCCAGCACATGCTGGGCGAGCACGTCGAGCGCGCCCGGCCGCGAGGGCGGCGTATCCTGGGCGCCCTCCTCGGCCGCCTCGAGCGCCGCCTGGCATTCCACCACCTCGAAGCGGTTGGCCGGGACAAGCAGGGCCTTGCTCGGCTCATCGAGCCGGTGATTGGCGCGGCCGATGCGCTGGGCAAGCCGGCTTGCGCCCTTGGGGGCGCCGACATTGACGACGAGGTCGACATCGCCCCAGTCGATGCCGAGATCAAGCGTCGAGGTGCAGACCACGGCGCGCAGCTTGCCGGCGACCATCGCCGCCTCCACCTTCCGCCGCTGCGCCACGTCGAGCGAGCCGTGATGGAGCGCGATGGGCAAGTTCGCGTCGTTGTAGCGCCACAGCTCATGGAACAGCATCTCGGCCTGCGAGCGCGTGTTGACGAACATCAGCGATAAGCGGTGGGCCTTGATCGCCTCATAGATCTCAGGGAGCGCATAGCGCGCCGAGTGCCCCGCCCAGGGAAGCTCGGCCTTCGATTTGAGGATGGCGATGTCGGCCTTGACGCCGCCTTCGGCCACCACGATCTCAGCGAGGCGCGTGGCGGATTGGCCTTCATGCGGCACGAGATAGGCCGCAAGCTCTGACGGCCGCGCCACGGTGGCCGACAGGCCTATCGCCGTGAGCCCTGGCGAGTGCGTGCGGAGCCGCGCCAGGTCGAGCGCGAGCAGATCGCCGCGCTTGCTTGACGCCAGCGCGTGCAGCTCATCGAGGATGACGCATTTGACCTGGCCGAACAGCTCGGCCGCACCTTGATGGGAGAGCATCAGCGCGATCTGCTCGGGCGTGGTCAGCAAGATATCGGGCGGCATCACCCGCTGGCGGGCGCGGCGCGAGGGTGGCGTGTCGCCGGTGCGCGTCTCTAGCCTGATGGGCAATCCCATCTCCGCGATGGGGGTGGCGAGGTTCCGCGCGATGTCGGTGGCAAGCGCCTTCAGGGGCGAGACATAAAGAGTGTGGATGGTAGAGGCTGCCTTGGGTTTCGGCGTGGCTCGGCGCGCGAGATCGACGAGGCTCGGCAGGAAGCCCGCCAGCGTCTTGCCGCCGCCGGTGGGCGCGATGAGGAGCGCGTCGCGGCCGGCAGCGACCTCACCAAGGAGCGCAAGCTGATGGGCGTGCGGGCGCCAGCCGCGCGAGGCGAACCAGCTGGCGAAGGGCTCGGGCAACGCGGCTTGCGGCGACGCGGCTTGCCGCGAGGCCGCTTGCGGCACCGCCTTTGGGGGCGCCGTTTGGGCCACGTCCGACCTCTGCCTCACGCTTCTCCTCATTCCAAGGCACGTCCTTCTTGACCTTGCCCGCCCCCCGCACCAATTCTGCTGTAATTCGAGTCGAAGCTCATGGCCTCATCGAGGCAGGCCTCTAGAGGCAGCCCCATCGGGGCACGCTTTCACGCGAAAGGGGAGCGGACAGATGGAAACGTTCTTTGGCGGCAATCCGGCCCTCGTTCTGGTCAGGCTCGTCATCCTATCGCTGATCGTGGGCATCGTCCTGGCCGCGCTCGGCTTCAGCCCCTTCGACATCATCGACAGCCTGCAGCGGCTCGTCGCCCGCCTCTACGACATGGGCTTCGCCGCGGTCGAGAAAGCGCTCCGCTACTTCCTGCTCGGCGCCGTCATCGTCTTCCCGGTATGGCTCGTCATGCGCGTGCTGAAAGTGGTGGGACGCAGCGCAAGCGGCGAGGTGCTCGACCCGAGCTCGCGCAACCGCGAGGCTTAGGCTTTAGAGAATTTCCAGAACGTTCTCGGGCGGTCTGCCGATCGCGGCCTTGTTTCCGCTGACGACGATCGGACGCTCGATGAGGATGGGATTCTTCACCATCAGCGCGATCAGCGCGTCGTCGGTGAGCTCGCGCTCCTTCAAGCCAAGCTCCAAATAGCGCGGCTCGCTCGCGCGCAGCAGATCGCGGGGCTTGAGCCCAAGCTTCTTCAAGACGGCCTTGAGCTCGGCTGCGGACGGCGGCCCCTTCAAATATTCCACAATGTTGGGCGCGATACCCTTCGCTTCGAGCAGCGCCAACGTCTGGCGCGACTTCGAGCAGCGCGGGTTGTGATAGATCGTGACGGTCATGGCGCGGCTTTCTAAAGGGATCGTTCGGACCATTCGGCGGCGCGGGTGCCGATCAGAGGTTTCAGGCTTTGGGCGCCGGCGCGCTGCATCGCCGCGACGAGCGCC
>JBGQMX010000015.1:0-32425 GCA_041500805.1 Methyloceanibacter sp.
CAGACGAAGATTGCGCCTGAGGAAGCAATGACCACCAACAAGAAGGTGCTGGCCTTCGTGGAAGAGGCACGCGCGCTGTTCAAGCCCGACGCCGTCCGCTGGTGCGACGGCTCCAAGGCCGAATATCAGGATCTGCTGAGGCTCCTGGTCGATAGCGGCACCGCGGTCTGGCTTAACCCCGACAAGCGCAAGAATTCGATCCTGGTCCGCTCCGATCCGCTCGACGTCGCCCGCGTCGAGGACCAGACCTATATCTGCTCGAACAGCAAGGACGACGCCGGGCCGACCAACAATTGGTTCGATCCGGCCGAGATGAAGGCGACGCTGTCGAAGCTCTATGACGGCGCCATGGCCGGCCGCACCATGTATGTGGTGCCCTATTCGATGGGCCCGGTCGGCTCGCCGATCGCCGGCATCGGCGTGATGGTGACGGACTCGGCCTACGCCGTCGCCAACATGCACATCATGACCCGCGTCGGCGACAAGGTGTGGAAGGCGCTCGGCAACAGCGAGGACTTCGTGCGCGGCATGCACACGGTGGGCTATCCGCTCTCCACCCCCACCACCGCCGACGTCCCGTGGCCCTGCAACAAGACCAAATACATCTCGCACTTCCCCGAGACGCGGGAGATCTGGTCGTACGGCTCCGGCTATGGCGGCAACGCGCTGCTCGGCAAGAAGTGCCACGCTCTCAGAATCGCGAGCGTCAAGGCCCGCGACGAGGGCTGGATGGCCGAGCACATGCTGATCCTCAAGCCCACCAATCCCGAAGGCAAGTCGAAATACGTCGCCGCCGCCTTCCCCTCGGCCTGCGGTAAGACGAACCTCGCCATGCTGATGCCGACCATTCCCGGCTGGAAGGCCGAGACTATCGGCGACGACATCTGCTGGATGAAGTTCGGCGCCGACGGCAGGCTCTTCGCCATCAATCCCGAGACTGGCTTCTTCGGGGTCGCGCCCGGCACCTCGACGGAGTCAAATTTCAACGCCATGGAGACGCTCTACGCCAACTGCATCTATTCCAACGTCGCGCTGACGGACGACGGCGACGTGTGGTGGGAGCAGATGAGCGAGGCGCCCGCGCACACCGTCGATTGGATGCGCCGCTCCTGGACGCCGGCTTCCGGGCGCCCCGCGGCCCATCCCAATTCCCGCTTCACCGCCCCTGCCTCCCAGTGCCCGGTGATCGCCAAAGAGTGGGAGGACCCCAAGGGCGTGCCCATTGACGCCATTCTGTTCGGTGGCCGCCGCGCCACCGTGGCGCCGCTCGTGACGGAAGCCTTGAGCTGGCGGCACGGCACGTTTCTCGGCTCCATCATGGCCTCGGAGAAGACGGCGGCTGCGGCCGGCAAGATCGGCGAGCTCAGGCGCGATCCCATGGCCATGCTGCCCTTCTGCGGCTACCACATGGGCGACTATTTCGCTCATTGGCTGAAGATGGGCGAGA
The DNA here is from genome assembly GCA_041500805.1 of Methyloceanibacter sp. Classification (GTDB taxonomy): domain Bacteria; phylum Pseudomonadota; class Alphaproteobacteria; order Rhizobiales; family Methyloligellaceae; genus Methyloceanibacter. The sequence goes on from JBGQMX010000015.1 coordinate 1,448, forward strand.
AGGGCGGCGATAAGATGCCGAAGATCTTCTACGTCAACTGGTTCAGGAAGAGCCCCGAAGGCAAGTTCATGTGGCCGGGCTATGCCGAGAACTCACGCGTGCTGAAATGGATCTTCGAGCGCTGCGACGGCAAGGCCAAGGCGGTCGATACGCCGATCGGCAAGTTGCCGGCCGAGGGCTCGCTCGACGTTTCAGGGCTCAAAGTCTCTCCCGACACGGTCAAGGAACTGACCAAGGTCGATGTCGAGGGCTGGAAGGCCGAGCTGCCGCTGATCAAGGAGCATTTCGCGAGCTTCGGCGCCAAGCTGCCCAAGGCGCTCAAGGACGAGCTCACCGCTCTCGAGCAGCGCCTCGGCTAACGAGCGGTCTCAAATTCGGACTCGTCATGGCCGGGCTTGTCCCGGCCATCGACGTCTCCACTGTCATTTTCACGAGGCGGGAACCGGCGCTGGCAGGCGTCTTTATGACCTTCGTAGCCGAGAGATTGATTGCACGTGAGTTCCAACGTGTGGGCGCCCGTTCCGGAGAAGTCACGGGCTCGTCAGAAAAATCCGCATCGACTCGAAGTCGAAGGTCACCGCGTAAGGCTTGAAGAAATCGTGGCCGACCATGCCGGCGAGGTGGAAGCCGAACGTGTTTTCCCACGGGAACGGCCCATCGTAGAGACCCGCGACGTCGTCTTCCCGCATGTCTCCGAAGGAAAGTTGACGCACGGTGTAGGGCACGATTTTCAGCTTCCCGCCTCCCCCCGCCCCTTCGTAGGCTTTGTCTTCCTCGAGCTTAATCCCTGCCTCCTTGATAACCGACTCCGCCAACTTGACGCCCGCACCCGCTAGCCCGGTGTCAACGAACAGGAGCGCAGGCGGCATCGTCTCCACGCGACCCCAACCAACCATGAAGTGGTCGCTCGCAATCCAAAACGGAACCGCGACGCTGTCGCCCGATGACTCTGCCGCAAACTGCTTCAGGCTCTCCGCGGTTTTCCGGCGGAGGACCAGCTCGCCGTTTGGATAATCGAGGGTCGCAAGGAAATGGTAGAAGAGAGTGGTGCCAATGATGCCGTCGATACGTTTCACGCCAAGTCCTGCGGAGAGTTGGCGCAAGGGCAGCGTTGCGACGGGCAGGTTGTTAATGGTCCAGTCGCCGAGGTTAAGCGATTCAATCCGCGACTGCCCAACGTCGGCGTGCTGACCGCCAGAAAATGTACCTTGCACTTCTCCGAATTGCGGAAGGCCAAGCTCCTTCGCGAAGTCCGTGTCGAGCACGACCTCCGAACCGCCGGTATCGATGAAGAAGGTGACCTCCTCGCCGCCGTTCACGCGCACGCTGACCACCGGCAGCGGACCGGTGTTCACGAACTTCAGACGCGTCGTTTGCCCGTCGCCGTGCACCTCGTAAGGCGTCTGGCCCTTGAAGCTCTCCAACTTCGCAACATTCAAAGTCGGATATTGCGAAATAATCAGCTTGTTGGTGCTGACCTCGACGCCGTTCAGCGCAGCCGCCGCTTTTTGGAAGTCGTCGCGGCGATAAAACGCCTCGGCCAGCATGACCTTGGCATCGTCGTCACCCGGCTGCAGGGTTATGGCCTGTTCCAGCCATTCTTTCGCATCGTCAAGCCGGTTGGAAAGCAGCGCAATGCGGCCCAACTGGAGGATAGAAGAATAGTCCTTGGGATTTTGGGCTTCTATTCGCGCGTAGAGTTCGCCAGCTTCGGCAAACTTTCCAACCTCGAAGAGCCGATCGGCAGAATCGATGTCCGACTGGTTCGGCTGGGATGCCGCTTGTCCTGGGAAACACCAAGGCGCGACAATCACGGCAAGTGCGATGCAGATGCTGGCATATTTCATTTTAGATTCCGCGATCAGAGTGCGACGCCCGAACTGTATCAGAAGGGCACCTCCAGCTCATTCCCGCAAAAGCGGGAATCCAGCAACCCCGGTCTGGGATTATCTTAAAGAACGCAAGGGTTGCCGGATTGCCGAGTCAAGCCCGGCAATGACGAGAAGGGCGGGCGCCGCTCTTGCCGCATCCTGCGCTTCGCCTTAGGCAAGGCCGATGGCAAAGGGCAAGAACGTCGTCGCGGCGGGGCATGAGCTAACCGCCCAGGCCGCGGCGGAAATTCTCCAGGATGGCGGCAACGCCTTCGATGCGGCTCTCGCCGGCGTCTTTACGACGTTTGTGGCCGAGGCGGTGTTCTCCTCACCTGGCGGCGGCGGCTTTCTGATGGCGCGGCAAGCTGAGCGCGATGCGGTCACGCTGTTCGATTTCTTCGCCGAGACCCCGCGCCAGCGGCGCGCTTCAAGCGAGGTCGAGTTCTATCCGATTCACGCCGATTTCGGCCCGGCCAAGCAGGAGTTCCATATCGGGCTCGGATCGAGCGCGACGCCCGGCGTGGTGCCCGGCCTCTTCGCCCTGCATGAGGCGCTCTGCAAGCTGCCGATGAAGCGCCTGGTCGAGCCGGCGGTGCGGGCGGCGCGCGCCGGCTTCCCCTTAAGCGATTTCCAGGCCTATCTCTTCACCGTCATCGCGCCCATCCTCACCGCAAGCGAAGGCGTGGCGAGGATCTTTGCGCCTGGCGGCAAGCCGATGCCGGCCGGCGCCACCTTCCGCAACGAGGAGCTTGCCGAGACGCTTTCCTGGCTCGCCGAGGACGGCGCCCGCCTCTTTCTCGACGGCGATGTCGGCCAGGCCATGGTGGCGCAGTCGCGGGACCTCGGCGGCCATCTGACCTATGACGATCTGCGGCGCTATCGCGTCGAGCGGCGCGAGCCGCTTTACTGGCGCCACGCCGGCGCCTCCGTTGCGCTCAACCCGCCGCCGGCCGCAAGCGGCGCGCTCATCGCCTATGGCCTCGCTTACCTTGAGGTGCTTGCCGACGACGGCCGCGCGCTCGATGCGTTCGCTCTGCGGGCCGCCATGGAGGCGACCAATCAGGCGCGCGCCACCCATGGCGAAGGGCTTGCCGCCCGTCTTGCCGGCGGCGTGCTGGCTAAGGAGATGCGCGAAGCCGCGCGTCAGCCCGCCTCCTATCGCGGCACGACCCATGTGAGCGTGATCGATGCCGAAGGCAATGCGGCCTCGGTCAGCCTCTCCAACGGGGAGGGCAACGGCTACATCGTCGGCAATTTCGGCTTCATGCTGAACAACATGCTTGGCGAGGAGGATCTCGCAAGCGACGGCCTGCACGCTTGGCGCGAGGGAACGCGGCTCTCCTCGATGATGGCGCCGACCATTATTCTGCAGCCCGACGGCACGGTGACGGCGCTCGGCACCGGCGGCTCAAACCGCATCAGGACCGCCATCCTCCAGGTCGCGGTCAATCTGCTCGACCATGACATGAGCCTGGAGGCGGCGGTCGAGGCGCCGCGCCTGCATGTTGAGCGGGACGGCACGGTGAGCTTCGAGCCGGGCCTGCCGGAGCCCGCAGAGACCCAGTTGCTGTCGCTTGAGGAGAGGGCCCATGCCTGGCCCGAGCGGAACCTGTTCTTCGGCGGGGTGCATGCCGCGCGCCGCCGGCCCAAGGGCGGGGTCGAAGGCGCTGGCGATCCCCGCCGCCGCGGCGTTGCGCTCATAGTGTGAGGACCGCTTTGGTTTGCACAGGTAGTGACGCTTAAGCGCCGCAGCGATGTTTTCTTTCGGCGTCGATGCTCCTAAAGATTGCTCTTGAGGAGCAGGAACGAAGATGAAGAACGCCATCGCCATACGTCATGTCGCCTTCGAGGATGCCGGCACCTTGGAAGGCGTGCTCGAAGATCGCGGCATCGCGCTCAGCTACCTCGAAGCGGGCGTCGACGACCTCACCCCCGCCAAGGACGCTGACCTCCTGCTTGTGCTCGGCGGCCCGATCGGCATCTACGAGGTCGACCGCTATCCCTTTATCAAGGATGAGCTCGCAACCATCGAAGCTGCGGTGAGAGACGGCACGCCGGTGATCGGCATCTGTCTCGGCTGCCAGGCGCTCGCCGCCGTGCTCGCCGCCCGCGTCTATCCGAACACGCAGAAGGAGCTCGGCTGGGACGAGATGACGCTGACGCAGGAAGGCAAGGCCTCGCCGCTCGGCGCGATCGACGGCATCCGCGTGTTGAATTGGCATGGCGACACTTTCGACCTGCCGGCGGGCGCGACGCGCCTTGCCTCGACCAAGATCACGCCGAACCAGGCCTTCACTTACGGCCCTAAAGTGCTCGCGCTGCAATTCCATGTGGAGCTGCCCGAAAGGGACCTCGAGCGCTGGCTGATCGGCCACACCCTCGAGCTTGCCAAGGTCGATCTCGGCAAGATGCGCGCCGAGACCGCGCGCTTTGCGCCGGCCGCCAACGCCGCGAGCAAGCTTCTGTTCAACGCCTGGTTGGATGGAGTCTAGAGCGGTGTACGCTCCGCCGGCTCCTTAGGCGGCGAGAACGTCTCGCCGGGCGTGGTGGGCAGGTCCTTGTTGTCCGGGCTCTTCACGATTTCGCTCTTGGCGTTCAGCCAGGTCGACGCATAGGTCGCGCCGTTGCTCCGCTTGGTGAGATGCGTGACCACCTCTTCCCCTGGGTAATAGTAGACGGTCCACGGCCCTGTGATCGACTTCGGGATGGCGCGCCAGGTAACCAGCACGTCCTCGCCAGGCTTCACGTCGCCCTTCTTGACTTCGAGCACCTTCAGCCTCGCCAGATAACCCGGCAGGTCCTCGCCGGTCTGCTCGTCCTTGGTGATGGTGGTGCAGGTCACCGAGAGCACACGGACGAGCGCCACGAGGTCGCTCTTGTCCGTGAGCTCCTGCTCGGACATCGGCGCCGGCACGGCGAGCGCCGGCCTAGCGATACCGGCGATAGCGAACAAGATGCTGAGCACTCTAAACGCTGGCAGCATGAAGCCTCCTCTAGCGGGATGAAGCCCCGGCCATGAACTGAGGGTCCATGCCGTAGTCCTTGCTTGGCCTAGTGGTCAACTGGATGCTCTCGGCGGACGCGCGGGACCTCGACCGTCTCGCCCGGTTTGGTCGGCAGCTTGGTGATGACGGCCTTGCTGACGAGCTCGCCGCGGCCGTTCCACCAGGTCGTCGTAAAGTCGCCGCCGTCGGCGACGAGATGGGTCCACACCACCTCGCCTGGATAGTAGAACACGCTCCAGGGTCCGAGCAGGCCTTTGGGGATCTCGTGGAACGTGATGTTGACATCGCCCCCTTTCGCCTCGTCGCCCTTGATGACCTCCATCAGCTCGACCTTGGCGCTGTAATTCCGAATATCCTGCTTGGTGAAGTCGTCATGCGTGATGGAAGTGCAGGTGACCGAGAGCACGCGGACCAGCGCCACGAGATCGCTCTTGGTCAGAAGCTCCGCGTCGGACATCGGCCCCGGCAAGGCGGCGGCTCCCGTGATCATGAAGGCCGAGAGGAGAAACAGGCCGAGTGACGTGACGATGCGTTGCATGGGCAACCTGCGAGAGTGAGCCGTGCAGCCATTGTGCCGCAGCCCCTCGGACGGAGACAACCAAACGTTTGGTAATCTTGATCTCAATCGCGGTCGCGCAGGCCCGCGACACCTTCATGCTTGGCGCAATGGACGCAGCAAAAGATGGTCTCGCCGTGCTGCACCCCATGGCCGATGATGCGGCAGCGGCAATGGAGGCAGGTGGGCGCGAGCGCCGCGATGGCGCATTCGAAGCTGTCGAAGATCATGGTGCGGCCGCCCATTCTGATCTCGAAGCTCTGGTCGTAGTCGTTGCCGCACTGCTCGCATTTCGCCATTGCCGACCTCCTTAGGGTGACTGCTTAGGTTTGACGGCCCTAAGCGCTAACAGCTGTCGCCGTTCCGGAGCCCCGTGTCCACGGGACCCAGACCTCTTGTGCGCAACTTCGGCGAGCGGTACGTTATTGCGTACAATCAAAAATGGGAGGAGTAGCACATGGACATCAAGGTGAACGCCCAGGAGTGGAAAGGCTTGGACGAAGAAGACCGCGCCAAGATTCAATCCATCATCGGCGCCCATTTCAAAGATGCCAAAGTTGCCGGGGACCACAAGTCCGAGCCCGCCATGAAGGTGCTGGCTCAACCGAGGATGACGAGCTTCAATTTCAAGAACCCCTTTGGTAGTTCGGCTTGTGGCATCGCCGAAGCAGCAGCGGTCGCGGCTTGTGCGGCTCTCTCTGGACCTTTGGTGCCCATCTGTGTCGCCGCCGCTCATGCCGCGGGGAATCTCTGCCGCAGCAAGAGCTAGCCGAACCCGCATTGAACGGGGCGAGGAGAGCCGCCCCTAATGCGCGGCCTCCCAGTTGTCGCCGGCCCGCGCGTCGACCTTGAGGGGAACACGCAGCTTCAGCGCGGGCTCGGGCGCCTGTTCCATCACGCCTCTCGCCACCTCCATGGTCTTGTCGACCTCCTCGTCCGGCGCCTCGAACACGAGCTCGTCATGCACCTGCATCAGCATGCGCGCCGAGAGTCCGGCTTCATCCAATGCCGGCCCCATGCGAATCATGGCTCGGCGGATGATGTCGGCGGCCGAGCCCTGGATCGGCGCGTTGATGGCGGCGCGCTCGTAGTTGCCGCGCAGGCTCGGGTTCTTGGTGTTGATCTCGGGGTAGTGCACCTTCCGTCCGAACAGGGTCTTCACATAGCCCTGGCGGCGGGCCTCGGCCTTCATCGCCTCCATATAGTCGCGGATGCCGGGGAAGCGCTCGAAATAGGTCTTGATATAGGCGCCGGCCTCGCTGCGGCCGATGCCGAGCTGGGCGGCAAGGCCGACCGCTGAGATGCCGTAGACGATGCCGAAATTGATCGCCTTGGCCCGGCGGCGGATGTTGGGGTCCATGTTCTTGATCGGCACGCCGAACATCTCGGACGCCGTCATGGCGTGGATGTCGAGGCCGTCGGCGAAAGCCTGCCTGAGCGTCGGCGTGTCGGCCATGTGGGCGAGCACGCGAAGCTCGATCTGGCTGTAGTCGGCCGAGATCAGCTTGCGGCCCTTCTCGGCCACGAAGGCCTTGCGGATGGCGCGGCCCTCGGCCGTGCGCACCGGGATGTTCTGCAGGTTCGGCTCGACCGAAGAGAGCCGCCCCGTCGTGGTCGCGGCAAGCGCATAAGAGGTGTGCACACGTCCCGTCTGCGGGTGGATGTAAGTGGGAAGCGCGTCGGTATAGGTGCTTTTCAGCTTGGCCAGCAGGCGCCATTCCAGGACCTTGACCGGCAGATCGTGACCCTGCACGGAAAGCTCTTCCAGCGCGCTCGCATCGGTGCTCCAGGCGCCGGTCTTGGTACGCCTGCCGCCTTGCAGGCTCATCTTGTCGAACAGGATCTCGCCGAGCTGCTTCGGCGAGCCGATGTTGAAGTTCTCGCCCGCCAGCTCTCTGATCTCGTCCTCGAGCCGCGCGATGGTCTGAGCGAAGGAGAGCGACAGGCTCGCCAGCGTGGCGCGCTCGACCTTGACGCCGTGGCGCTCCATCTCGGCCAGCACCGGCGCCAGCGGGCGCTCCAGCGTCTCGTAGACCGTGGTGACGGCCTCGGCGGCAAGGCGGGGCTTCAGGATCAGCCAGAGCCGCAAGCCGATATCGGTCTCCTCGCCGGCATATTCTGTGGCGAGGGGGAGCGGCACGCGATCGAGCCCGATCGCCGCGCGGCCCGAGCCCCTGATTTCCTTCTCGGTGAGGCAGGTGTGGCTCAGGAGGCGACCGGCGAGCTGCTCGGGCAGATGCTCGGCACGTCCGGCATCGAGCGCGTAGGAGATGAGGCAGGGATCGTCGATGGTCTGAAGCGCGATGCCGTAGCGGGCGAGCGCGACCATGTCGAACTTGGCGTTCTGCACGATCTTGAGCACGCTCTCGTCCTCGAGTATAGGCTTCAGCAGATCGAGAGCCACGCGCATGGGAAGTTGCGCGATGGTGTCGCCGCCGAGATCGAGCTCGTCGCTCGCCCGGTGCGCCAGCGGCACGTAGGCCGCATGCCCCGGCACGAGCGCGAGCGCCACGCCGACCAGCTCGCCTTGCATCGGGTCTGACGAATTCAGCTTCACCCTGAAGGCGAAGTGGCCCTGATAGCGCGCCGCGCTCAAGAGATCGGCGAGGCGGCTGGCATCCGTCACCGTCTCGTAATTGGAGCGGTCGAAGGGGATGGCCTCGAGCCTGCTTGCGCGCTCCACGGCGAGTTGCGCGGGGGAGTGACCTTCCGACTTCAGCTGGCGTGGTTGCGGTGCCGTCTCGCCACGCGGCGAGCGCCTCAGAGGATGATCGTAGTCGTCCTTCTTGCGCCGCTGCGGCGCAGGCGGAGCACCTTCCGGCACTTCGGCGCCCAAGCCCTCGGCCACGCGGCGGAGCAGCGTGCTGAATTCGAGCCGCCGCATGAAGGCGGTCAGAGCCTCGGTGTCGGGCGAACGCACGGCCATTTCGGCAAGGGGCACGTCGAGGGGGACGTTGCGGTCGAGCGTGACGAGGGTGCGCGACAGCCGCGCCTGATCGGCGAAATGGATGAGGTTCTCGCGCCGCTTCTCCTGTTTGATCTCGGAAGCGCGCTTAAGCAGCGTGTCGAGATCGCCGAACTCGTTGATAAGAAGGGCGGCGGTTTTCACGCCGATGCCCGGCACGCCCGGAACGTTGTCGCTCGAATCCCCGATCAGCGCCTGCACCTCGATGACCTTCGACGGCGGCACGCCGAAGCGCTCGATCACCTCCGCCTCGCCGATCGCCTTGTTCTTCATGGTGTCGTACATGATGATGCCGGGCCCAACGACCTGCATCAGGTCCTTGTCGGAGGAGACGATGGTCACGTCGGCGCCGGCGTCCAGCGCTTGCACCGCATAGGTGGCGATCAAATCGTCGGCCTCGTAGCCCTCCTTCTCGATGCAGGCGACGTTGAAGGCGCGCACGGCGTCGCGGACGAGCGGAAACTGCGGGATGAGGTCCCCCGGAGGCTCGGGCCTATTCGCCTTGTAGCCGTCGAAGAGATCGCTCCGGAAGGTGCGGGCCGAATAGTCGAAGATGACCGCCATATGGGTCGGCGGCGCAAGCTCTCCCGTCTCGCGGAGCAGCTTCCACAGCATGCCGCAAAAGCCGTGCACGGCGCCCACGGGGAGGCCGTCTGACGGCCGCGTCAAGGGCGGCAGCGCGTGATAGGCGCGGAAGATATAGCCCGAGCCGTCGATCAGATAGACGTGGTCGCCGCGCGCGACCGCTTTGCCGGTAGCCGCCCGGGTCTTGGTTTCGTCGATTGCCATGATGAGAGGAATATAGGGATTGCCGGCCGCCTCGTCAGCGGTCGTGGCTTGGTTCTCCCCACCCGGACGTTGCGCGGCCCGGCTGCCTCCCTAAAGCAGAGTCTCGAGCTCGGCCTGGTGGTTGGCGCTGCCCGGCGCGAAGGACTTCTCGGCGCCGCCGAAGGTCCGCTCGATATATTCCTTGAAGTAGGTGTCGAGGATGGGGAAGGCGCGGGCCAGCCGGGTAAAGTCCTTCTGCGCGATGAACAGCACAACCCCGTCCTCGAGCGCCACGACGAGCCCGGTCCTGAGCGCCGATTTGAGCAGCACCCGCTCGCCGAAATGGTCGCCAAGCCCGAACAGCTTCTCGAAATGCTCGCCCGTCGCGGGGTTGTCGATGGTGAGCCTGAAGGAGCCTTTGACCACGGTATAGAAGCCGTCGATCAGCATGCCGGGCTCGAACACCCGGTCGCCCTTGCGATAGTGGATGTAGCGGGTGGCAGGCGGGCTCGACTGAATCTGCACGATGTTCGGCGGCATGACGCTGTTCAGGAGCCAGGTTACCCCCACTCTGAACTTGGCCGCGAAGCCCGGCAGGAACGAGAGATAGAAGCCGCGCCACAAGAGCCAGGCAAGCGTACCCGACAGCTTGATCCCGTAGACATCGGCGACCGCCTTGCTCATGCCGAGCGAGGCGAGCGATCCCTTGGAGGTGTAGGCAAAAGGCTTGAGCTCCTTGCCCTCGATCTTGGCGACCATGTTGTCCGCAAGCTGGCGGCCTTCGCGCACGGCAAACTGCGCGGTCTGCGTCGCATAGTCGGCCGGGTTTTCGCCGGGCTTCTCGACGAGGGGAATGAGGGCTGCGTCGCCGAGCGCCCAGACGCCGTCATGGCCCGGCACGCGCATGAACCGGTCGGTCTTGATGCGCCCCCATTGCAGGTCGAGGCCGAGCGACGACACCAGCCGGTGCGGCCCGTTGCCGATGGTCGCGACGATGGTCGAGGTCGGGATGATGCGGCCGTCGGTGAGCTCGACCGCGGTGCCGGTCGCCGACTTGGTGCCCACGCCGGTCAGGACCTCGATGCCGTGAATCTGCAGCCGCCGCGTGGCGTATTCGGCGAGGTCGGGGGGAAAGCTCGGCAGGATGCGATTGGCGTATTCGATAAGGTAGAAGCGGATCTCGTCGTCGCGGATGTTCGGATAGTATTTCAGCGCACGGCGGACCAGCTCCCGCGTCTCCGCGATGGTCTCGACGCCCGAGAAGCCGGCGCCCACCGCGACGAAGGACAGGAGCTGCCGCTTCACCTCGGGGTCGCTCGTCACGTCGGCCGTCTCGAGGCAGCCGATGACGTGGGTGCGCAAGCGGTGCGCATCGGCGAGGTCCTTCATGGTGAGCGCGTGCTCGGGCAGTCCGGGGAAGCGGTTGAGGTCGACGCTGGTGCCCAGCCCGATGACGAGCTCGTCATAGACGAGTTCGATCGGAATGCGCCGCGTGCCCTGGACGACGATCACCGTCTTCTTGGCAAAGTCGATGCCCATCACCTCCGCTTGCCGCACCTGCACGCGGCGGAGCAGCTGGCGCAAAGGCACCACCGCATCGGCGGAATGGATGCTCGCCGCGGCGACCTCAGGCAGCAGCGGCTGGAACACGAAGTAGTTGTTGGCGTTGACCAGCTCGACGTCGAGCTTGCCCCGGCCAAGCCGCTCCATCGCCTTGGCCGCGAACACGCCGCCAAAGCCGCCGCCGATCACGAGGACCTTTTTCTTCTCCATGGGCTTGCCCAGACTTGTTGTTGCTTGAGCCGCATACCTACGCCAATGCTGCACTGCGTCAAGTCGCGCTTTTGCTCAATTCCTCGGCGAATCGCAGGCGGTTGCCGAAGGGATCGTTAATCTCCCCAAGGTCGAACACGCTTGCTCAACGGTTCATAACGTCTTCGTCGCCGAGCCAGAATCTGACAAGAGAAGGATCACGCTGAATGGTGGGCCAGGGCATCTCTTCAGCGGCCCAGAAGGAGCTGTTGAGATAGGGGACGGCCTGTGGGCGAACGCCACTCTCGTATGCCAGATACTCCGGGTAATGCTCGATCCAGCCCACCATCGTCTTGGCTCCAATGTGTCGGAGCACAAAGAACCCGTCGGCCACGCGGCTTGACCAGGCGAGCGAGAAAACAACGAGGAGCGGGACCAGGGCGACACGCACCCACGCCCGGACATCGAGGCTTGAGAGCCGCCAAAGAACGATGCGCAATGACCGGTAGAGCAATAGATAAGCCACCGGCAGCGCCATGGCCCCAAAGCGATGCCGTGTGTACTGAAAGGCTAAAGCTGCGCTTGCCGCCACCACGCCGAGCAGGAGGAGCATCCATTTTTTGTCGACCAGCTCCGTCTTGGGAAACGTCTCAGCCGCCGCCTTGCGCAGGTGGAAGGCGCTAAAGATGAGAGCGACCGTGGCCAGACCCAGCGCAATGCGAATGATGCGCCAGGGACAAAAGTCGCGGCGCGGAAACTGAGCCCAGTCTCCATCGAAAGGCTCGCCGGTCACGATCATGATCGGGGCCGCGATCATGTTGGATACGTGCTCCCGGGTGCTAAGAACTTGCCCTGCACCCATAGACTCAATGGGTTCCGTCGGAAGCGTGTACCAACGGAATCCGGCATAGGCCAGGACGAGGGCGATCAGCAGCGCGGCAGTCCAGCGGCGTACGCCTGTAAATCCCAGAACGGCGCCGGCTACGAAGGTGAACGGTACAATCAGTCTTTGACCTCCTTCGTCAGCGCCGCCGCGACTGAAATGGCTATCGCAACAATCTGGGTACTCAATCCTCCTTTCGACTGCAGGATCTGCAGCGCCACCAGCATCAGCAGTAACACCAGCCCATTTGAAAACGTGATGTTTGCCTCCAGGACAGCAGGAAAGGCATGGTGGCCGAATATGAATGTCAGCGCCGTTATGCCTGCGCCTGCGTCTGTCCAATTGCGGCAGGAGATGAGGCTTACGGCGCCTATAGCGGTAAGTGCTAAATACAGTATTTGAAAATAGTTATAGGCGAATGGATGGCCGCCAAATCCATAGAGTATCAAATAACGTAATATGATCTCACCGGGCCGGAACAACGGCCCGTGCCAGTCGAGATAATTAGATAAATATTCGGCAGGTGACCATGTCAGTGTGTAGTAAATCTCCTGAAATTGATCGTTATACGCGATGGGAGTGTAGAAAATAGCGTGGGCATACAGGGCGACGATCGCTGCGGCGACGAACCAAAGGGCAAGCCTGGGAAGGGCCGATTCCATCATCGCGGCGAAGAGCAAAAGGCCGGAAGAGATGGCGCTCGGTAGAAGGCCAGACCTTCGCGGGACAACGGCGAGATCGGTCCCCCCAGTTTCGCTGCGACCCCTGGGCTGACCTTGGCCAGGAATTCGAAATCGAGCAGCGCGTTCTGCTGGTAGAGGGGATCGCAGACGGTCGTCGCAAATAGCAGGTAGACGACGATCGCCGATGCGAGCACGGCGCCCGGGACGCCGAGAAGGAGCCCGAGCCGATCGGAAGCCGTCAACATGATCCTTCCGGCGCCCCCCACCTACTCGTGTGCGTGCCTTGGGTCATTCACCCGTTTCCAGTCGCTCGTCAATTTCGCCACTCCGCCAGGCTCGGCGAATGCAATCCACTTGGACAACAAGTAGGTAATCGCCATCGCGCACAACGATCCCACGGTGGCAGCCAGGACCGGATAGGTGCGCCAGAGCCCGCCGGTCAGCACGAGCGCCGAGAAGATACCGTAGTTCACCGATACGCTCGCGAGCTGAACCGTCCCGTAGAGAAGCGATTGCGGGAGAGGGGGCCTGAGCCGGCCCGCCGGAAATGTCCAATGCCGGTGCAGCCACCACGTGCAGAGGATGGCGATGACGATGGCCACAGCCCGCGCGGCCCGTGCACCAACGCAGCCAGGATGCCGAGGTCGATGACAAAGCCGAGCGTCCCCACGATGCCAAACCGGACCAGGTCTCTGCGGAGGATGGTCATAGGGTGTGCGGGCGCCTAGGGCGGGGTATCGACAGATAGAACAAGCGTTTCTGCTCCGTCGCGGCATGCGCCACGCTGTCCAATATGATGCCCGTCACGAAGCTGATGACGGCGATCACCATCAGGCTCGCCGCCAAGACAGCCGAAGGCAGCCGCGGCACTAGTCCCGTCTTGAGAAACTATGAGATGACCGGCAGCCCGATAGCCACGGAGGCCAGCGCCGACATGAGGGCGATGCAGCCAAACATCAAAAGCGGGCGCTGATGTCTTAGGAGGCGCAGGACTGCGATCAAGATCGAGAGGCCATCGTGATAGGTTCGGAGCTTGCTCGCAGAGCCTTCGGTCCGTTTGCTGTAGCCCGTGACGATTTCTGCGGTCGGAAGGTTGAGCTGGAGAGCATGCACGCTCATTTCCGCTTCGATCTCAAATCCTCGCGCGACGGAGGGAAACGATTTCACGAAGGAACGCGACAAGACCCTATAGCCCGAGAAGATGTCGCCGAAGCCTTTGCCAAACAGCCATTTGACGATGACGTTGAAGAGCTTGTTCCCGAATTGGTGCCCGCTTGGATAAGCCTCTTGCTCGACGGGCTCGCGAACGCCGACCACCATATCGAGCTGCTGCGCGAGAAGCTGGTGGACGAGCACAGGCGCCGAAGCAGCATCATATGTTCCGTCGCCATCGGCAAGAAGGCAGACATCGGCCTCGACTTGAGAGAGCGCGCGACGGACGACGAAGCCCTTTCCCCGCTGGACCTCCTGGCGAACGATGGCGCCCGCCCTTGTGGCTTCGGCGACCGTGTCATCGCTCGAGTTGTTGTCGTAAACATAGATGGCGGCGGCGGGCAGGTAGCGCCTGAAGTCCTCGACCACTCGCGCAATCGTCTTACCTTCGTTGTAGCAGGGCAGGATCACGGCAATCGTCGGCTGCCCCGCGAATTCGGGGTCACCCTGCAGGTCCTTCAGGGCTTTGAGCTGGTCCGGTTCGTATTCACTAAGGCCCATAAGATGCAAGATGCTGAATTTTCGAGCATCCAGCAAGGCAAGTCAAAGTCCGGAAACCAGAAGCCAGACGCCATCGCGGCGGCGTTGCTTAATTTGAGGCGTTTGGTCTAGGGTCTGGCGACCAAGCACCCGTAGCTCAGTTGGATAGAGCGTTGCCCTCCGAAGGCAGAGGTCACAGGTTCGAATCCTGTCGGGTGCGCCAGTCCCTCCAATGACTTAAGTGCTCACCCCCGAGAGAAGATGGTCGCGGGAGCCGGCCATAGGTTTGTCTTGATAACGAGAAATGCAAAGGTCTAGATAGCGCAACTCCATCGTCAAATCCAAGGGATGCCGGGCGATCATCACGGCTGCGCAATTGCGGGCTTCGCGGGGGCTCATCTCGGAATCGGACCAGTGCAAGATGGCTGAGACGGGCGGCCTTTCTCTGCCCGCCATTCAGCTTATGGAAGCAAGCGACGGCGCGATCGGCGGCAAGGTCGATTCGCCAAAGGCGCTTGGCCGGGGCTATCGGCCGCTTCATGCGGCTGAAGGCTTGAGGCCGCGATGACGCTCACCCTTGCTCTGGCCGCGATTGCCGGGCTTCTCGCTCTTGCCGCCCTTGCCATTCTGGTGGGCCGGACGGCATGGGGCAGCGGGCTGGTTTATGGCGGCGCGCTCCTGATCTGCGCCATCTCTGGCGCGGCGGCGCTCTTCCAGCTCGTCAGTGGCGCCGCAACGCCGGCAGTGACGCTGCCGCTCGGCCTGCCCTGGCTCGGCGCCCATTTCCGCATGGACGCGCTATCGGCCTTCTTTCTCGTGGTCGTCAACCTTGGCGCCGCTGCTGCGAGCCTGTTCGCGCTCGGTCATGGCCGTCACGAGCACGCGCCCATGCGCGTCTTGCCGTTCTACCCGGCGTTCCTCGCCGGCATGAGCCTCGTCGTGGTCGCCGACGACGCCTATAGCTTCCTCTTCTCCTGGGAGCTCATGTCGCTCTCGTCCTGGGCGCTGGTGGTGGCGCATCACGCCTCGCGCGAGAATTTGCGCGCGGGCTACATCTATATCGTGATGGCGAGCTTCGGCACCCTCGCGCTGCTGCTCGCCTTCGGCCTCCTTGCCGGGCCCGACGGCGGCTACGCCTTCGCTCAAATGCGTGACGCCGCTCTCTCGCCCACCATCGCCGCGCTCGTTCTCATGCTTGTCCTTGTCGGCGCAGGGTCGAAGGCCGGCCTCGTGCCCCTGCATGTCTGGCTGCCGCTCGCCCATCCCGCAGCCCCGAGCCATGTCTCGGCGCTGATGAGCGGCGTCATGACCAAGGTCGCGGTCTACGCCTTCGTGCGCATCGTCTTCGATCTGCTGGGGAGCCCGGAATGGTGGGGGAGCATGGTGGTGCTGGCGCTTGCCGGCATCACCTGCGTCATGGGCGTGCTCTACGCGCTGATGGAGCACGATCTTAAGCGCCTGCTCGCCTATCACACGGTCGAGAATATCGGCATCATCTTCATTGGCCTCGGGCTCGCGCTCGCCTTCCAGGCCTTTGACATGCGTTTGGCGGCCGCGCTCGCCTTCACCGCAGCACTGCTCCACGTATTCAACCATTCGGTCTTCAAGAGCCTCCTGTTCTTTGGCTCGGGCGCCGTGCTCGGCGCTACGGGGATGCGCGACATGGAGCATCAAGGCGGCCTGATCCACCGCATGCCGCTCACGGCCTTCACCTTCCTTGTCGGCTGCGTCGCCATCTCGGCGCTGCCCCCGCTCAACGGCTTCGTTTCCGAGTGGCTGACCTTCCAAGCCATCCTGCTCAGCCCGGACCTGCCGTCATGGGGCCTGAAATTTCTCGTGCCGGCTGTCGGCGCGCTGCTCGCTCTATCGGCAGCGCTTGCCGCGGCCTGCTTCGTCAAGGCCTTCGGCGTCACCTTTCTCGGCCGGCCACGCAGCAAAGCGGCAGAGCATGCGCACGAGACCGATCCCTACTCGCTCGCGGCGATGTTCTTCCTCGCCAGCCTCTGCCTCCTCGCCGGCATCCTGCCCGGCATCTTCATCGATGCTCTGGCGCCGGTCGCCAAAGCGCTTGTCGGCGAGAGCATGCCGCAGCAGAGCAGCGTTCCATTCTTCGCCATCGTGCCCATCGCCGAGAGCCGCAGCTCCTATGACGGTCTGCTGGTGTTCCTGTTCATGGTCGCCTCGGCGACGTTGACTGCTGTTGCCATCCATCGGCTGGCGTCGGACAGACTCCGCCGGGGTCCGGCCTGGGATTGCGGCTTTCCCGATCCAAGCCCGATGACGCAATACTCCGCCTCGAGCTTCGCTCAGCCGATCCGCCGCGTGTTCGGCACCACGGTCTTTCATGCGCGCGAACGCGTGGAGATGCCGCCACCCGGCGACATGCGCCCGGCGCGGCTCGAAGTCACTCTCGAGGATCCTGTCTGGGACGTGGCCTATGTGCCCATTGTCAGGGGCGTCGAGTCGAGCGCCACGATCCTCAACCGCCTGCAATTCCTCACCATTCGCCAATATCTCAGCCTCGTATTCATGGCCCTGGTCGGCCTGCTCCTGGTGCTCGCGATATGGCCCTGATGCTCAATCTCATGGTGCAGGGCGCGCAGATGCTCTTGGTGCTCCTGCTCGCACCGCTCTTGACCGGCGTCGTGCGCAAGGTGAAGGCGCGGCTGTTGCTGCGGCAAGGTCCTCCGCTCTTGCAGCCCTATCGCGACCTTGTGCGGCTGATGCGGAAGGAAGTGGTGCTGGCAGACGGCGCCTCCTGGCTGTTCAGGGTCTGTCCCTATCTCATCTTCGCCGCCACCTGGGTCGCGGCGTCCTTGGTGCCGACCTTTGGCGCGGGACTCATGTTCTCCTGGTCGGCGGACCTCATCGCCATCATCGCGCTGCTTGGACTTGCGCGCTTCTTCCTCGCCCTTGCCGGGCTTGACGTAGGCACAAGCTTCGGCGGCATCGGCTCGAGCCGCGAGGTGATGATCGCCTCGCTGGCCGAGCCCGCCATGCTGATGATCGTGTTTACGCTGGCACTCATCGCGGGCTCCACTCAGCTCTCCACCATGGCCGAGTTCCTGGTCTCCTCCGAGGTGGGCTTGCGCGTCTCGCTCGGCATGGCGCTGATCGCCCTGTTCATGGTGGCGATCGCCGAGAATGCGCGCATTCCGGTCGATAATCCGGCCACGCATCTTGAGCTCACCATGGTGCACGAGGCCATGGTGCTCGAATATTCCGGGCGCCACCTCGCGCTGATCGACCTTGCCGCCGAGCTCAAGCTCCTTCTCTACATCTCGCTCATCGCCTGCCTCTTCGTGCCGTGGGGGCTCGCGCCCCAGGGCGTGCCGCCTGAGGCGTTGGCGCTTGGCGTCGTCGCCTATCTCGCCAAGCTCGGCGCCTTCGGCTTCCTGCTTGCGTTCTTCGAGACCTCGATCGCCAAGATGCGCGTGTTCCGTGTGCCCGAATTCTTGGGCGCGGCGCTGATGCTCGGCCTGCTGGCGACGCTGCTCATGTTCGTGTCGAGGAGCCTGTAGATGCACAGCCTCACCTTCGACATCGCTCACCTGCTGGCTGGCTCGCTCGTGCTGGTGAGCTTCATGCTGCTCTACCAGGACCGCCTCTATGCGCTCCTCAACGTCTATGCGCTGCACGCTCTTGTGCTGGCGGCGTCGGTGGCCTGGCAGGCTTACGCGCAAGACGCGCCGCATCTCTACATCACCGCGGCCATCGCGCTCATGTTCAAGGCGATCCTCATCCCGGTGGTGCTGCACCGGATGATCGTCAAGCTCGGCATTCACCGCGAGGTCGAGACCGTGGTCGGGATCGGCCCCACCATGCTGCTCGGCATCGGGCTCGTCGCCCTTTCCATGGTGGTGATGCTGCGCGTCACTGCCGGGGCCGACCCGCTGGTGCGCGAGGACCTCGCCTTTGCACTTTCCGTCGTGCTGCTCGGTCTCTTGATGATGGTGACGCGGCAGAATGTCGTGAGCCAGGTGGTCGGCTTCATGTCGCTGGAGAACGGTCTCGTGCTCGCCGCCACGGGCGCCAAGGGCATGCCGCTGGTGGTCGAGATCAGCGTCGCCTTCTCGATCCTCATCGCCTTCATCGTGATTGGCATCTTCCTGTTCCGCATTCGCGAGCGCTTCGACAGCGTCGATGTCGCGGCCCTGGATAGCTACCGTGGGGAACGGGAATGAGCTTCGATGCGGTGACAGCGGTCCTCGCCATTCCTGCGACGGCGGCGCTGCTGTTCGCCTTGCTGCCGGGCTACAAGCTCACGGCCTACCTCAACGTCGTCGCGGCGCTGCTCAGCTTCCTCGCCGCGCTGTCGCTATTCTTCTTCGCGCGGCCGGTGCCGGGACCCTACATCCTGGTCGACGACCTCAACAACGTCTTCATCGTGCTCACCACTTTTGTCGGTTTCACCACGAGCGTGTTCAGCGCGAGCTATATCGAGCACGAGCTGGAGATCGGCCGGCTCACGCCCACCTTCTTGCGCTTCTATCACGCCATGTATCAGATGCTGATGTTCGCCCTGAACCTCGCGCTCGTCACCAACAATATCGGGGTGATGTGGGTCGCTGTCGAGCTTGCCACGCTTACCACGGTGTCGATGGTCGGCATCTACCGAACGCATGAGGCGCTCGAGGCGGCGTGGAAATATTTCATTCTCGGCAGCGTCGGCATCGCGCTTGCGCTGTTCGGCACCATCCTCGTCTACATGGCAGCCCAGCCGGCAATCGGCGAGGGCATCAATTCCATGGTGTGGACGACTTTGATGGCTCATGCGAGCGTCTTCGACCCTTCGCTGCTCAACCTCGCCTTCGTGTTCCTGCTGCTCGGCTACGGCACCAAGGTCGGCCTCGCGCCGCTGCACGCTTGGCTCCCCGACGCCCATGCCGAAGGCCCCACTCCCATCTCGGCGGTGCTCTCGGGGTTGCTCCTCAATGTCGCGCTTTACGCTCTCCTCCGCTTCAAGATGCTGCTCGCGGCAAACCCCGAGGCGCTCGCGCCCGGCCCGCTGATGATCAGCATGGGCCTCGTCTCGATCCTGTTCGCGACGTTCATGCTGTACCGCAGGGGCGACATCAAGCGCCTGTTCGCCTACTCCTCGATCGAGCATATGGGGATCATTACGTTCGCCTTCGGCATGGGCGGGCCGCTCGCCAATTTCGCCGGTCTCCTGCATATGTGCATGCATTCGCTGACCAAGTCGGCGATCTTCTTCGCCGTCGGCGATATCGCCCAGGTCAAGGGCACCCAGAAAATCGCCGACATGGGCGGACTGACGGTGACCAACCCGGTGCTTGGCTGGGGGCTCGTGGCCGGCGTCGTGGCCATCGCCGGGCTCCCGCCGCTTGGCATCTTCATGAGCGAGTTCCTGGTGGTGAGCTCGACCTTCGCGCGCCAGCCGCTTCTCGCCCTGCCGCTCGTTGTCGGACTTCTCGTCGGCATCGGCGCGCTCTTTCTGAAGTTGAATGCGGTCGCCTTTGGCGAGCCCCGCGGACCCACCCACAAGGCGAAGGGCTCCTATTTGCCGATGTTCTCCCATCTCGGGCTGGTCCTGACCGCCGGCGTTTATCTGCCTGGACCGCTCGTCGCCTGGTTCCAGGCGGTGGCAAAGCTGCTCGGATGACGGGGTCTCGATGGCGGCACTGACCGATATCGCCACGAAGGGCCGCCAGGTCGAGGGTCATCGCCCATGGCCGCGCGTCGTCGTCACCAAGGAGGTCTGGCGCCTTGCCATCCAGGAGCTCGTGGAGGCCCGCGCCACGCTGCTCGGCCTGTGGGGCGACACGGGCGCCGCGCACATGGCGCTCCTCGATGAGGCCTCGAGCGACATCCTCGTGGTCACCGTCGAGGGCCGCGAGTTTCCCTCGGTGGGCAAGCTGCATCCTCCCGCGATCCGGCTGGAGCGGACCATCCGCGACCTCTACGGCATGAACCCCGTTGGCCTCCCCGACACGCGGCCCTGGCTCGACCACGGCGTGTGGGGCGTGAAGCATCCTCTAGGGGCACGCAAGCGATCCTCGGGGCGCCCCGCCCCCTACGCCTTCCTGAAGGTGGAAGGCGAGGCGCTCCACCAGATCGCCGTCGGGCCGGTGCATGCCGGCATCATCGAGCCCGGGCATTTCCGCTTCACCGCCAATGGCGAGACGGTGGTTCGCCTCGAAGAGCGGCTCGGCTATGTGCACAAGGGCATCGAATCCCTGATGACCGGCGCGTCCATTGACAAGGCGGCGCGGCTTGCGGGGCGCGTATCGGGGGACAGCACGGTCGCCTATGCGCTCGCCTTTGCCCGCGCGGTGGAGGCCGCTCTCGGCGTCGAGGTGCCGCCCCGGGCGGTGTGGCTGCGCGCGCTCATGGCCGAGCTTGAGCGTCTCGCCAACCATTTCGGCGATATCGGCGCCATCTGCAACGATGCCTCCTTCTCCCTGATGTACGCCGAATGCGGCATCCTGCGCGAGCGGACCTTACGCGCTTCCAACGCCTGTTTCGGCCATCGCCTGATGCGCGATCGCGTGGTGCCGGGGGGCGTGGCGGCGGAGCTCCCTACCGATCGCGTTAAGGACCTCCGCGCGCTGGTCGAAACCGTGCGGCGCCGGTTCCCGGAGCTGATCGAGATCTACGACAACACCGCCTCGCTGCAAGACCGCACGGTGACGACCGGCTATCTCAGTCCCTCGCTTGCGCGGGAGTTCGGCGCCGGCGGCTATGTCGGCCGGGCCTCGGGCCGCGCCTTCGATGCCCGCAAGGCGGCCTCCTATCCACCCTACGGAGAGCTCGACTTCACGGTGCCCGTATTCGACAAGGGCGACGTGAACGCGCGGGTCTGGGTGCGCATCCGCGAGATCGAGCAAAGCCTCGGGCTGATCGAGCAGATCGTCGAGCGCCTGCCCGAGGGCGTGTCGCCAGAGGGCGCGCTCAGGGTGGAGCTTGGCAGTCCCGGCGAGATACGCGAAGGCGTTGCCCTGGTCGAAGCCTTTCGCGGCGACGTGCTGGTCTCGGTGCGTATCGATGCTGACGGCACCATTGCGCGCTGTCACTTACGCGATCCATCGTGGTTCCAATGGCCGCTGCTCGAGGCCGTCATCGAAGGCAACATCGTCGCCGACTTCCCGCTCTGCAACAAATCGTTCAACTGCTCTTACTCGGGGCACGATCTCTGATGCGCAGGCTGCTGCTCAAGAATCTGCTTCGCCATCCCGTCACCGAGGCGGCGCCGCAGCCTGACGATGCGGCGCTTGCCGAACTTGCCGCGAGCCTCGACCGCGCGGCGCGGCGGAAGCTCGGACGCAGCCTCGCCATCCGCGAGGTCGATGCCGGCTCGTGCAACGGCTGCGAGCTCGAGATCCACGCCCTCAACAACGCCTTCTACGACCTCGAACGCTTTGGCCTGCGCTTCGTCGCCTCGCCGCGCCATGCCGACGTGCTGCTGGTGACGGGGCCCGTGACCAAGAACATGCGCGAGGCGCTTGAGCGGACCTATCGGGCGACGCCGGACCCGAAATGGGTGGTGGCGGTCGGCGACTGCGCCGTCAATGGCGGCATCTTCGCCGGCAGCTACGCTGTTGAGGGCGGCGTGGGGAGCGTCCTCCCCGTAGACCTCCACATCAAAGGCTGTCCGCCCACCCCCGAAGATCTGCTCAAAGGCTTGCTCGCGCTTCTCGAGGGCACATAACCGCCTCCGAACGGTCGCGATGCTGCTGCTGTCGGGTGCGACCACCCCGCCAAAGAAGTAGAAAAAGGGGCGAGCGTGGCGGATCGTCGTCAAAGATTGTTGCAGGGGCCGATCGCGCCAGCGCTGATCCGGCTCGCCATCCCGATCATCTTGGGAAACCTGCTACAGGCCGGATACCAGCTGACCGACGCGTTCTGGGTCGGGCGGCTGGGCGCGCCGGCCGTGGCGGCCGTGGCGATCAGCTTTCCGGTCACCTTTCTCGTCATCGCGCTGGGGTCGGGTCTAGCCATGGCGGGTGCCATCCTCAGCGCCCAATATATGGGAGTGGGGCGGCAGGGCATGGTGAACCATGTGGCGGCGCAGACCATGATGATGGTCGCCATCACCTCCGTCATCCTCGGCACGCTCGGCTATGTGATCACGCCTTATCTGCTGGAGCTTCTCGGCGTCGCCCCCGACGTCTATGCCGGCGCGCTCGGCTTCATGCGCGTCTCCTTCATCGGCATCATTTTCGTTTTCCTCTACGCGATGTTTCAGGCGTTGATGCGGGGCATCGGCGAGACGAAGATCCCACTGATGATCGTGCTCGGCACGGTCCTGCTGAATTTCATCCTCGATCCATTCTTTATTTTCGGGTGGGGCCCGATGTCGGGACAGGGCGTCGTGGGCGCAGCGCTCGCCACGCTTTTGACGCAGGCTCTGGCGGCGCTGATCGGGATGATCATCTTCCTGCGCGGCCGCCATGGCATCGAGCTTTCATGGCGCGGCCTCGTGCCCGATCCCCCCTACATTAAGCGTGCGTTTCTCCTCGGCTTCCCCGGCTCGGTCGAGCTGTCGACCCGCGGTCTTGGCTTGATCGTCATGTCCTTTCTCGTGGCGAGTTTCGGGACCCTGACGATTGCCGCCTACGGTGTGGGCTCGACCATCCTGCAGCTTGTCATAATCCCGGCGATGGGGCTGTCCATGGCCGTATCGACGCTGGTCGGTCAGAATATCGGGGCAGGCAACATCCAGCGCGCGTCCCGGATTGCGCTGTTGGGAACTGGGCTCGGCTTCGGCATCCTGACGCTTGTCGGGATCATAGCGTTTGCCTTCGCGCCCCTGATCGTGGCGTTTTTCGTGCCCCATGACCCTGACGTCATCGCCGAGGGGGCGCGCTTCATTCGCATCATGTGCCTTGCCTGGGGCGGCATGGGCATCCAGCTCTGCGTGGTCGCGACCTTTCGCGCCTCCGGAAACATGCTGATGGCCATGGTCATCGCGCTCGTATCGCAATTCATGATCCAGTTTCCGCTGGCCTACGTGTTGTCGAAGCACACGCTGTTGCAGGCACACGGCTTATGGTGGTCCTTCCCGGTCACCAATGTGCTGGTGGCCGTGGTTTCATTGTCCTGGTTTGCGCGAGGCAGCTGGAAGACGGCGCGTCTGACCGAAGAAGACAAAGAGACAGCGAAAGTGACTGACGAGGCAATTATCGAGGAGGTGCTGCGCTGAGCCTGCCTTCCGCGCTTCTGACTCGGCCCCCACCGATGGCGATCCTCCCCATAATGACTTATGCTGAGGCACGGCTTACGCCGGCCAGGCTGGCGATGAGCGACATCGCCGTGCATATCAGGCGATGGTGGACCGTCATGACGGCAAGGCTATTCGGAGTTTGCGTGGTCCTGGCGCTGGCCGCGTTCATGGCAGTGGGGACTGCCCCCATCGCCGAGGCGGAGCGAGGGCTGCCTATCTGTCCGCCCCGCGAGAGAGGGGCGCCGAAGCCCGAGGGCTGCTACGACCCTTGTCCGAAAGGCCTGGTCGGGGAGCAGCCCAACTGCTCCTGCCCGCCCGGCACCGTTCTGGCCGGGCGGCCGAGGTCGCCCTCGGAGCGATGCGTGGCGGTCAGCTCATCGCCCGAAATCAAGCTGGAGAACACAAAAAAGATTCCGTGTCCGAAAGGCCAGATCGGATCGGGTCCGTTCGGCTGCCACTGTCCCCCGGGTCTGAAGGGACCGGACTGCAATCAGCCCATGGTCAAACCCTAGAAGGCATCTCAGGTGGTGCGGCCCATCATGACGCCTTGTGCAACGAACCCGGCTTGCGCTTATTCGAGCCCCGCAGCCGCCATCAGCACGTCCTCGGCATGGCCGTCCACCTTCACCTTGCGCCAGATGTTGCGGATGATGCCCTTGCCGTCGATGAGGAAGGTCGCCCGCTCGATGCCCATGTACTTCCTCCCATACATGCTCTTCTCCACCCAGGTGCCATAGGCCTCGGAGACCGTGCCGTCCTCGTCAGAGGCGAGCGGGAAGGGGAGCTTGAACTTCTTCTTGAACTTGTCGTGGCTCGCGACCGAGTCCCGCGAGATGCCCACCACCGCCGCCTTCACCTTGGAGAAGTCGGGGAGCTGGTCGCGGAAGGCGCAGGCCTCGGCCGTGCAACCCGGCGTGTCGTCCTTGGGATAGAAATAGAGCACGACCGTCTTGCCCTTCAGCGCCTTCAGCGAAACCTTGCCGCCGCCGTCGGCCGGCAGGGTGAAATCCGGCGCCTTGTCGCCCACTTCCAAGCTCATGCTTGTCCTCCTGTCGCAACTGGCTTCCCACTACCGCAGGCGCTCTGCCTCGGTAAGCCTCTTTTCGTGGCCTTGGTCGACGGGACCCCGCCCCGTCAACCGTCATGAGTCCTTAACAAAGAAGGAGACATTTGATCCGGCACAAGGCGCACCTGCGCCGTTATCCGACAAGCTTCAAGCATGGACCAGATAGTTTCTCCGCCGCCCACTCCGTCGCAGAGCGCGCCTTCGGCTGCCGCCCCGACGCAAGCCCCAGGCTCGCCCTCGCGCCAGCCGGCAAGCTCCCCATCCTTCGAGACCGCCGATCGCCTCGCCCGCGCGACCATCGCGAGATTCACCCAAGGCGTCTCCCCCTACGCCGAGCGCGCCGCATGGTTCGAATGGGCTTCCCATTTGGCCCGCGCGCCCGGCCGGCAGCTCGAGCTGTACCTGCAGGCCATCAATGAAGTGGCCCGGCTTGCGCGCTTTGCCATAGACGCTGCCAGCAAGGATCAGGTGGACCTTCCCTTCCCGCCGCAAGAGCACGACCGCCGCTTCGAGGATCCGGCGTGGCGAACCTTTCCCTATGTGCTGTGGCAGCAGGCCTTTCTCGCGCAGGAGGAATGGTGGCAAAGCGCCACGCGCGCGGTGCGCGGCATGACCCAGCAAAGCGCCGACCGCGTCGCCTTCGTGGCGCGCCAGGCGCTCGACGCCATCTCTCCCTCGAATGTCCCGTGGCTCAATCCGGTGATCATCGAGCGAACCCTCAAGGAGCGAGGGGCCAATCTTGCGCGCGGGGCCCAGTATGCCCTTGATGACGCCTTGCGCGCCTTTGCCATGGAGCCCGAGCCGCAAAATCACGGCTTGGTGGTGGGTGAGGACATCGCCATCACGCCGGGCGAGGTCGTCTACCGCAACGAGCTGATGGAGCTCATCCAGTACAAGCCAGCGACGGAGAACGTCATCGCCGAACCGGTGCTGATCGTGCCCGCCTGGATCATGAAATACTACGTGCTCGATCTGCTGCCGGAGCATTCGCTCGTGCGCTATCTCGTCGGGTGCGGCTTCACCGTGTTCATGGTGTCTTGGCGAAATCCCACCGCCGCCGATCGCGACATCACCTTCGACGCCTATCGCACCTCCGGCGTGATGGCGGCACTCGATGCCGTCAATGCCATCTTGCCGGGCCGCAAGGTCCACGCATGCGGCTACTGCATCGGCGGCACGCTGCTCGCCATCGCAGCCGCGACCATGGCACGCGATGACGACGACGGACGGCTGGCAAGCATAACCCTCCTTGCCGCCCAGACCGATTTCAGCGAGGCCGGCGAGCTGATGCTGTTCGTGGACGAAAGCCAGGTCGCCTTCCTCGAGGACATGATGTGGGACCAGGGCGTGCTCGACACGAGGCAGTTGGCGGGCGCCTTCAAGGCGCTCAGGCCAAACGAGCTCGTCTGGTCGAAAATGATGCACGAATATCTGCTTGGCGAGCGCGACACCGCGACCGACCTCACCGTCTGGAACGCCGACCAGACGCGCCTGCCCTACCGCATGCATTCGCAATATTTGCGCGGGCTCTTCCTCGAGAACCGCCTGACCGCCGGCCGGTACGCGGTCGAAAGCAAAGTCATAGCGCTGAAAGACATCCGCACCCCGATGTTCGTCATCGGCACCGAGACCGACCACATCGCGCCATGGCGCTCGGTCTACAAGGTTCAATTGTTCACCGACAACGAGTTGACCTTCGTGCTTACCAATGGCGGGCACAATGCCGGGGTCGTGTCGGAGCCCGGTCATCGCGGGCGACATTACCGCATCGCCACCCGCGCGGCCGGCGGCCGTTACGTCGATTCCGACACGTGGCTCGCGCTGGCCACGCTGGCCGAAGGCTCGTGGTGGCCGGCATGGGCAAAGTGGCTTGAGGCTCGCAGCGCGGAAGGGCGGGTCGCGCCGCCTTCGATGGGGGCGCCGGGAGAGGGGCTCTTGCCGCTCGGGCCCGCACCAGGCATCTACGTTCTGCAGCACTGACCGGACCGGGTAGCTCGAACCCTCAACCCAGGCGCTTCGTCATCCCGATATGCGGGATGGTGTTCTCGTCGAACGGCTCGCCATGGGCCTGGTAGCCGAACCTCGCGTAGAAGCCCTCGGCGCCGGCATTGAGCACCACGAGCAGGAAGCCCGCGCCGCGTGCCCAGCCTTCGGCATGAGCCAGCAGCCGCGCCCCGATTCCTTCCCGCCGCCGGTCTTCCGCCACGGCCATCTGCTTCAGTTGAAGCGTCGCCTCGTCGAGCGGCCGCAACGATACCGTGCCGATCACGAGGCCGTAGGAAATGGCGCAGAAATGCTGCCGCATGGCATCGTCGGCGAGTTCCTCCTCGGTGACCGTCAACCCGAGCGGCTCGCGCAAGACCGCCTCGCGAAGACGCAGAGATTGGCGATAAAGGTCTGAGCCGAGAAGCGCCTCGATGACGGCGATGTCCGGTTCTTCCACCACCACGAGCCTCACGGCTTCTTGGCGAGCTGCTCGACCATGGCCCAGATCGCGGCGATCTGAGGCGCGTCCTTGCCGAGATAGTCGAGCCCAGTATAGCCCCACCAGTCCCAACAGCCTTGGGGGTTGATCCCCGTGATCGCCTTCGCCTGCGGGAAGAGGATCACGAGGCGGTTGGTATCGGCGATCTCGGCGTAGCCGGACTCCTTGATGAAGTCGTCGCCCACCGCCTCGCGCGACTGCTCGCAACCATGGAGCGCGATATGGACGCGGCAGCCCGGCTGCGCGCTGCAGCTCGGAGGGACGTAGACCACTCCCTCGTCGGCGAACCCGTCGCCGGGCTCGGAGAACGGCTGCTGGTCGAACAGGATGAATTGCCCTTTCGGTTCGGCCGAAGGCCCGGTCAGCGGGCCATAGATCCAGGCGAGGATGGCCTTGGCCTGGTCGTAGTCGCAGTCGCTGACGTAAGGCGTAGCGGTGATGCCGCAAGCCGCTCCCCCCTGCTCGGTGATGAAGGCATGGCCGCCTTCCTTCTCCACCAGGGTGACGTTGCCGGCCTTCACGCCGGCGTCCTTGAGGAAGGCCGCCGCCGCCGCCACCACCGGGCGCGTCACGGTCTGGTCCTCGTTGCCGGAGAAGAGGTAGACATTGTCGTCGGCTAGCCCCGCGAGCGGGTCGATCGCGCCGTCCTTGGCGAGCTCCTCGGCGCGCTTGGCCAGAGCCTTAGGGTCCGGCGTCCCCGCAGTGGTCTGCATGCACTCGTTCAGCGCTTGCTGGGCGTTCTGCAGCACCGCCGACGGCCAGAAGGGAACCCGCCGGCTTGAATCGGTCTCGGCGCAGGCGTATGGACCGCCTGCGACGATGCCGGCGCCGACGATTTGAGTCGAATGCGCGACCTCGATCTGCACGGCCATGAAAGCACCCGACGACAGCCCCGAGACAGAGGTGGCGTTGAGGTCGGTGCCAAGCTCTGGAAGCGTCTCGGCCGCAAGCGCCGGGCGCGCCGAGACCAAGAGTGCGGCAATAAGCGCAGCGAGGACGAGAGGCGCTGCTGCCGTCTTGGGCTCATCCATCACCGGACCCTCCTTGCGCTCTTGCCGGGCACCGTCGCTCCTGACCGTGACGACTCCTTGTCGCCTCGCCGACCGCCTTGGGAAACTTTTTTCGAGGTCATTTGCCTCATGAGGCCAAAAACCTCTTGCATCGCTGGAACGTGGGTGTAAATAGCGGCTCGTTTCGACTTGAACATCTGCTGGTTGGGGAGGACGCCATGTCCAGTGACGCCCTCTTCCAATTGGGGATGGACTTGGATCATGGTTCAAGCACCGCCCAAACGGAAGAAAAGCTTTCCCGGTGCCTCTCTCCCGACGGAGAGGGACGCAAGGACTTTTTCTGTGAGCGCGATGGGGTCCGCTATGCGGGCACTCATCTCATCATCGATCTCGTTCGGGCAGAGCGGCTCGACGACCTAGAGCACATCGAGCATACGCTCAGACGATGTGTCGAGGTTGCGGGGGCTACGCTTCTGCACATCCACCTCCACCGCTTCACCCCGAATGGCGGGGTATCGGGAGTAGCGGTTCTCGCCGAGTCGCATATCTCGATCCATAGCTGGCCCGAATATGGCTATGCCGCACTCGACGTCTTCATGTGCGGCCATACCGATCCGAGGGCGGCTATCGATGTCCTGAAAGAGGCCTTCTCGCCTGGCAGGGTGGTGGTCAAGGAGCATATGCGCGGCAAGGAAATGAATCGATGCAACGCTGGGTCGAAGAGACGCTCCACCGGGGCTTCCGTGTCCGCCTGAAAGCTGACCGCGTTCTCTTCGATAGCGAGACCGAGCTCCAGCGGCTGATCATCTTCGACAACGCCGATTTCGGGCGGGTGATGATGCTCGACAACATCGTCCAGGTCTCGACGGCGGATGAGTTCGTCTATCACGAGATGATGTCGCATGTGCCGCTCTTCGCCCATGGGCGGGCGAAGAAGGCCCTGATCGTTGGCGGCGGCGACGGAGGCGTGCTGCGTGAGGCGCTCAAGCATCCGGGGCTCGAGGAGGTCACGCTGTGCGAGATCGACCAGAGCGTGATCGATCTTTGCCGCGAGCATTTCCCGGATGTGTCGGCTGGCGCCTATGACGACAAGCGTACGCGCATCGTCATCGCCGACGGCACCAAATTCGTGGCCGAGACCGACGAGCGCTTCGACGTGATCATGGTCGATTCGACCGACCCGATCGGGCCGGGCGCCGTGCTCTTCACCCGCGAGTTCTATGCCGATTGCCGCCGGGCGCTGGCCAAGGGGGGTATCCTCGTCACCCAGAACGGGCTGCCCTTCCTGCAAGGGCCCGAGCTTAAGCAGAGCGTCTCCTATTTCCGCGGTCTGTTCGACGACGCCTTTGCCTATCTCGCCACCACGCCGAGCTATTTCGGCGGGCCAATGTCGTTCGGCTGGGCCACGGACAACGCGAGGCTCAGGCACGACAAGCGGCGCAAGATCGAGCGGCGCTACGAGAAGGCGGGCGCCTTCCCGACGCGTTATTGGCGGCCCGACGTGCATGTCGCCGCCTTCGCCCTTCCCACCTATGTGCGGGAGCTGGTCGAGGGGTAGGGCTTAAAGCCGCGCGAACTGCGGCAGGTCGCCCACCAGAGGGCGGCAATAGGCGTAGAACGCCGCGCTCACGTCGTTAGACCCTGAGATGAACTCGGCCGGCACATGCCGCGTGCGCCGCGCCACCGCCGATAGGTCTGCACGCGCGCATTCGCTTGTGTAGGCGTCAGGCGCGTTGCCGGTGCGGACGATGATCACCGAGGCGCTGGCGTCGCCCTTGGCGGCAAGCTCCGCGGCGTAACGCCCGACGGCGCGCGCCTCCGCCGTATCGACCGGCGAGGGATGCGGCCAGCAGCGCTGGATATAGCCGAACGTGTCGGCGCGGACGCGCGGGGCCTTGCCGCCTTTGGGCGTAAGTCCCGACTTGACGAGATCGGCGAGCCCGTCGCCGAGCGCGCCTGTCCCTGAGAGCTGCACATTGCCATGGGCGTCCACCTCGCCAGCTCCGCGCATCAGCTTCGGCCCGATCTCCGCGCCCGTCTCGTCGCGAATGCCTTCGCTCACCGCGATCTGGCAGCGCCCGAGCTTGGCGTAGACCGCCTCGACATCGGCCAGGAAGGCGTCTGTCGAGAACGGCACCTCGGGCAGGTAGATGAGATGCGGCGCGGGCCGGTCTGCGGGTGCCGCCCTATTGCTCGCCTGCCCGCGCGCAAGCGAAGCCGCCGCCGTGAGGAAGCCCGCGTTCCGCCCCATGATGACGTTGATCTTGATGCCGCCGAGGCTCGCATTGTCGAGCGCATCCCCCATCAGCGCGAGGCTCACGTAGCGCGCGGCCGACGGGAAGCCCGGCGTGTGGTCGTTCTCCAGGAGATCGTTGTCGATGGTCTTGGGCACATGGAAGCAGCGGAGCTCGTAGCCGGCGGTGGCCGCCTTCTCGCTGACGATGCGGCACGTGTCCGCGGAATCGTTGCCGCCGATATAGAAGAAATAGCGGATGTCGTTGTTGCGGCAGCCGTCGAGGATCCTCTCGCAATAGGCCTCGTCCGGCTTGTCGCGGGTCGAGCCGAGTGCCGCCGACGGCGTCCTTGCGATGGCGTCGAGCTTTGCCTTGTCGATTCCGGTGAGATCGACCAGCCCGTCGGAGCCTGATTTCACCAGGCCGCGCACGCCGTGACGCATGCCGATTATGCGCTTCACCTTGCCCGAGGCGGCTAGCCCTTCGCGCAAGCCCTCGATGACGCCTGCGAGCGATTGGTTGATGACGGCGGTCGGCCCTCCCGATTGGCCGATCGCTGCATTGCCGGAAGGAAGATCAGGCACGCTCTCACCTCTCCATTTTGCGTGGGCGGGCGAGAATGCCCCGGAGGGCGAGTGCTGGCAAGGCGAACGGCTTCGCCGCCCCGGCGATATCACTTGGTCCCCTCTCCCCTTGTGGGAGAGGGCTTCCTGCCGCGATCTTGCGCAAGCGTAGCTTTCCGCAAGTCGCATGGCGGGAAGGGTGAGGGGGTGATTCTTTGTTTTGACGCGGGCTTCGCCCGCTTACCCCTCACCGCGCTCGCG
>JBGQMX010000016.1:0-32028 GCA_041500805.1 Methyloceanibacter sp.
CCTTGGAATCACTGAAGCTTCGCAACTCCAGCTTCCTCGGTCAGGACCGGATGGACAACCTATTGAAAGCTCACAGCTAGAGCATGATCCCGAAAAGTGGGAACCGGTTTTCCGAAAAGATCATGCTCAAACAGAAGCTAGAGCGCTATCGCGTTCAGTCTGAGCTGATAGCGCGCTAGACCTACTCCACGATCATCCGCAGAAGCGTGTCGAGCCGGTCGGCCTCCTCTGCCGGCTTGTCCCAGCGGATGCGGTGGATGCGGGGAAAGCGCATGGCGACGCCGGATTTGTGCCGCGTCGAGCGATACACCGAATCGAAGGCCACCTCGAAGACGAGCTTCGGCTCGACCTGGCGCACCGGCCCGAAGCTGTCCACGGTGTGGTTGCGCACGAAGGCGTCGAGCTCCTTCAGCTCCTCGTCGGTGAAGCCGAAATAGGACTTGCCGACGGGCACGAGCTCCGGCGCCCCGCTCTCTCCCTCGCGCCAGGCGCCGAACGTGTAGTCCGAATAATAGGACGAGCGCTTGCCGCTTCCGCGTTGCGCATACATGAGCACGGCATCGAGGATGAGCGGCGCCCGCTTCCATTTGTACCACTGGCCCTTCGGGCGGCCGGCGAGGTAAGGGCTGTCGCGCCGCTTCAGCATCAGCCCCTCGATGCCGGTCTCGCGGGCTCCTGCCCAAAGGCTCTCAAGCTCTCCGACTGAGGCGAAGTCGATCATGGTGGAAATGTCGGTGCGCGCTGGCGTGTTTGCCGCATGCCAGGCTTCGAGGCGCTCGCGCCGCGCGACGAAGGGGAGGGAGCGCAGATCCTCCTCGCCCTCGAATAGCATGTCGTAGAGGCGGATATGAGCGGGGTGCGACTTGAGCATGGCCCCCGTCACGCTCTTGCGGTTGAGCCGCTGTTGCAGGTCGTTGAACGGGGCGACCTCGCCCTTCCGCATCACCAGCAATTCGCCGTCGAGCACGACGCCTTCGGGAAGAGCCTCGACCACATCGGGAAAGCTCCCCGAGATATCGTCGCCGGTGCGCGAGAAGAGCCGTTTATCGCCGCCTTGATGGGCGGCCTGCACGCGGATGCCGTCCCACTTCCATTCGGCGGCGAAGTCCTTCGGGTCGATGGATTGAAGCTCCTTGTCCTCGATCTGGTGCGACAGCATGAGCGGCCTGAACACCGGGCTTGCACCCGTCTCCGGGCGCCGACCCTCGCCCGAAAGCCAGGAGAACAGCTCGACATAGGGCGGGCGCAGCCCGTGCCAGACCTCCTCGATGTCGGCGAGCGGCACGGCGGACCACTCGGCAAGCGCCGTCTTGGCGAGCCGCGCCGAGACGCCGACGCGGAGCGCGCCCGTGACAAGCTTGAGCAGCGCCCAGCGGCCGGTGGCGTCGAGGCGATCGAGCCAATTGGCAAGCAGCGTCGGGACTTCCGCTGGCGAGGCCCTCTGCAAGTCCTCGACGATGGCAGCAAGAAGCGGCGGCTCCTGTCCTTGCCTCGTTGTTGGCCAGAGCAGTGCTATGGTCTCTGCCGTGTCGCCAACATAGTCGCGGGAGAGGTCGAACAGCACGGGATCGACGCGGGGTCCGAGCATCTCGCTCAAGATGCGGCGAAGCGGCAGCCTGAAGAAGAGGCCGTCGGTGAGCACGGCAAGCGCGAAGCCACGATCGGGGTCGGGCGTACTGGCGAAATAGCCGGAAAGCAGGCGCAGCTTGTCGTTACGGGACGGCGTATAAGCGAGCCGGTCGAGAAGGTCTGCGAACGCCTTCACTGGTCCTCGTCCTCGCGGCCGATCAGCGCGAGCGCACGGCCCCGACGCCCCGTCGATTGGATGTGATGCAGAAGCGCGTCTTCGCGGCCATGGGTCACCCATACTTCTTGAGCGTCCGTCTCGGCGATGGTCTGCGTGAGCTCGCTCCAGTCGGCGTGGTCGGAGATTACCAGCGGCAGCTCGACGCCTTGCTGGCGGGCTCGTGCGCGCACCCGCATCCAGCCTGAGGCGAATGCGGTCACCGGGTCCGGCAGCCGCCGCGACCAGCGGTCGGCGATTGCTGTTGGCGGCGCGAGCACGATCTCCCCCTTCATCTCCTCGCGTGTCGCGCCTGTGGCGGGCTTGAGTGCGCCGAGAGGCACGCCGAACGACTCGTAGAGCGCGCAGCATTCGGCAAGCGCGCCATGCAGATAGATCGGGCGTTCATATCCCGCCTCGCGCAGCAGCGCGATCAGGCGCTGGCATTTGCCGAGCCCATAGACGCCGACCACATGCGCCCGCTCGGGGAACTGCGCGCGCGATCTGAGCAGCTTCGCCACCTCGTCGCGCGCGTCTCCATGCTGGAACACCGGCAACGCGAAAGTCGCCTCGGTAATAAAGAGATCGCAGGGAACGAGCTCGTAGGGGGCGCAGGTGGGATCGGCGCTTCGCTTGTAGTCACCCGAGACGACCACGCGAGCCCCTTTCCACTCGATCAGGACTTGCGCGCTGCCGAGCACGTGGCCCGCGGGAACGAGCGTCACAGCGACGTCGCCGATCTGAAGCGTCTCGCCATAGGCGGCCGCCTGAGTGCCGCGCCGCGCCGCGGTCCCAAGCCTCATCTTCATGACGGCGAGCGTCTCGCGCGTCGCGAGCACGTGCTCGTGGCCAGGCCGCGCATGGTCGGAATGGCCGTGGGTGACGATGGCGCGCTTGGCCCCGCCATAAGGGTCGATGTGGAAGCCGCCCGGCCGGCAATAGAGGCCTTTAGCATCGACCGTCAGCCAGGAGTCGAATCGTTCGGGTCTCATTTCTTCGAGGTGCCGCGTTTAATCCCTTGACAGCAAGTAGGCTGTCTATTATGTTATCCCTACAACGCAAGGTAGGGGATAGCGATATGGCCAAAATCAAGTTCAAGGACGTGCCTTTCGAGAAGGGCGGCAAATACGCGATCCCTCGGCTGGAACGTTTCTTATCACTAGGCTTTGTTGGCCATCTGGACCTCGCCACACTTCAATTCGAGTGTGAGCATGGCGTTCAAGTTCTCGTGCCCATTTCGTCCCAGGCTTTAGAGCCTCTTTCCGCCGCTTTAGCGGAGTGGAGGGCGAGGTTAGAAAAGGCGCGTCCAAAGGACGCCACGAGGCATTAGTCATGGCCAAATACACCTTCAAGCAGTTTCAGGCCGAGTACCCGGACGATGCCGCGTGCTTAGCCAAGCTTATGGAAATCCAATATGGGGGCTCGGCTACCAATTGCCCCGTTTGCAAGGAACGTAGGCAGTTTCACCCCATGCACAAGCGGCGGGCCTATGCCTGCCAAGTCTGCGGTCATCACATCTACCCGTGCGCCGACACCATCTTTCACAAGTCGCGGACGAGCCTCACTAAATGGTTCTTTGCCATGTACCTGATGACGAGCACTCGTCACGGCGTGGCCGCCAAAGAGATCGAGCGCCAACTAGGCGTCACCTATAAGTGTGCTTGGCGCATGTGTCACGAGCTGCGAAAGCTGATGGCCGCTGCCGACTACCGAGGTCCGCTAGGCGGTCCCGGCAAGCATGTTGAAATTGACGAGACACTGGTCGGCGGAAAGTCCCAGGCTCGCGGCTTTGGCAGTCGCCTCTACAAAAAGACGATGGTCATGGGCATTGTCGAGCGCGAAGGCCGGATACGCGCTGGCGTCGTGCCGGATGATCGGATCGATACGCTCGAGCCAATCGTGATCGACCACGTCTTTCCCGGAACGACCGTCAGCACCGACGGCCATTCCTCCTACAATGCCCTAGGCGATAGGTTCGAGCACGGCGTCGTGCGCCATCACCTGAAAGAGTACGTGCGGGGCAAGCATCACACCAATTCGATTGAGGGTCACTGGTCGCTGTTTAAGCGTGCGATCCGTGGGACGCATGTCCACATTTCATCGAAGCACGCTTGGAAATACATCGGCGAGTTTAGCTATCGCCACAACATGCGCCATTCGCACTTGGCGATGTTTAATCTGTTGGTTCACGCCTTTTCGCTGCCGCGTTTAGCAGACGCGTGAAATCCTCTTTATGCCTTGGGTTTTCCACCGGTTTCACGGGAATGTCGGAGTCGAATGAGGCTGCCTTCTCGTCCGCGAGTCTCTTCTTACGATGCGCCCTAATTTCATCGGTCATGAGAAACTCCAAAATTGTTTGAAGGGGTAGGACAACCCCCATTCCCACTGGGACCCGTTTTGCCTCGGGCCGTTCAAGAGATAGCACATCTCCTGGAGGGGCATCCCACGCACCGAGCCACATGCCAAGCAACAGAATGTCGCCGGATAAGAGCGCCGTCTGGTCACCTTGGTTCCATCGCCAGCTATTGCGCACAAACACGGGAGCGCCGCTCAGCCCTTCAAGCGTCTGAGCTTCGACCAGATAACCATTTACCAGCCTTATCTTCCCCGTTCCTCTTTCCAGCATTGGGATAGGCTCGTCTTCGGGCACCATTGCAATATGGCCGGTATGCACTATAGGAAGATTTCGATTGGCTCCGTACATTAGCCTGTAAAGGCCAACGACATGCGTCTCATTGCCAATTCCTATATTGAGCCTTTTGATAGCATCCGGCGTAGCGAACAAATCTTCTGCGATATTGAAAGCGCCATCGGGAAGCCCGACAACAACCGAAATATCGACATTGGGATTGGGATGATGGAACCATCCCGCTTCCACGTCCTCGAAGAGGATTGGCGACCCGTCCTTTTGTGAGGCGCGTAAAGCAAACGGACCCTCTAGGCGGGAAGCAACATGACGGGCAGTGACAAAATAAGTCGCTCCGTCGAACAATAAGAAAAAACCTGTCGCTCCAGGAACGAAACACAACTCGTTGCGCTCGTCGGCCACC
Organism: Methyloceanibacter sp.; assembly: GCA_041500805.1. Taxonomy (GTDB): domain Bacteria; phylum Pseudomonadota; class Alphaproteobacteria; order Rhizobiales; family Methyloligellaceae; genus Methyloceanibacter. Next base: position 4,834 of record JBGQMX010000016.1, read on the forward strand.
ATGTGCCCAACGAACGCCACGCACGTTCGGACATCATCGGTAATCCGCAACGGAACCAAGCCTAGCTGTTGATAAATGCAAGGACCTAAGTGCGCTCGGTAATTGCCCATTGTTCTACAACCACCCACTTGCCGTCAAGGGATAAACGACCGAGGTGCTGTGTAGAACAAATCACGCTTTTGTCAGCCACGCGCTACAAATTTCTACCTGAGATTGAGGTATATCTGGTTGCACATCACGCCAAACCCCTTTATAGGTCTCGCGCAAAAGCTGCAGCATAGTTGAGCCAGATGCGGCGGCGAGTGTCCGCCATGTGGGGGCGTTGCGAGAGAGGCATCTGGGCCCGGCTTCGCACCAGCGGAGCAGGAGGACTCTCGTTCCTTGGCGTGTGCCTGTTCGCTGCGGCGGCATCCGCACAGTCTGATGCGCCCCGAACCGAAATCTTCACCGGCTTCGAGGCGTCCGACAATTACTCTAGCGGCTATGTGGGCGGTGGCTACGCCTTAAGCAAGGCGGGACTTTACGAGCCGGGCTTCCGGCTCCGCGCGGTCGGGGCCTACGGCCGCTATCATTATGATGGGACCCTCCCCGGCGATGATGGGGAGGTGCCGGTCACCTTCGACGGCGAGGATGCGTTTCTCTCGGCGCTGGTCGGCTATCAGTTCCGCCCTGGACGGCTCATCGTCAAGCTCTTCGCCGGCATCGAGGCGGAGGACCAGCATATCGTCCCGCACGACCCGCATAATTCGGTGCAAGGGAGCGAGTTGGGACTGAGGCTGCAAAGCGAAACCTGGCTCGACATCTCGCCGCGGCTTTTTCTCTCCGCCGACGCCGCATACGGTACTGCCTTTCAGGAATATTGCGGGCTTGCGCGGCTCGGCCTTCGCTTGAGACCGCAACTCTCGCTCGGGATCGAAGGCGGCGCGCTCGGCAACGAGGAATATGACGCTGGCCGCGGCGGCGGCTTCGTGCGGCTGAATTTCCGCGATACCGAAGTCACGCTCTCCGGCGGCTTCACCGGCAACTATCTCGAGGAGACGCCGAGCGGCTATGTCGCTCTCGGCGTCTACCGGACGTTCTGAGCTCTGCGATTGTCAGCTTGGCCAAAGTGCACTGCCGGCCCCGCTCCGGCAGTGCTTGGCCTCATGAGCTGCTCGCCTTGACGTTCGCACCGGAACATCCGGCTCTCAAGGCGGCATCGCCCTCTTTGATGGTGCATCCTGTGCAAGAGAAATGTCCTCGGTCGATTCCCAAAGGACTCTCTCCGCCGACAAGGATGACACGAACGCGACAGGCAAATCAAACGGGAGTTTTTTCTTACCCGCATTTTCTTTTCGCCGCTCTGGTGCGGTGGAAAGACGCAAGGCGCAATGCGCGAAACCGGGACGGCGGGACGGAGCGCTGTGGATCGGCGATAGCATCGTGGCGCGCGTCCGCCGCGCACGAAATTTTGTCGCTCTCTCAGACCGATATGTTCAAGTCTGCTCGCCGACGGACGAAGAGCGGCTGCCGACACACTCGGTGCGAGCCTGATCTTGCGCGGCGGGCGCTCGTGCATCTCTGTGGCAGCTGGGCGACAGCGCAAGACCCTCATCATCATAAGTTTTCGGAAGAGGACGGTCTTCAGGGAGCGGCTTGAGCGCTTGGGCGCGCGTCTTTCGGCTTCGCACCGGCGTTTTGCGGCTTGTCCTCCTCAGCCGGCGGCGGCGGCGGCCGCCATTCCTGGAAGCGTTTGCCGAGCTCCTCGCCGTGCGCGCTCCACCAGGCATCGTCGAAGCGGAGCGCCTTCTTGAAGTTGTCTGGCGCCGTCGGCAGAAAATCCTTCACCTCGACGTCGATGACGGGATGCTTGCCGACGAGCGAGATCGCCGATTTGCGCATCGGCCCATAGGCGATGAGCTGCGCTTGGGCCGCAAGCCGCGCGGGGTCCGAGGCGAAAATGATGAAGCGCTTGGCGCCGCTCTTGTTCTTGGCCCCTTTGGGAATGGCCCAAAGATCGAGATCGTAGATCTGGCCGTCCCAAATCACGCCGAGCCGCTGGCGGTCACCGATGACAGCGCGAAAGATGCGGCCGCTATAGCCCGCCGCCATCACCGCCTTCTTCTCGAGCAGCCAGGAAATCGGATCCTGAGCGTTGTCCCACCAGATGACGTTGTCCTTGATCTTGTCGAGGGCTTTGAAGGCGCGGTCGGCGCCGGCTTGGGTGGCAAGCTCGGTATAGACGTTGGCCGGATCCACGCCGTCGGCAAGGAGCGCAAGCTCGAGCGTATAGCGCGGACCGTTCGGCAGCGCCCGCTTGCCGGGGAAACGCTTGATGTCGAGGAGATCGGCGATCTGCGCCGGCTGATTCTTGGCAAAGGCCTGGCGGTCGACGGCGATCGCCGTGGACCAGGCGACGCTCGCAACGCCGCAAGTGGAGAGACCGCCGGTGTAGAAGTCCTGCTCCGCGCTCTCGCCGCCGGGCCCCGCGCCGAGGCTCGAGGCCTCGATCGTCTCGAGCAAGCCGTCGCTGCAAAGGGCGCCGAGCGTTGCCGCGGACACATCCACGACATCGACCTCAGACTCAGCCCCGCCGATCATCGCCTTGATCTTGGCGAGCGTGCCGTCATAGACTTCCGTTGCGATCGTGGTGCCGGTCTCCTTCGCGAACGGCTCGAAATAGGCGATCTCCTGCGACTGGCCGTAGGCGCCTCCCCAAGTCGCGATGCTGAGCGTGGTGCCGCTCTCGCCGGCCTCTGGGGTGTCCTCGGCGCGCGCGCCCGGTACAGCGATGACGCAGGCAACAAGTGCAGCCGCCAGCGCGCCACGCCGGCCAAGCGTGCTTGCCGTCGCGAGAATTCCGCAAGAATGGCGGTTGCTGTGTCCGGACACCGTCATGATTCCAGTCGAAAAAATCTCCCGCGGGAGGTTCAGCGCGGCGAAACGTGGCTCGCCGCCGGGCTCGTCTGCGTCGATCCCTCGCCGAGGGTTGGGCGGTCTGCTCTCCGGATCATCGGCTGCGACAAGGACCCGCGTATGGAGACCCGGGGCGGGGCGGCCTCCGTGGTGAGCTGCGAAGCCTTGAGCGGGATGGCGTGATCGGCGACCAGCAAGCTCCAATCGAGCGTCTGCCGCGCCAAATCGACATCGCCAGCCCCGGAAATCAGTCCGTGGCGTGTTTGCATGTTGAACATTTGGCACCAAATATGGCCGGCAGCGAGGCGGCAATCGGCATTTAGCGAATCGAAGAAGGTGGCACTGTTGCGGCTCCAGCCTTCCCCGTCCAGGGGGGTCGTCGACGTGAGCAGGTGGGAGAAATCGACCGGTACCGCGCCATTTTGCGCGTTGACCTTGAGACTGCCGGAGAGACCTTGCACCAGCTCGTCGAACGTGTGGCCCTCAGTCGAGACGTCGGCCTTGAGCCCGCCGACCCCTTTGAGCGGGATGTCGAGCGCAAGCTGTTGCAGGCAGCCATCGATCGCAATGTCGGAGAGGTTCGCCGTGAGGGTGGCTTTCGGCATGTCTTGCGAGAGATCGAGGCCGACGCGGCCGGCCGCCGACCCGCCGCAAAGCTCGAGCTCGCCCAGTTCGCTCGTCAGCACGCCCCCTTTGACGGTGATGGTGAAGCCGCCTCGCCCAAGCTTGATGGCGGGTGCCGAGATCTCCGCCGCCGAGATGCGCAGGTCCGCATCGAAATATTTGGGCAGCGCCCGATCGAGGAACGCGCTTTGCGGCGCTGCCGCCTCGCCCGCGTTGCCGTCCGCGAGATAAGGATCGAGAACCAGCCGCTCGAAGGCGAGCGTTCCTTCGATGCGGGGACGCCCACCCGCCGTGATGGCGAGGAGGCCAACCGCGGTGTTGCCGTCAAGCGTGAAGGAGCCGTCGTCGAAGGTCAGCGTCGATCCCTTCCAATGCGCTAAGCCCGCTACCGACAGCCCTTGCAGGCTCTGGCTTTCGGGCAAGGCGACGCCGGCCCAGCGCAGAAAGTTGCGGGCATTGCCCATCTCCGCTTGCATGTCGGCGTCGAGCTGGAGCCCGTCCGCGAAGGAAGCGGTGCCGGTGATCCTCGCCGTGATCGGCGTGGAGGTCAGCGTGAGGCTGATCGGGACGCTCGGGCCGTTCGCCGTGTCGTAAGGCGCGCCGCTATCGAGGGCGAAGCGCACGGTTTCATTCCTGAGCAGGAAGGAGCCGAAGCTCGATAATGCCCCGCCGCCGGAGCTCGCATCGAAACGGGCATCGAATTTCGTGATCGCTTCGGTGCCCGACGCGGTCGGAAAGCTTATCGTGCCGTCGCGCAGGCGGACGACACCGACCGGCGCGCCGGTGAGCAGATTGGCAATCAGCGCCTGCGGCGCCTGGTCCGGCGCCGTGGGCTGAAGCGTGCCGGCCTTGAGCGTGATCTCCGGCCTGATCAGCCGCAATGCATCGACGCTGATGCGGCCGAGCACGAGATCGGCAAGATCGAGGGAGATCTTGGCTTCCTTGGTGGAGATCGATTGCACCAGCGGCAGGCGTGAGGCGTTGCTGAGCTCGAAGCCGCCCCTGATCGAGACGTCAGGGAAGTAGCGTATCAGCAAAGGCCCGGTCAGCCTGACCTGCCCGCCGGTCCAGGCGGACAAAGCTTGAGTTACGCGGTCGGCAAGCTGCGACGAATTGACGAGTTCACGGGGAAGGATTGCGAGGCCAACGAGGAGAACCGCAATGAGGCCGAGAAGAAGCCACTTCCAAGGGAGCTGGCGAGGCTTCATGCCGACCCTACCCACCCGTTCCGGCGCGGCCTCAAGGCAAGGGCCCACGCCATTTCCGTTAACCGAAAGACCCGTCTTTCTAGCCCGATTGGCTCAAGATGGCGAGCCCAACACCCGCATTTTCTTGGGTTATCAAGAGACGCGCAACGCCCATTCCGGGGCCGTCTCTGACATGGACCGGCGGCTCGCCGAGGCGCCCGGCCGGCTGCCGGCGATGATCCCGTGAAGCAACAGAACCGGGGCGAGGCTGACGAGAACGATGGTGAGTGCCGAGACCCCGGCCTCCTCGTAGCGATAAAGGGAGACGAGGGTGAAGACCTGCGTGGCCAGCGTATCGAAGTTGAAGGGCCTGAGCAGGAGCGTTGCCGGCAGCTCCTTCATCGAATCCACGAAGACGAGGAGCGCCGCGGCGCCGAGCGCGGGCCGCAACAGGGGCAGATGCACCTTGAAGAGCATTTCGCTGACCGAGGCGCCGAGCGTCCGGGCGGCTGCATCGATGTTGCGGGAGATCTTGCTTAAGCCCGCCTCCACCGCGCCGAGCGAGGCGGCGAGGAAGCGGATCATGTAGGCGAGCACGATGGCAAATGCCGTGCCTGAGAAGAGGAGCCCGGTGGAGAGCCCGAACAGCGACCGCATCAGGGCATCGATGAAGTTGTCGAGGCTTGCCAGCGGAATGAGGAGACCGATGGCGAGCACGGTGCCCGGAACCGCATAGCTGATGGCGGGAAGGGTGCTGGCCGCCTGGATGAGCTTCGAGCGCGTCTGCCGGCGCGCGTAAGCCAGCACCACGGCGAGGCCGACCGCAAGGGCTGCAGCCGCCGCAGCGAGCAGGAGACTGTTGAGAGCAGCCTGCCAGAATTCTGGCGCCAGACCCGCCGCCACATGGGCGAGCGCGTCATGGACGAGGATGCAGGCCGGCAGCATGAAGCCGATCAGAACCGGCAGCGCGCAGGCGAGCGCGGCAAGCATGCCCTTGGCGCCGTCAAGCGTATCCTCGGGCAGGTCCCGGTATTTGCCGGTCGTGTGATGAAAGCGCCGCTTGGCCCTGAGCGCCCGCTCGCCGAGCAGGAGCGCCACGACGAACAGCAGCATGACGCAGGCAAGTTGGGCTGCACCGGCAAGGCTGTTGCGGTCGAGCCAGGTATCGTAGATGGCGACCGTCAGGGTCCTCACCCCAAAGAACTCGACGGCGCCGATGTCGTTCAGCGTCTCCATGAGCGCAAGCGCTACGCCGGCGGCAAGGGCGGGACGGGCGAGTGGCAGGGCCACCTGCCAGAACGTCTGCGATGCGCTTCGCCCAAGCGTGCGGCTCACTTCGAGCACGCAGACCGACTGCGCGATGAAGCTCGCCCGCGCGGTGATGTAGACGTAAGGATAAAGCACAGCGCTCATGACGAAGATCGCCCCGCCAAGGCTGCGGATGTCGGGGAACCAATAGCTTCTCGCATCGCGCCAGCCGAACAGATCGCGCAAGGCCGTCTGCACCACGCCCGAATAGTCGAACAGCTCGAGATAGGAATAGGCGATGATGTAGGTCGGGATGGCGAGCGGCAGGAGGAGCAGCCACTGGAAGAGGCGCCGTCCCGGGAAGCGGTACATGGTGACAAGCCAGGCTGTGCCGGTGCCGATCAGGAGGCTGAGCAGCCCCACCCCCGCCATGAGCAGAAGCGTGCGGCGCAACGAGCCCGGAAGCACATTGGCGATGAGATGCGGCCAGGTATCGCCGCTCGGCCTGAGCGCGATGACGGCAATGGCGAGGATCGGCGCGAGCGCGAGCAGCGAGATGAGGAAGGCCGCCGCCGACCAGCGGAGATTGCCGCTCTCCCTGAGGCGCGCCACCCGCCGGCTTAAGGGCGCGCGGCGGCCGGGTCCGTTCCGAGGCTCCGCGTCTCCGTCAGCGCCCTTCAGTGAGACCGTCCCCGCCTCCCTTGCGCCTGCCGACCATCAGCGCCGCGACCGCTTCCGGCGACAAGCGCTGATCGGCCTCCTCGAGCACGTCGGCAAAGGCGTTGGCGGCGTCGATCACGGGCTGGACCAGGTCCGAGCCGGTCAGCGCAAGCGCGCAAGCCCGCATCGCCGGGCAGCGCTGGTTCTGCGAGGCTGCGATCAGCGAGATCGCCATGCACTCGTCGGCGCAGAAGCCTGAGCAGCCGAAAGGGTAATATTCGATCTTGCGCGAGGCTGTGGCGCGCACCGCCCTGACCCAGCAGGCAAGCTCGGTCACGGCGCGCTTCGCCCGCTCGGTGCCGAGCAGCCGGGCATATTCGTTCCAGCCGTTCTCCCAGCAGGCGATGTCGCCGGTGTCATAGCCTGCGAGCCAGCACCTGAAGCCGACGCCGACCAGCCATTCGGCGCCGCTTCTCGGAGGCACGTGGGTCCGCTGCCCCGCCTTGCCCGAGACCTGCTTGTCGATCTTCGTGTAGAAGCTCATCGTTGCCCCCTCATGAGCTTGGGCCTTCGTCGAAGCCGACCTTGTCGACGAGCTCGCTCGCCTTCTTGCGCAGCGCGGCAATCTCGTTGAGCGAGATCGGGTCCGGCTTGAAGGGGCCCCACGACTGGACGAGCGTCGACCACGGGACGCCTTCCTTCACCGGATATTCGTTGTTCACCTCGGCATACATCTGCTGGCCCTTGTCCGAGGCCAGGAATTCGATGAGCTTGACCGCGTTGTCCTTGTGCGGAGCGTATTTCGCCACCACCGCGCCAGAGACGTTCACATGGGTGCCGCGATCTCCCGTGTTGGGGAACAGGATGTTGACGGAGTTCGCCCACTCCTTCTGCTCGGGCTCCTTATCGTTCTGCAGCATGACGCCCATGTAGTAGGTGTTGCCCACGGCGATGTCGCATTCGCCGGCATAGACGCCCTTGACCTGGAGCCGGTCGTCGCCGGCGGGCTTTCGCGCGAGATTGGCTTTCACGCCGCGGAGCCACTGCTCGGTCCACGCCTCGCCATGGGCCGCGATCATGGAGGCGATGAGTGCCACGTTGTAGACGTGCTGGCCCGAGCGGATGCAGATTTTGCCCCGCCATTTCGGGTCGGCGAGCTCCTCGTAGGTGATCGCGTCCTGCTTTACCCGCTCCTTCGAGGCATAGACCACGCGGGCGCGGCGGGTGAGCCCAAACCACTCGTTGTCAGTGGCGCGATAGGCGGGCGGGATCGCCGCCTCGAGCGTCGCCGAATGGATCGGTTGGGCGATGCCTGCCGTAGTCGCCTGGGTGAGATTGCCGACATCGACGGTGAGCAGCACGTCGGCCGGGCTGTTGCGCCCCTCGGCCTCGATGCGCTCGATCAAGCCCTTCTCGGCGAAGATCACATTGACCTTGATGCCGGTCTCCTCGGTGAACTCCTTGAACAGGGGGTTGATCAGATAAGGCTGGCGGTAGGAATAGACATTGACCTCGCCGGGCTCGGCCGCCGAAGCGATTGACGCAGCGAGGAGAGGGCAGAGAAGCGCAAGCGCAAAGGCGCGCGCGGGGGCAAGTCGCATCAATCTCCTCCAATGGCCGAGGTTCAAGGCCCCGGTATCGGACCCAAATAAATCGCCCCTAGGCCAAGCGCCGAGGGGGCGCATTCCTCGCTTAAAGCCTCGGATTGGGGAAAGTCAACAAGAATATCGTAATCTAATCGACTTTAGAAGTCTTCTAAGCTTTGATCTTAAAGTATGAAGTAAAGCCGACACAGAATAATTTATGTATAGATGGAACATTGCCGACATGATCATTGCCAAAGTGCTGAGCTAGTGCAGAGATTTTGCGGTTGCACACAGCAAATCACAAGCGGAGCGCGGATGCGCTCAGGCGGAGGCGCCCCCAGTGAACAGCCGCTCGGCCGGGAAGATGACATCGGCCGAGGTGCCGACCCCCTTCTCGCTGGTCAGGACGAGGCGTGCGCGATTGGCGTCGACCAGCGCCTTGGTGACGGGAAGGCCGAGGCCCGTTCCCGTCTGCTTGCGCGGCGCCGTGTCGAGCTGATGGAAGGGCTGCATGGCGTAGGCGATCTCGTCCTTGGTCATGCCGACGCCGTTGTCGCCCACCCGCAAGCGCAGCTCGCCGTCGACCAGCGTGCCGGACACGATCACCTGCCCGCCTTCCTTGGTGAACTTGATGGCGTTGGTGAGGAGATTGAGGAGGATCTGCTTGAGTCGCCGCGGATCGGCGACGATCGAAGGCAGCTCGGGCGTAAGCGACAGCCTGAGCACGATGCGTGCGCGCTTGGCCAGCGGCTGCAGGCTGTTGACGCAATCTTCGACGAGCTCCGGCACATCGACCGCGGTGAAATTGAGCTCGAACTTGCCGGCCTCGATCTTGGAGATGTCGAGGAGGTCGTTGAGAAGGGAGAGCGCATAGAGCCCGCTTTGGTGGATATCCTCGATATAGCCCGTGTAGCGTGCATTGCCGATGGGGCCGAGCCGCTCCTGCAGCATCAGCTCGGTGAAGCCGATGATCGAGTTGAGCGGCGTGCGTACCTCGTGGCTGACCTTGGCGAGGAAGTCGAGCCGCCGCGTCGCGGCGGCGGCCACGAGGTCGGATTTCTCTTCGGCGACGGGGGGCACCTCTTCATCGAGGCTTCTCTGGTCGATCAGGCGCAAGAGCCTGATGTCTTTCTCGGCGTCGAGAAGGCGGAGCGCAAAGGCGACCTTCAGTTTCCTTCGCGAGCGCGTCAGCGCCTCGATCGGTGCGCTCCGCTCGGTTCCATTCTCGGGCTGAGTGAGCGCCGCCCCGCCGGGCAGGATGGCATCGAGGCCGCCTGCCTCCAGCATCTGGGCAAAGGAGCGATAGCCGAAGGCATGGGCGAAGGTGTCATTGGCATAGACAAGCGCGCCGTGAGCGAGGATGCCGGCCGCCACTGGTATCGCCTCGAGCAGGAGCTGCAAGCCTTGCGGGGTGAGGGCGAGGGTTCCTGGCCCGTCCCTTCCCTCGGCAGGCGGAGCGGAGCCTGGTCCCGGCAGCACGCGGCCCTCGAGCGCACGCGCGATATGCTCAAGCGCCTCGCGATCGCCTTCCAACTCTTCGATGCGCCTTTGCGGTCTGAGGTCGGCCATGGGCGGGCCCAATGAGAAACGGGAGGGAGCTCGGTCTGGCGCCTAGGCGCAAGGTATCAGCTCGGCCAGTCGCGCCCCACCTAAGGTTGGGGTGCTTAATCGACTCATCCACTAAATTTAGGCGAATTCAGTATTTTGCATAGCGCGAAAGCAAAGAAGTTGGTCGGCAGGGCTAAAAAAGTGCTGACGCCGCCTCCACGCCCTTGCTTTGTCGCAACGCAACAATTATATTGCAGTGCAACAAAATATCATCGCGGCGCGCCTGTCCAGCACAGGCGTAAGGCCCGCGTTCCCCAGGCGAAACGAGTCCGAGCAAGAGGTGTCATCATGAGCAGTACATATTCTCCACAAGCCGCCGCCGAGCGGGCGCGCGATAGCTTCCGTCAAGCCGCCAAAGAGTTCGAGAAGTTGAAGCTCGATACGACCGTGCCCGAGAGCGTACGCGCGCTCGCCGAGAAGACGGTGAACCAGAGCCGCGAGGCTTACGAGCGTGGCAAAGAGGCGCTGGAAGAGGCGTTCGATTCGCTCGAGCGGTCCTTCGACGCCGCCGGCCAGGGCGCTACGGCCTTCAACCGTAAGCTCATCGACCTTGCCCAGCGCAATCTCAATTCTGCCTTCGACCTTGCCAAGAGCCTCGCCGCCGCCAAGAACCTCGCCGAGATCGTCGAGCTGCAATCGGCCTTCATCCGCCATCAGTTCGACGTGTTCGCAAGCCAGGCGGGCGAGATCCGGGCGCTCACCACCAAGATCGCGGCCGACACGACCGAGCCGATCAAGGACCAGATGTCCCGCTCCTTCGAGTCCATCCGCAAGCCGTAATCGTCTGGCGGTCCCGTGCCGGCCGCTTGAGAGATTGAGGGCTAGTACGACTTAAGCGCGAAAGGCCCGGGGTTCGCTCCGGGCCTTTCTGCGTCCAGGGCTGCCGCCCCTCGATTTCCGCTTCCTTCAGACCTTCTCCTTCACTCTAAGGAGTAGCCTACTCGCGCTTGCAACGGGTCTTGGCTCCGCTTAGGTTCGCCCGCGAAGGCTTGGGAAGCTATGCCGCTGTAGCTCAGTTGGTTAGAGCGCTTGACTGTGGATCAAGAGGTCGGCGATTCGAATTCGCCCAGCGGTACCAGCCCACACAAGGACTTTCACGCCTTAGCCGCCAAGTCGCATCCCTCCGCAGGTAACCCTAGAGGTAACACCAAACGGAGGGACCCATGCTGCAATCTACGAAGCCAATCCGCCGCGCGCTAAGCCGAAGCTCACCGAGGAGCATCGCTTCCTCGGTCCCGCTTCGATCAAAGAGCGCTTTTATGGAGATCGGCGAAGAGATCAATCCTCGGAAGCCTGAAGAGGCTATCGCCCACATCAAGAGGGATGCGGAGCGTCGGATCGCCGGAGGCAAGCCGCGAGGACGAGGCGGCGGACACAGCATAACGAGACGCGCGGACGCCGGCCTGGCGGTGTGGACTCTAAAGCAGCGCCCGGGTTAAATCGCTTGGGGCCAGAAACACTGTTGTTAGGGGAGGGTTCAGACGTGATCAGAACGATCTTGGCAGGTTCAGTCCTAGCGGCCGCGCTTCTCTTCGCCGGTCAGCCGGCGAAGGCCGAATGGCTTTGCGGAACGGATCGATGCGTTTGGGTAAATTATGACGTCGATGAGCCAGCCTATGCCGCGGCTTGGGGCCCACCGGTCATGCCCAGCTGTTATTGGAAGCAAGGCATCTTCGGCCGCTGGAAGATGATCTGCCCGCGTCGCTACTAATCGACTCAAAATTGAAGGCGTGTTGGGCGGCTGGATTAGAAGAGTCTAGCTGGCGCTTTTTAGGCCCAGGAGATGCAAAGGGCGTCAGCTTCGGTCGGCGCCCTTTTTGCTGTAGGGCTTGCGCCTACGCTCCGTCGGCCGAAGGACAATCAATGGAACCCATAAAGCTTTTGACCGGCGCGCTCGTCGCGATGGGTGTGTCGGTGGGCAGTGCGTTTGCGCTTGATTGCCCGGCTGGCGTTGATCGGCCGGTCGATGATCCCTGCGAGATATATTTGCCCATCGCCCTAAAATGCCCGTCGGACACCGTTGCCCTCGTCTCACTGGGCGTCGCCGCGCGCGCTAATAAGCGAGTCTGCTAAAAGCGCGTCCTACCGACTCTTCTGAGCCTGCTGCCGAAGCCAGTGCCTTCGCATTGTCAACGGAGAGCGGGGATCGCCAGCGCTAAGTCCCGGGGGCGCCGTCTACCGAGACGAGTAGGCCCAGGCGGGTGCGGGCTGGTCTATCCCGGGACCCGGGATAGGGATCGAATTGCCGTAATCCGACACATGCGTGCTGCTGTCGCTCTTGCCGATGAACGGCAGCGCGAGCGAGCTGCCCCTGGTGTAGTCGGGATTGAAGAATTGCTCCGCCGGAGAGGCGAATCCTGCCGAGCCGCCCTGGAGGCTCGCGTTCTGGCCTTCGATATCGAAAGCGTAGGCGGTGCGGGGTGCTGCGGCCAAACCCGCCGCGCCGCACAGCACAAGGACGAGACCGAGATGTTTCATCGCTGGAAGTCCCCCGAAGCAGCTCTCTTGGTTAAGGCTAGGATAGCGCGTTCCGGACCCTTGCGCCAGTCGGAGAAGGGCTCGAACAGGGCAGGGGCATAGGAAAGAGCACGGGCGGTTTCGCGAACGCCGCCGCGCTGATACAAGCCGATTCATGGCTCCCCGCCTCCTCTATGTCGTGACCGAGGACTGGTACTTCTTGTCGCACCGGCTGCCCATGGCCCGGGCCGCCAAGGAGGCCGGCTACGAGGTGCATGTCGCGACGCGGCTGAAGGACGGCGCGGCTGCCATCGAGGAGGAAGGCTTCGTGCCGCATGCGCTCAACTGGAGCCGCGGCAGCCTCTCGCCGCTCGGGAGTCTCTCTGCGATCTGGGAGCTCAGGCGGCTCCTTCGCGCGCTTAAGCCCGACGTCCTGCACAACGTGTCCTTGAAGCCCGTCCTGCTCGGGACAGTGGCGAGCCTCGGGCTTTCCGGCACCGCCGTGGTCAACAGTCTCACCGGGCTCGGCACGCTCTTCATCGGCGAGGCGCGAGTGAGCGGTGCCACGCGCCGCGCCGTGCGCTTCGCGCTCCGGCACCTCCTCACGCGGAAGCGCAGCCGGACCGTGGTGCAGAATCCCGACGACCGCGCCTTCGTCATCGCACTCGGCGTGCCGCCTGAGACCGTGTTGCTCATCCCGGGCTCGGGCGTCGACACCAAGGCGCTGACGCCCCTGCCCGAGCCGCCGCCGCCGGTGACCGCCGCCTATGTCGGGCGCATGCTCGCCGACAAGGGCGTGCTCACCCTCATCGATGCGTTCTCCCTCCTCGGCAAGCGAGGCGTGGCGCTCAAGCTCCTGCTCGCAGGCGACTGCGACAAGGAGAATCCCGGTTCGCTCGCACCCGAGCAGCTCCGCGAGTTCGCAAGCCTCTACGGCATCGAATGGCTCGGCCACGTGACCGATATCAGGACGGTCTGGGAGCGCGCTCATTTCGCGGTGCTCGCCTCGCGCCGCGAGGGACTGCCGAAGAGCCTGGTCGAGGCTGCCGCTTGCGGGCGGGCGATGGTCGCGACCGATGCGCCGGGCTGCCGCGAGATCGCCATCGAGGGGGAGACCGCGCTCACGGTGCCCGTCGACGACGTGCGGGCTTTGGCCGATGCCATGGCGAAGGTCGCTAGCGACGCCGGTTTGCGTCAGCGGTTTGCGGCCAATGCGCGCGCGCTGGTGGAGAGCAAGTTCTCGGCCAACGCGATCGGGCGGCAGACCGTCGCGCTCTACAATGCGCTTAGGGCTGTGTAGCGGCGTTCTCGGCACCCATCATCCTGACGATGCCGTCGCGCGTCGCCACGGCCGGGCGCCAGCCGATCCCCATCAGCTTAGAGGCATCGATGACGAAGTCGCCGGAGATGCGCTCCCACTCGGCCTCTCTGCCGAAGGACTTCATCAGCCGCTTGACGGCTCCGAGCGGTACCTTCACGAGGTGAGGGGGCCGCCCAAGCCCCTCGCGCATGGCGGCGACGAGGTCGGCCACGCTGATCGGCTCGGCATCGGCGACAAGGAAGGTCTCGTTCGCCGCTTGCTCCGCGTCGAGCACAAGCGAGATGGCCGCGACGAGGTTCTCGATAGCCAGCAGCGAGCGGCGGTTGTCGAGCCCCGCGAAAGGGAGCGGCATGGGCGTCTTGGCGAGCGTGGCAAGGCTCGCGATATTGCCTTTGACGCCTTTGCCATAGACGACGGCGGGGCGCAGCACCGTGAAGGCGACGCCGCTTTGCGCGATGAGACGCTCGGCCTCGAGCTTCGAGCGGCCATAGACGTCGGTGGGGAGCGCGGTATCCTTCTCGGTGATGGGATGATCGGCCGATAGCCCTGCTTGCGCTCGCACCGAGGAGATCAGCACGAGACGCTCGATCCTATCGCGCGCTGCTTCCGCAAGCTCCCCGGCGGCTTCCGCATTGATGCGGGTATAGAGCTCATCGGGGAGCGAGCCTGGCGCGTGCGCGATGCCGGCGAGATGCACGACATGGCTGATGCCATCGAGTAGTGCCGGCCAATCGGCGGCACGCCTGAGGTCCATCATGGCGACGCGCTCGACGCCGCTCATGGCGGGGATGCTCGATGGATCGCGCGAAACAGCTCTGATTTGCCAGCCCTCGTTCGCAAGAGCGCCCGTAAGCCGCCTGCCGATGAAGCCGGAGGCGCCGGTGATGAGGACGCGCCGGCTCATCTAGCGGCCCCGGGCGAGAGCGTAGAGCACGGCGCCGGTCGCGATCAGGCCGACACCGAGACACAAGAAATCGACCAAGAATGAGCGGGCTAGCACCATGGCCACCGCGAGGCCGGCGAGAACGAGCCCAAGCAGGAAGACCCGGGCCGTCACTTGCGGCACGCGCAGTCCTTGCGCTACCGCCCGCTGATAGAAATGCGTCCGGTGCGCCGACAGGATCGGCTCCCGGTCGATGATGCGGCGGAACAGCGTGAGCGTCGCATCGGCAAGCGTATAGAGCGACAGCAGGAGTGCCGCCGCAAGATGCGCCTTGGCGACGAAGATCAGCATGAAGGCGAGGCACAAGCCGATCGGCAGGCTGCCGGCGTCGCCGAGAAAGATCTGGGCCGGATGCTTGTTGAACGGGGCGAAGCCGAGCACGGCGCCGAGCAGCGCCAGCGCGAGCACCCCGACCGTGGCAGGGACGGCTCCCAAGGCCGTCAAGGCGGCGATGCCGAGGGTCATCGGCACGACCTGCGCCACCGTCATCCAGTCGAGCCCATCGAGGAAGTTGACGGCATTCACGAACCAGACGGTGCCGAGCACGATCAGCGCGCGCTCCACGACAAGCGGAAGCAGATCGGGAAGCACCTAAAACCCCTCGGGAAGGCTCAAGGCCATGACGAGGGCCGCGAGCGTCTGGCCGATAAGGCGCCAGGACACGGGCAGCGCGTGCGCATCGTCGAGCGCGCCGAGAATGGTGAGCGCCACGGCAGTTGCCAGCACCGGAACGAGGCTCGGCTCCGGCGCGGGATGCCAAAGGAGGACGGCAAGGGCGCAGCCGATCAGCACGGTCGCTGTGACCGCGAGCCCTGCGCCTTGCGGCGTCGCGATCTTGTGTGAGGAGCGCGCGTTCGGCCGCGCCAGGAGATGGCGGACGAGAAGCGGCTTCAACAGGAAGATCAGGAGGGCTGAGAGGCCCGCGCACCCCGCCACCAGAGCGGCCCAAAGCGCAGGCTGGTCGGACGGCATTCCCTCTAATGCAGCGTGCGCGAGACGGGCTGCCATTCGCCCTTGGGCGAGACCGGATGCCCCATGGTCGACGGCACATATCCCTCGACGGTCGCGCGCAGCAGCTCCTGCAGCTCGATCTCGTCCATTCTCTGCATCGCGTCTTCGAGGCGCTCAAGCGCGGCGGCAAGGTCCTCGAAGGGCAAGATCGGCTCCGAGTTCTTGAAGATGCGCGGATGGCTGGTGCCGGTCGTGTTCTCGCCGATCAAGAGCTCCTCGTAGAGCTTCTCGCCGCGCCTGAGGCCCACATATTCGATGGCGATGTCGCCGTCGGGGTGGGTTTCGTCGCGCACTTCGCGCCCCGACAGGCGGATCATGGTGCGGGCGAGATCGTCGATCTTCACGGGCGTCCCCATTTCGAGCACGAAGACCTCGCCGCCGGTCGCCATGGTGCCGGCCTGGATGACGAGCTGGGCCGCCTCGGGGATGGACATGAAGTAGCGGATCACCTCGGGATGGGTGACGGTCACCGGTCCGCCGGCCTTGATCTGGTTGCGGAAGCGCCGCACCACCGAGCCTGACGAATCGAGCACATTGCCGAAGCGGACCATGGTGAAGATGGTGGCGCTGCCGCGCTCTTGAGCGAGCGCCTGCAGGATCTGCTCGGCGAGGCGCTTGCTCGCTCCCATGATGTTGGTCGGACGGACCGCCTTGTCGGTCGAGACGAGCACGAAACGGTCGACGCCGAGCTCTTTCGCCGCCTCGGCGAGGGCAAGGGTACCGAAGGTGTTGTTCTGAAGCCCCGCGAAGGGGTTCGCCTCGACGATCGGGACATGCTTGTAGGCGGCGGCGTGGTAGATCACCTCCACCCCGATATCCTGAATGGTGCGGGAGACGAGCTTGCGGTCGAGCACCGATCCAAGCACCTCGACGACCGTCGTGGCAGCAGGCGCGCCAGGCTCGGCCTCCTGCTGCAGGCGGCGCTGCAGCTCCTCGATCTCCATGGAGATCTCGTAAAGGGCGACCTCCGACAGCTCGAATAGGACAAGCGTCTTGGGTCCAAGCCTGAGGAGCTGGCGGGTGAGCTCCGAGCCGATCGAGCCGCCGGCCCCGGTGATCATCACCACCTTACCGCTGACATTGGCCGTCAAGAGCTCGAGATCGGGGGTCACCGGATCGCGTCCCAAAAGGTCCTCGACCTCGATGGGCCTCAAATCGCTCACCTCGACATGGCCTGAAGCGATCTCCTCGAGCGCCGGCAACGTCTTTACCATCACGGGGAAAGATTCGAGCGCCCTGAGGGCGACCCGCCGCTCGCCGCGCAGCGCCGAAGGGGTCGCGAGCAGCACCTCCTTCACGTTCTCGTCGGCGATGACTCTGCCGATCTTCTCTGGCCGGATCACCTTGACGCCATGCACCACCTGCCCCGCCAGCGATGGATTGCTGTCGATAAAGGCGACGGTCTTGTATTTGCGCGTCTCGTTCAGGGCGCGCAGCAGCTGGATGCCGATCGACCCTGCGCCATAGATGATGACGGGCTTCCGTTCGTCGAAGCTCACCGGCTTGTGTTGAGGCGCGGCCTTGAGCAGCGCGGAGGCGGCCCATTGCCGGCTGAGGCGGATGAGACCCGCGGCGATCAGGCCATAGATCACGATGACCGAACGCGGATGGACCTTGACGCCGCTCATCAGCACGACGAGCGCCCAGAGCACGGTGGCGATGATCACCGCAACATAGATGCGGGTGGTGCCCTCGGGCCCGATGAAGCGGGTCACGAGCTTGTAGAGCCCGCGCATATAGAAGACGGTGACGCCGATCACCGGGGCCGCGGCCATCAGCAGCACCTTGTCGAGGCTGTCCGGGACGTAAATCTCGCTCAGTCGCAACGAATAGGCCGCCCACAACGCGACGGTCAGCATCAGGATGTCGTTGACGATCAGAACGGTCCGCTTGAACCAGCGAGGACGCTCGATCAGCCATACGGCAAATTGCATTGAGGGCCACCCCGAACCGGTCTTATAGCCGGACTTGAGAACAATCATCCACGACGGGAGAGTGCGCTGCACCATAACCGAAGCGTGGGGAGAACGGAAGTGAGCGCAGAAATGGGCTCCGCAATCGCCTTCCCGTCACCCTCTTGCAACTTGTGGCGGGAGAGGGGAGCCAGGATGTAGCATCGGCGGCGCGACTCAAGAAATCGGAATCGCGCAGCAAGGCGGGGCGCGGGAGGACGAGCAAGATGCAAGCAAGGGCCCTGGCAATGCTTGCGCTGCTGCTGCCGGCCTTGGCGGCTGAGGCCGAGCCGGTGCGCCTCGTCACCCCCATCGTCTACGGCACCCACCTGCCGGGACTCGGGGAACCCGCGGCAAGCCTGGCCAAGCTGATCAAGGAGCGCTCGGGAGGCTCGCTCGTGCTCGACCTGAAGCAGCCGGGAGACGGCACGAAGCCCCAGGAGATTCTCGACAAGGTCTCTAGCGGCAGCGTCGATGCGGGCTTCGCCACGGCGAGCTTCTGGGCCGCGCAACTCCCCGCCGCGGCGCTGTTCTCCGGCTTCCCCTTCGGCCCTGACGCCAAAGGCTATCTCGATTGGTTCGAGACCGGCAATGGCAAGACGCTCTACCAGGAAATGTACGATCACGCGGGGCTCAAGGTCCACGTCATCCCGTGCGCTTTCGGCGGCGCCGAAGCGGGCGGCTGGTTCGCCAAGGAGATCAAGAGCAAGGACGACATCAAGGGCCTGCGCATGCGCATCTTCGGGCTTGGCGGCCTGGTCATGTCGCAACTTGGCGCCACGACCGTGCTCGTGCCGGGCGGAAACCTGCTTGCCGCCTTCGCCAAGGGGGACATCGACGCGGCCGAGCTTTACACGCCCGCCGTCGACCAGGAGCAAGGCCTGCAGGCCAAGATCAAGCTCATCTACGTGCCCGGCTGGCACCAACCCGAGACGGTGCTCGAGCTGCTGATCAACAAGGATCGCTGGAGCGCGCTCAGCGATCAACAGCGAACCCTGATCGAGACGGCTTGCCAGGATACGCTTCATGCGACGCTGACCGACAGCGCGCGGCTGCAGGCCGATGCTCTTGCGAACCTCGCCGCCAAGGACGGCGTCCGCGTCGAGGGCTGGCCTGAGGACGTGTTCGCTTCCTTCCGTTCGGCCTGGACGGAGGTCGCCAAGGAGGAAGGCGAGCAGGACTATTTCTTCAAGGCCGTCCTCGACGACATCGAGAAATTCCGTGCCAAGGCTCAAGGCGCAGGGGGCCCTCAAGCCCCGCCTGCGCCTCAAGCCTCATCGGCGCCGCCAGCAGCGCCCGCGCCCCAAGCACCCGCGCCAGGAGTGCCCGCGCCTCAAGCCACCCCCTGAGGCGACGGTTACGGCGCGCCGTTGGTTTTCAGATAGGCGATGATGTCGGCCCGCTGGCCCGCGTCCGCGACGCCTGGAAAGGCAAGCGCCATGGTTGAATCGGGGATCATCGCTTTTGGATCGGCGATCCATTTGTCGATGTTCTCCTCGGTCCAAACCCAGCCGTCGGCGCCGAGCTTCTTCATGCCCGCCGAGTACATCGTATAGTCGGCGACGCTGGCCGCCTTGCGTCCGACGATGTCATTAAGCTCGGGTCCCACCAAGGTTTTCGCGCCCGGTCCGATTTGGTGACAGATCGCGCATACGGCGAAGGCGGCTTTGCCCTTCACGGCATCGCCCGCGGCAAACGACGGCCCACTCAAAGCCACAAGCACGATGACACCGAGCCCAAACAGCCCAAACTTCCTCATCTCAGTCCTCCTTAAAGTCGCCCACACAGGTTTCTCCCGTCTCTGTTTAGACGATGCTTAAGCGTTCTCCCTTAGCTCTGTCAGTTCCCGTTGACTGTAGCGGGAGCCCAAATTGCCATAAAAAATGGCCGGCTGCGACATCATAACTCGGAGAACGCCTGAGGGGTTGCGCCGGGAGCGGCGAGGCTGGCCGCGGGCCCCGCCGGGGCGTATTGCCCGCCACCCTCGCGCATGCGAAAGACTAATGCTAGGGCCTTTCCCGCAACGGCGCGGGACAAGCTGGGAGCCTTCGATGGCGCAACTTTCCATGCCAAATCCGGATTTGGCGATCCTTCAGCGCCGGACCGACATCTTGCGGCAGCTCAAGAAGCTCGTTCCGGAAGCGACCCTGATCACCGACCTGGAAGGAAGGCGCACCTTCGAGACCGACGCGCTCACCGCCTATCGCTGCCTGCCGCTTGCCGTCGTGCTGCCGGGCACCACCGAGGAGGTGAGCGAGATCCTGCGCTTCTGCCATGAGAATCACGTCAAGGTCGTGCCGCGCGGCGCCGGCACCTCGCTGTGTGGCGGGGCCTTGCCGCTCGAGGATGCGATCGTGCTCTGCCTTACGCGCATGAGCAAGGTGCTCTCCATCGACCTCACCAACCGCGTAGCCCGCGTCGAGGCGGGCCTCACCAATATCGGTATCTCCCAGGCGGTTGCCGCCGACGGCTTCTTCTATGCGCCGGACCCGTCGAGCCAGATCGCCTGCACCGTGGGCGGCAATGTCGCCACCAATTCCGGTGGGGCGCACTGCCTGAAATACGGCGTCACGACGAACAATGTGCTGGGCGTCCGCATCGTGCTGATGAACGGAGAGATCCTCGATATCGGCGGCGCCAGTCTCGACGCTCCGGGATACGATTTCCTCGCGCTGATCATAGGCTCGGAGGGCCAGCTCGGGGTCGTCACCGAGGTTACGGTGCGCTTGCTCAAGGCCCCCGAAGGCGCGCGCCCGATGCTGCTCGGCTTCGATTCCAATGAGGCGGCGGGAGCCTGCGTCGCCGGCATCATTGCCGCCGGCATCGTTCCCGTGGCGCTTGAATTCATGGACCGGCCCGCGATCCATGTCTGCGAACATTTCGTCAAGGCCGGCTATCCGCTCGACGTCGAGGCGCTCCTCATTGTCGAGGTGCAGGGATCGGAGGACGAGATCGACACCTTGCTCGAGAAGATCGGCGAGATCGCGATGGACTATAACCCGGCCATGATGCGCCGGAGCCAAAGCGCCGAGGAGAGCGCGCTTATCTGGAAAGCCCGCAAGGCGGCCTTCGGCGCCATCGGGCAGCTGTCCGACTATTACTGTATGGACGGCGTCATCCCGCTGTCCAAGCTCACCAAGGCGCTCGATGAGATCGGCTGGATTTGCCGGCGCTATCGTTTCGACGTCGCCAACATCTTTCATGCCGGCGACGGCAATCTGCATCCTCTCATCCTCTACAACGCCAACGATCCCATTCAGCTCGAGCGGGTCGAGCTGTGCGGCGCCGAGATCTTGAAGCTGTGCGTCTCGCTCGGGGGCTGCCTGACCGGCGAGCACGGCGTCGGCATCGAGAAGCGTGAGCTGATGCGCGAGCAGTATACCGACGCGGACCTGGCCCAGCAGATGCGGGTGAAGGCCGTCTTCGATCCGGATTGGCTGCTCAATCCCGGCAAGGTGTTCCCGCTGGAAGGACGTGGGGTCCAGTGACCGGCCATATGCGTGTCGGCTTCCATGCTCCTGACACGGTGGAGGAGCTTGCCTATCTCGTCGCCGAGGCCGCCGATACGCGCACCCCGCTCGAGGTCATGGGGCGCGGGACCAAGCGCGAGATCGGGCGCCTGGTGCAATATGGCGCGGTCCTGAGCACGGAAAGCCTGGTCGGCGTTCCCCTCTACGAGCCGAGCGAGCTCGTGCTCGTGGTGCTCGCCGGCACGCCGGTCGCGCAGGTCGAGCAGCTGCTCGCCGAGAACGACCAGGAGCTTCCCTTCGAGCCGGTCGATCTTGGGCCCGTGCTCGGCTTCGGGCCCGGTCAAGCCACGATCGGCGGCGTGATTGCCACCAACCTCTCCGGCAGTAGACGCATCCTTGTCGGCTCGGCGCGCGACCACGTGCTTGGCGTGCAGGCCGTCAATGGGCGCGGCGAGACGATCAGGGCCGGCGGCCGGGTGATGAAGAACGTCACCGGCTATGATCTCGGCAGGGTGCTGGCAGGCTCATGGGGGACGCTTGCGGTCGTGACCGAGATGGCCATCAAGGTGCTTCCGGCCCAACGCGAGGTCCGCACCGTGCTCTGTTTGGGACTTTCCGATCCGAGCGGGGTCGAAACCCTGTGCCTTGCCTTCGGCACCCCCTTCGAGGTGTCAGGCGCGGTGCATGTGCATGCCGAGCTCGCCAAGCGCTTCTCCGACGAGGAGATCAGGAGCGCCGGTGCCTCGGTCACGGCCATCAGGGTGGAGAATCTACCCGCCTCGGCGCGCTACCGAGCAAGCCGGCTGAAACAGATGCTTCAGGCCTATGCTCCGGCGCTGGAGCTCGACACGGCGCGGAGCCGTGTTTTCTGGGACGAGGTGCGCTCGCTCAGGATGTTCCAGAAGACGGGGCGGCCGCTCTGGCGCATCTCCACGGTCCCTTCCAGCGCCGCCAAGCTCGTCGGCAGCCTCGCGCGCAAGATCGACGTTCGCGTCCTCTATGACTGGTCGGGCGGGCTCATCTGGCTCGAAACCCCGCCCATCTCCGATGCCGGCGCCGTCGAGATCCGCCGCACCCTTGCCGAATTTGGGGGCCATGCCACACTGATCCGCGCCGAGGCTCCGGCGCGGGCGGTCATCGACGTGTTCCAGCCGCTCGATCCTCCGCTCACCGCGCTGTCGGCGGAGCTCAAGCGGGCCTTCGATCCGGTGGGTATTCTGAACCCGGGCCGCATGTATCCAGGAATGTAGGCGAGAACCATGCAGACGAAGTTCAACGCGATCCAGCTCGCCGACCCGACCATCGCCCGCGCCGACGCCATTCTCAGGCGCTGCGTCCATTGCGGGCTGTGCACCGCCACCTGCCCGACCTATGTGCTCACCGGCGACGAGCGCGACGGCCCGCGCGGCCGCATCTACCTGATGAAGCAGATGTTCGAGGACCGCGAGGTCACGCCGACGATGACCTATCACATCGATCGCTGCCTCTCCTGCTTCTCCTGCATGACCACCTGCCCGAGCGGCGTCGACTACATGCATCTCGTCGACCTTGCCCGCACGCGCATCGAGATGAAGGGTCACCGCTCGTCCCGCCAGCGCGGCATGCGCTGGATCCTGAGCAAGGTGCTGCCACATCCGAGACGCTTCCGCTTCGCCCTTCAGCTCGGCTGGCTGTTGAGACCATTTCGCGGCTTGATCGCAAGAGCCGGGTTCGAGCGGACCGCCGCGGCGCTCGCGTTGGTGCCGCCGCAGCGGCCGCAGATGAAGCTCACCAAGCCGAAATCGGCGATCGGCTCCGAGCCCAAGGCAAAGCGCGTAGCGCTGATGCTCGGTTGCGTGCAGGAGATGCTGGCCCCCTCGATCAACCTCGCCGCCATCAGGCTGCTCCGGCGCCACGGCGTCGATGTCGTCGTCGTCAAGGACGAGGCCTGCTGCGGCGCTCTCGTCCACCATCTCGGCCGCGAGGAGGAGGCGCGTGACGCCGCCCGCCGCAACATCGATGCCTGGACGGCGGCGATGCGCGAGAAGCTGCTCGACGCCATTGTCGTCACCACCTCGGGCTGCGGCACCATGGTCAAGGACTACGGCAGCCTGCTCTCCCGCGACCGCGGCTATGCCGAGCGCGCGGCCTATGTCTCCGGCCTCGCTCGCGACATCACCGAGTTCGTCGAGGAGATCGATCTCATGCCGCCCATGATGTGGACGGGCCTCAGGGTCGCCTATCACGCTCCCTGCTCGCTTCAGCACGGCCAGAAGCTCGACGCGCTCCCCCTCAAGCAGCTCTCCCAGGCGGGCTTCAACATTTTGGAGGTCCCCGAGGGGCATCTCTGCTGCGGCTCGGCCGGCATCTACAATCTGCTCGAGCCCGAGCTGTCCGGACAACTGCGCGAGCGCAAGCTGCGCAATATCGCAAGCCTCAAGCCCGATGTGATCGCCACCGCCAATATCGGCTGCGTGATGCAGCTTCAGGGGGGCACCACGGCTCCCTTCGTCCACACTGTCGAGCTGCTCGACTGGGCGACGGGCGGCCCGTGCCCTCCGGCGCTCGAGAAGCTGAACGTGACGGTGCATCCGGTCGAGGCCCTGGTCGAGATGGCGCGGGAAGCCGCCCTCGTCGATTGAGGGGGTTTTATCCACGAGTCCCGTCATGCCCGGACTTGATCCGGGCATCCATGCCGTTACGTCACAGCAAGCTGAAGTGCCAGTGGAATGGATTGCCTGGTCAAGCCCGGCAATGGCGACGACACTTACCTATTCCAAGGGTTCCAGCGATGGGTTAGAACGCGGCGGCTGGAACCCCTCGAGAATCAGCCGCATCCTCCCATGAGCAACAAAGACGAGCCGGTCCGCCCCGAGGCCCGCCTGCCGAAGGGCTTTTCCGACATTTCGGCGGGAGAGATCCGTGCCACCGAGACCATGCTCGGCACCATCAGGGGGGTGTTCGAGTCCTACGGCTTCGAGCCGCTCGACACCCCGGCACTCGAATATTCCGACGCGCTCGGCAAGTTCCTGCCCGACCAGGATAGGCCGAACGAAGGCGTGTTCTCCTTCAAGGACGACGACGATCAGTGGCTCTCGCTCCGCTATGATCTGACCGCGCCGCTCGCCCGCTATGTGGCGGCGAATTACGAGAAGCTGCCCAAGCCCTTCCGCCGCTACCAGATGGGGCCGGTGTGGCGGAACGAGAAGCCAGGTCCAGGCCGCTTCCGCCAGTTCACCCAGTTCGATGCCGATACGGTGGGCGCATCGTCGGTCGCCGCCGACGCCGAATTGTGCATGCTTGCCGCCGACACGCTTGAAAAGCTTGGGCTCGAGGGCCGCTACGTCATCAAGGTCAACAACCGCAAAGTTCTCGACGGCGTGCTTGAATCAATCGGACTCGACGGGGATGCCAACGCCGCGAAGCGCCTGACTGTCCTGCGTGCCATCGACAAATGGGATCGTCTCGGCGAGGGTGGTGTGCGGGCGTTGTTAGGTCCTGGCCGCAAGGATGAGTCTGGGGACTTCACCAAGGGCGCCGGTCTGAATGACCAACAAATAGATCGAATCCTGGTCGTGGTGCGAGGTGGTCAATTTCACACATCCGTCAGTGATGCAGGTGACAGACCAATCAAGGACATGGAGATTGTTGGCGAGAGGGGCGAGAGGTTTGTCGATAACTTATCCCTGCTCGAAGCGTGGTCCAATGCTGCTGGTCCCACACTGGCAGGAATCGCTGGTATCGAGGAACTCCGTCAGATCATCGAGCTTTGCGAAGCATCTGGCTATGGGAGCAGCCGCATCCATATCGATCCCTCCGTCGTGCGCGGGCTCGAATATTACACCGGGCCCGTGTTCGAGGCTGATCTGACGGCTCCCATCAAAGACGAGCGCGGGCAACCCATCAGGCTCGGCTCGGTGGTGAGCGGCGGACGCTATGACGGCCTCGTCGAGCGCTTCACCGGCGAGAAGGTGCCGGCCACCGGCATCTCCATCGGCGTCTCGCGGCTTCTCTTCGGCCTTCAGCTTCTCGGCAAATATAAAGACAGCGCTACACAAGGCCCCGTTGTGGTTCTCGTGCTCGACCGCGACCGCATCGCCGACTACCAGAAAATGGCGCAGGGTCTGCGCGCCGCCGGCATCCGTGCGGAGCTCTATCTCGGCGAGTCCGGCATGAAGGCACAGATGAAATATGCTGACAAGCGCGGCTCCCCTTGCGTCGTCATCCAGGGCGGCGACGAGAAGGCCAAAGGCGTAGTGCAGATCAAGGACTTGATTCTTGGCGCCACGCTCACCTCGATCAAGGATCGCGACGAATATCTGAAGAAGCAGGCCGAGGCGCAGTTCCCCATCCCCGAAGCCAAACTCGTTGAGGCCGTGCGCGGCGTCCTCTCCCGTCACAAAGCCTGAACCCATGGCCGCTGAATCGGCGCAGAGATTTGAGGCTCTCGAAGCCCAGGCCACGACCCTGCTCGAAATTTTCCGGCGCGCAGGCTACGAGCAGGTTGCGCCTTCCATCATCCAGCCCGCCGATGTCTTCCTCGACCAGATCGGGGAGTCGATCAGAAGCCGCACCTATGTCTTCACCGATCTCGCCGGCGATGAGCTTTGCCTCAGGCCAGACCTGACCGTGCCGGTGTCGCGGCTTTATCTCGAGCGTCACCCCTCCGCCGATCGGCCGGCGCGCTATTGCTACAACGGCCCCGCTTTCCGCTTTCAGCCCGATCGCCGCAATCAATCCCACCCCCGCGAGTTCCGCCAGGCGGGCATCGAGTGCTTCGGCGAGAGCGACCGCGAAGCCGCCGATGCCGAAATCGTGCTCCTTGCCGTGGAAGCGGTGCGCAGCGCAGGGCTTAAGGCGTTTCGTCTCCGCTTCGGCGATATCGCGCTGTTCTATGCGCTGCTCGATGCGCTTTCGTTGCCGGAGCGCTGGCGGCTCAAGCTCCGTCACTATTTCTGGCGTCCGCCCGTCTTCCACGCGCTGCTTGCGCGGCTGGCGAAGGGCGAGCGCCCCAATGGCGACGGCCCTGTCATGGCGCTCGCCGGCCGGCTCGCCAAAGAGACGCCCGAGCGGGCAGAGGAGATTGTCGCTTCCTATCTCGAGAAAGAGGGCCTGCCGCTGTCCGGCAACCGCACCTTGGCTGAGATCACGGCGCGGCTGCTCGACCATGAAGCTGACCTCCGCGCCGATCCTTTGCCGCGGGAGGTCGCGACCGTCATCGACTATTACCTCGCCGTCGGGGGACCCCCGAAGGAGGCCGCCGAGCACGTCGCCATGATCGCCAAAGGTGCGGGGCTAGATCTCGGCCCCGCCCTCTACGCGCTGGTCCGCCGCTTCGAGCGCCTGGAAGGAAGCGGCATCGATTTGAACGCCTGCACCTTCGCCACCGAGTTCGGCCGCAACCTCGAATATTACTCGGGCCTCGTGTTTCAGATCGAGGCCGGGGGCGAGCGCGATGCGGACCAGATCGCGGGCGGCGGCCGTTATGACGGGCTGCTCGCCCATATCGGCGCCCCGCGCGAGGTGCCGGCGATCGGCTCCGCCATCCACACCGAGCGGCTGCTCGCTGCCGTCGAGAGGAGCGCGTGATGGCGGCCGCGCAGCTCAGCCTTGCCCTCCCCTCCAAGGGGCGCCTCAAGGACCAGGCGGCCGAGCTGTTCGAGCGGGCGGGCATGGCTTTGCGCAAGACGGGACACGAGCGCGGTTATCGTGGCGCGCTTGCCGGCCTCGACGGCGTCGAGGTGGTCTATCTCTCGGCGGCGGAGATCGTGCACCAGCTGAAGGCTGGGCGCGTTCAGCTCGGCATCACCGGCGAGGACCTGATCCGCGAGACGCTTCCCGATGCCGACGGCTCGGTCGAGTTCTTGAGGCCGCTCGGCTTCGGGCGGGCCGATGTGGTCGTGGCCGTTCCCGACTGCTGGATCGACGTTGGCAGCATGGCGGACCTCGATGATGTCGCCGCGCAATTTGCCAGGTCGCATGGACGGCCCTTACGCGTCGCCACCAAATATATGAATATTACGCGGCGATTCTTCGCCGCCCACAGCGTCGCGGGCTATCGCATCGTCGAGAGCGTGGGTGCCACCGAAGCGACGCCTGCCGCCGGTACCGCCGAGCTGATCGTCGACATCACCACCACCGGCACGACGCTCCGCGCCAATCATCTGAAGCTGTTGGAGGATGGGCTGATCCTGAGCTCGCAGGCCTGTCTAGTGGCCGCTCGCGCCGCGGAGTGGAGCGGCCCGGCCGTCAAG
>JBGQMX010000017.1:0-32020 GCA_041500805.1 Methyloceanibacter sp.
GGCCGCACTCCTCGTTCGCCGGCAGGACGCCCGACGAGGTCTATGCTATCGAACTGCAAGCGGAGAAACTGGCGGCGTAATCGAACCCAGAATCCACCTTAGCCAAGCCGCCAAACTGTCTCGGAAAACGGACCCACCTCTACTTCGTCCTCACTGAAAGGGTTGGTCTCGGATTGCTAAGTTGGGTGCCGGGCACTACGCACCCACGCTTCAGCTCGGCCAGCAGCGATTGCCAGTCGAGCTTGGGTGGCTGGGGCACCCAATAGGGGCTCGGGATCGCATCCTCGGCGACGATGACAAGGGAAGGGGAGCCGGCTCGCGCGGAAGCCGTAAAGTCGGGCTGTTCGAGCTTCTTGAGCCCCACCTCGTTCATGGCCTCGAGCGCCAACTGCCGCTTCTTGTCCCCACGCTCCTCGAGCCGCGACAGCCGCTGCTTCATATCATCAAGACGCGAGCGGAGACCCACCTGCAGCGCTTCATCGATAAGGGCAGAGCGGATGATCTCGGCTATCATCTCATGGAGATCAGTGATTCCCTCCAAGGTGTCGGCCAGCGTCTCTTCATCCTCAAGAGGATAACTTGCCAACAACCGCTGCTTCAGCAACTGGTATTTTGATGCTTCAACCGAAAGTGGAAAGTCTCTCATATGTGGTACTTAAAGGCCGCTTTTCGGTACTGAAAGTACCAAAACTGGTCATGGACGTCAAGTCATGATCGGGGCTGCACAAATTAGGGCTGCTCGCGCGTTGCTTGGCCTGGGTCAGCTTGAGCTTTCTGAACTCGCCGGCGTAGGGACCACCACGGTGAAGCGGATAGAGCTCTCCGCAGAGATCACGGGATCTGCTCGGACGCTGTGGAAAATCCAGACAGCGCTCGAAGAGGCAGGTGTCGAGTTTATCCAGGCGGACGAGACGAAAGGACCTGGCGTCCGGCTCAAGAAGAAAAAACGCGTTCAGGAATCTTTGAAGTCAAGTCGGCCAAGGGCAACAAACCGACAGACCTGATTCCAAAGAGAAGAAGCATGCCGAGGGGCCGGCTTGCGTGCAGGTGAGCGTTGGCTTCAGCCAATTTCGTGGAGCAGCTTTTTCGCCACCTTGATCATTCTGCTTAGCTCCGCGCGTTTCTCTATCGCGGCCTTGGTGAAGGCCCCATGCTTGAGCG
This sequence comes from Methyloceanibacter sp., assembly GCA_041500805.1. Classification (GTDB taxonomy): domain Bacteria; phylum Pseudomonadota; class Alphaproteobacteria; order Rhizobiales; family Methyloligellaceae; genus Methyloceanibacter. The sequence goes on from JBGQMX010000017.1 coordinate 1,162, forward strand.
CATTTTTGTTGCCGGGCGGAGCGCCTGAACCCTTGGCGCCCCCATGCATGCGACACCGTCGTTTGCCGCTCACTGCAGGTGAGCGGCAAGGGTGACCGGATCGAGTTCTCGCGCCGCATCGAGGACTCGCCAGCATCGGACCGGTGTTCCGCTTATGGCTGACCATCGGGCTTGCAAAGCCTGACCCGCTTCCGGGCCCCCTTCTGCTTGGGTGAGCCGGCCCGTTGCGAAGGCGTTGATGTCTCAGCCAGCGACTGGTCCGGTGAAGCTCCCGGCGAAACGTTGCCCACGACCGCCTGACCACCCGACTCGACGTTTACATTTCCGACCGTGACATTTTGCTTGCCACGACCACGATGGCCGTCAAATGCCTCGACGAGCCTGGTGATGACCTCCGCGCCTTTCGTCGCATATTTCAACTCGAGTTCGCGCTGGATTAGGGAATCTGTGTTGGAGGCGCGCTGCAAACAGTCCATGACCATCATATTCAAGCCCGCAGCCTGCCGGGCGAGAACCGATTCAACGGCATCGGCGGCGTCAAATTGAGTGTAAAGCGCACGGGGGAGTTGGATGAGAGCCAATTTCTCCTCTTTACTGAGATTTGAGGCAGCAGCCGGATAGGCCAACTCCAGCACAGCATGAAGGTCGGAGACCCGCCTCAGCGTCTGTTCCCCTCGAGTCTCCAAGGGGTCGTCGGTGCACTCCTTCGGCACGAGCTTATTCTTACTTTTCGTCTGACTCATCGCAAACACGCTCCTGTTGGTTGAACAACTCCCTTACAAAGGGCAACGCAGACAAGGTTGCAGATTTCTATATGGGGATTGTTTTTTGAGATTTTCAAACGAGATTATGAAATGCATGATCACGCTTATTGACGTCGCAAATTTGTATTAGCGGCCCCCTCTGCAGATCACTCGCCATCTGAGTTCAGCGGCACGATTAGCTCGATCGACTGACCCTCCACACATCTAGAGTAGGAGACTCTCTTCCAATGGCCGAATCGTACCGCGGCCTACTTTGCACGGGGTTGTTTTGCGAAATGTCAGCGACGCTGAGCCCTTGAAACCCGAGATCCGGGAGCCACGCAAGGCGCCCGCGACAGGAGCTCGGCCTTCAACGCCTGTTGGCCAAATCGCTTGAAGAAGAGGAAGATCGGCAGGGCCGACTATTGGCTCGGCGCTACCAGAGTCTGCGGGAGGGCGACCCGCACCGTTCCTCCCATGAGCTCGAGCAGCACCCTCACTCTGCCGTTCGCGTCCATGCCTTCGAGCTGCCCGACGAGATTGGCGAAGGGTCCGGCGGTGACCTTGATGGCTTGGCCTTCCCTCGCAAGGGAGACAGCAAATGTCCGCATCATCCCTGGTGTAACCGGTGCGACGTTGAACTCACTCTTCAGAGCTAGTTCAGTCTTTGTCATGCCATCGCTCGTGGAGGGATTTGGCATGGTCTATCTGGAAGCTCTGGCACATGGCTGTCCGGTGCTCGGTACGCCCAACACGGGTTTGCCGGATCTTGGAGAACAGACGGATGGCATTGTGCTGGTGGACCCTAGCTGTACAGTCCCGTGGTGTGATGGATTGGGTCGAGGCTGAAGCGACCCGGGTCTTCTGTCCAGATCTTGCAGACATATTCGTGCGGTGTGAGGCCGCGTAGGGTCTTGAGGCGCTTGGCGAAGTTGTAAGCTGCCAGGAAGTCGGCGAGGTGAGCACGTAGCTGCTCATGGCTCTCATAGTAGTAGCGCTGCACCGTTGCCTCCTTGAGCGTCCGGTTCATTCTTTCGACTTGGCCATTCGTCCAGGGATGGTTCGGCTTGGTCAGGCGGTGCTCGATGCCGTGCCTCTGGCAGGCTCGATCGAAGGGATGGCGGCGCCAAGTAGCGGTCGGTCCTGAGCGGTTCTTCGGCAAATCGGCGAACTGGATGCCGTTATCGGTGAGAACCACGTTGATCTTGTATGGGATCGCCTCGATCAGCTCGTCCAAGAATGCGACCGCAGTGGCCGTATTGGCCTTCTCAAGGAGCCGCGCGAACGCGACCTTCGAGGTGCGGTCGATGGCGACGAAGAGGTAGAGCTTGCCTTCCTCTGTGCGCACCTCGGCGATGTCGATGTGGAAGAAGCCGATCGGGTAGGTCTTGAACTTCTTCTTCGAGGGCTTCTCACCCTCGATCTCAGGCAAACGAGAGATATCATGACGCTGCAGGCAACGGTGCAGCGCTGAGCGGGTCAGGTGGGGGATCGTCGCCTGCAGGGCATACAGGCAATCATCGAGCGGCAGCAGAGTATGCTTCCGGAATGCGACAACGATGGCTTCTTCCTCTTTGCTCAACACTGTGGACCGCGGCGCCTTCGGTCCCATTGGCGCGTCAGCTGTTGTCGTCCTCCGCTTCCACTTGGCGATGGTCTTCGGGTTGATTCCGTAGCGTCGGGCTAGTGCTCTTATGCTCGCTTGACTATGTTGTATCGCTCGACGCAACGCCTCCGTCGTGCGGGCGCTTCCATGAAGAATCTGGCCCATGTCCCGTCCTTATCGATGGCAACTGATTCTGTGCCATCATACATTGGGACTGAACACCTAGCCAAATCGATCATTTGACATCCGAGCTGGAGTTGCTGGCGCGACAGCGGCCCCATATACACGGCAGGCGCATGTTGGGAGACACTCGTCCCCGAGGGCGCCTTGCTAATTGCCGGATGGTTCAGCGGTGCACGTGTTCTGCCCATGATTCTGGAAACTACCGCGTCTTTAACTCGGCGCCACCATTGTGTGCGGTAGCGCAACCCTCACGGTACCTCCCAAAAGCTCCAGCAGCACACTAACCCGACCCTTATCGTCGAGCCGCTCAAGCCGGCCAATGAGATCGGCGAATGGGCCGGCAGTGACTTTGATGATCTGGCCTTCGTGCAAGGGAAAGTCAAAATGCACGGTTCCGTCTGCGTCGGCAGCAAGGATAAGATCCTCGACGAGCCCAGGGGGGACTGGCTGCGGCTCTCCTCCGCACATCAGCAAGCGGTCAACACCTAATGTCCCGTTGATGCTGCGCCAACGATCTCGCGTCCGGTCGAGGATCGTGAAGATGTATCGCGAGAACAGAGGGGCGGAGATCGTCTCCACCTTCCGGGCATGTCGCCTATTTTTCAAATGCAGCGGGAGAAATACACGGTAGCCCTGATTGGTAAGCTGCTTGACCGCTTGCAGCTCACGCTGCGCCAAAGTGCGGGCAACATACCATCGTTCTTGTGGCGCTAGCGGCAACCAGGACGAAAACTCCGAAGCCGAATTGGACGCAACGCGACAGATATTTGGGGAGCCCATCAAGTCAGCCTTCACTTGCACAACGATCGAGAACAGTGTTGGCAAGCCGCTCGCTCCGCGCCCGCGGGGCTCTCTTTACTGCCGCACGGTTTCAGCTCCATCTTTGCCCTCTCTCTGCAGCCACTTTCTGCGAAAACTTACGAGAGAACTCTGGCCAAAAAAAGCCCCACAACAGCCTAGTGTGACCGGCCTTTGACCGGCTACGGCGGGCATCGAGTAAACACTGGCTTCGCGGTTCAATTGAGTTCGGTGGATACTGGATCGCCGGGCCAAGGCCGACGATGACAAGGGTGCGTGAGAACAGCTTATGGCTCTTATAATCGACCTTGCCCGCACCCATTTATGTGCCGCGAGGAAGGCTAGCCAACTAAACTGCAACAAGAACCTCTAGCCAACGACCCCTCTGGGAGGGTGCCAATGTTCGGCTTCGATGTCTTCGTCATTTTCCTGCTCGTTCTCTTCATCTTGATCGTCATCGCCGGCGTCAAGATCGTGCCGCAGGGCTTCAACTACACGGTCGAGCGCTTCGGTCGCTATACGCGCACGCTCCGGCCTGGGCTCACTCTCATCATCCCGTTCATCGACCGCATCGGGCGGAAGCTCAACGTGATGGAGCAGGTGATCGAGGTGCCGAGCCAGGAGGTGATCACCAAGGACAACGCCATGGTGAGGGTCGATGGCGTGGCCTTCTTCCAGGTGCTCGACGCGTCACAGGCGAGCTATGAGATAACCAATCTCCAAGTCGCCATCCTCAACCTGACCATGACCAATATCCGCACGGTGATGGGCTCGATGGATTTGGACAAGCTCCTCTCCGAGCGCGACGAGATCAATCACCGCCTGCTCAAGGTGGTCGACGACGCGACCCATAATTGGGGCGTCAAGGTCACCCGCATCGAGATCAAGGACATCGAGCCGCCACGCGATCTGATCGACTCGATGGCGCGGCAGATGAAGGCCGAGCGCGACAAGCGCGCCGCCATCCTGGTCGCCGAAGGCGAGCGGCAGGCCGCCATTCTCACCGCCGAAGGCTCCAAGCAGGCGCAGATCCTCGCCGCCGAGGGCAGGCGCGAGGCCGCCTATCGCGACGCCGAGGCACGCGAGCGCTCGGCGGAGGCGGAAGCCAAGGCCACGCAAGTGGTGAGCGAGGCCATCAGCAAAGGCAGCGTGCAGGCGCTCAACTATTTCGTCGCCAACAACTATATCGGCGCGCTGAAGGCGCTGGCCGAGGCCAAGAACCAGAAGGTGCTGATCCTGCCCATCGAGGCGACCGCGGTGATCGGGGCCATTGCCGGCGTGGCCGAGATCGCGCGCGAGGCGTTCGGCGACTCCGGCGGCAATTCCGCCTCCCCGCCCAGCGTCGCAAAACCGCAAGCCGGCCAGCGCCCCCGCGCCGGCGGCTCGGTTCCAACCGTCTAGCTGGCGGAGGTGACTTCCATGGAAACGATCGTCGCGCTTGGCGCCTGGAACTGGATGATCCTCGCGGCCATCCTGTTCGTGCTCGAACTGACCGCGCCCGGCATCTTCCTGATGTGGTTCGGCGTTGCCGCCGCCGCGACCGGGCTCATCGTGTTTCGCTACGACATCGGCTGGCAGTGGCAGCTCATCTGGTTCTGCGGGCTGTCGCTGGCCTCGGTGCTGCTGGCCGTCAAATATCTGCGCAAGCATCCGTTCGAGAGCGAGCGGCCGCTGCTCAACGAGCGCGCCACCCAGCTCATCGGCCAGACCTTCGATCTCATCGATCCCATCGTCAATGGGCGTGGCAGCGTCAAGATCGGCGACAGCATCTGGCGGGTGGAGGGCCCTGAGCTGCCGAAAGGCGCGCGCATCAAGGTGACCGGCGCCGACGGCACAGTGCTCAAGGTGGTTGCGGCGGGCGCCGCCGCCGCGGCTTAGAGCCCTAGCCTCAAACCTCGATCTCGGCGATCGAGGCGATCTGAGAGGGGATCTCGGCGGTCGCATCGTCGTGGGGCCATCGCGCGGTCGCCTGCCGCGCGCCGCCTTCGCCCATTACGGTCACGTCGACGAAGCCGGCATCGCGAAAGGGCTGAGCGACCATCTCGTTGCTCGCAAGACGCTCCACCCAATTCAGGGCGATCGTCGCCTGATATCGCTTACCCTTGCGCACCGTGTATGCCGTCATGAGCACGGGCCCTCCCGGCCAATTATCCGCCAGCGGTCGCGAACCAGCGCCCCACCGCTTCGCGCCCCGCTTCGTCGAGCGTGAGATAAAGCTTGGTGCGGCGGAGGAGGAAATCCTCTGCCGTCATGGCATCCTCGATCTCGACCGCGTGCTTGAGCTCGGCGCGGGTCACGCCCGGCGCGACCTGTAGCGCCGCCGTGGGATCGCGGGCAATGCGGCCGAACAACGCCTCGATCTGATCGCCATAGGTGAGCGCCCAGCGGCGCCGCATCTCTAGCGGAAGACTCGGAGCGCCTTGCTCGGCGCGAGCGAGAAGCTCGTGCCGGGGGAGAGTTCCGCCGTGAAGCGGTACGTCCTTGGTCCAAGGGTCTCCGATTTCCGCTCCAAGCTTGCGCAGGCTCGCCAGGACCTCCTCGGCCAAGGCCCGGTGGGTAGTAAGCTTGCCGCCGTAAAGGGTGACGAAGCCGCCCGTCCCATGGGCGATCTTGGCCAGAGCAGGACTCCGCGTGATGCGGCTCGGCCTGGTCTCGGCGTCGCCCTCCAGCGCGCGGACGCCGGACCAGGTGTAGACGATGTCGGCATGGGCCGTGGGGCCGCGCGCTCCGGCGAAATAGTGGTTATAGGCCTGAAGCAGATAGGCCTCCTCCTCGGCAGAGCATTTGGCGAGCGCCGGATCGCCCTGATGCGGCACGTCGGTCGTGCCGACGATCAGGAAGCGCTCGTTCAGCCAGGGAATGACGAAGACGACGCGCTCCTCCTCGTCCTGCAAAGTGTAGGCGTCCGCTTGCGGCGGGTCGGGCATCTTGAGCACGATATGGCTTCCGCGCACGAGCCTTAGAGGGCGCCGAGGGGGTGCCGCGTCCGTCATGGCATCGACGCTCGCAATCCAGGGACCGCTCGCATTGACGATGAAGCGGGCTTCGACGCGGCGCTTATCCCCACGCTCGTCGAGATGGACACCGTAGCCGTTGGCGAGCGGCGTGATGGCGGTCACGGCGCGGCGGTTCTGGATGTCGGCGCCGCGGACACGCGCATCGAGAAGCACGGCGAGCGTGAGCCGCGCATCGTCGGTCACGCAATCGCAATAATGCAGGACCGAGGCGAGCCCCTCCTGGCGCAGCCGGGGAAGCTGGGCGATGTCGTCGTCATCGAGCCGGCCGCTTGCCGGCAATCCATCACCGAACGACAGAGCGTCGTAGATGGCAAGACCGGCCCTCAACACCAGGGCTTGCCGCTTCTGCCAGCGATAGATCGGCAAGAGGAATCGGAGCGGGGTGACGAGGTGCGGCGCGGTCTTGAGCAGCCCCGCCCGCTCGACAAGGGACTCGCGCACGAGCTTGAGTTCGAGATGCTCGAGATAGCGCAAGCCCCCGTGGATCAGCTTGGAGGAAGAAGAGGAGGTGGCGCCTGCGTAATCGCCCTTCTCGGCCAGCGTAACTTTCAGCCCGCGGCCGGCCGCGTCGCGGGCGACGGCCGCGCCGTGGATGCCCCCGCCGATGACGAGCAGATCGAAGGACTGCGTCAGCACACGCTCCCCCATGGCCCGCGAGGACTATAGGCTCTTGACGTGCAACCGCCCAAATTCGGCGTCAAGCTCTCCGCCATGCCGACCGATCTCAGCCAGCGTCACCGCCAACCGGAGATCATGGATGCGGCCGATCTGCCGGCTTCGCGTTTCGTCGACACGCTGAAGGGTCTGGGGCGCGTCAATGCCGTGACGCGGTCGAGCCGCATCATGTGGCCAGACCTGAAGGCCGCCGCCTTGCGGCATCCGGACCGGCCGATCCGCGTGCTCGACGTGGCCTGTGGCGGCGGGGATGTGCTGCTGGCACTTTGGCGCGCGGCCCACAGGGCTGGGATCAAGGTCGAGCTCGAAGGTTGCGACGCAAGTCCCGAGGCGGTGCGTTATTCGCGCGAGACGGCAGAGGCAGAAGGTGCCCCCATCGGATTCTTCCAGCACGACGTCACATTGGGATCTTTGCCCGGCGGCTACGACATGATCATGAGCACGCTGTTCCTGCACCATTTGGAGGAGGAGGCCGCCGTCGCCTTCCTGCGCGATGCTGCCGCAAAGGCCAAAGACCGGGTCGTCATCCAGGATCTCGTCCGCAGCCGCGTGAGCTATTGGTTCACCCGCGCCGGCACCAGCCTCTTGCTGCTGAACGACATCTGCCGGCTGGACGGACGAACCTCGGTCGAAGGCGCATTCACGCGGGCAGAGGCCGAGGCGTTGGTGCGGCAGGCCGGATTGCAGAATGCCGAAATCGTGCCGCGCCTGCCGTTTCGCTTTCTGATCCGCTGGGTCAGGCCTTGAGGCCGGAGCGTGTCGGCTTCGGCCGCTCCATGACATCCTCGAAGCCGTGCAATCGTGTCGATTGCGCGATCCAGGTGACGAGACCGGGCAAGACGCTGGCGAAAGCGACCGAAGGCCGGTGCAGGATCGTCGTATCGAACAGGCGGTTGACGATCCCTGCCCAGCGGAATTGCGGACGCAGCCGATCAACGAGGCGCTCCTGGAACTTGGCGGCGCCGTCACCGGCAAGCACCGCCTGCGCAGCGGCAATTCCGGAATAAAGCGCGATCGCCATGCCGTCGCCGGTGAGCGAGGGGATGACCGCCAACTGATCGCCGACCGGGAAAATGGCCGGCGCGATGATGTGACGCCGAAGATAGCCGTAGGGGATGGCGGCAATCGCGATGGGCTTCTCCCATTCGGGCACCGCATCGTGCAGGAGGTCGGCGACGATCTTTGAGCTTTGCGAGAAATATGCGCTCTGGTCGGGCCAGCCCGGCCCGATCTGCTGCAGAAGGTCACGGTGCATCACCCAGCAAAGCGTCACGAGACCGTCCTCGACGGTGCAGGCGCCGACATAGCCGCCATCGAACATCGCGAGTTGGACGACATTGGCAAGGCGCCGCAACGCCTCTTGTGTCACGCGAAGCTGGATCTTGAAGCCGACCATGTCGCTCGGCGCCCGGGGAAACGCGCGAAGGCTGTGCTTGCCGGTGGCAAGGGCGGCGGCCCTGCCCGCAAAGCGGCGTGCCCCTGCCGTTACGACGACCCGCCCCTCAAGCGCCTCGACCTCGCCGACGGTGACGCCGCGGACGATCTCGGCTCCGGCAGCCTCTGCCGCGTTAAGCAAGGCCTGATCGAGACGGTAGCGGGAGAGACCGGCGCCACAGAAAGGAAGAGGTGCCTCCGCCTGGCTCGGCCCAGAAGCGAGCCTGAATGTCGCGATGCTGGTGGCGCCCATGGCCTCGAGGTCGAGGCCGAGATAGTTGGCAAGGGCTTGCGCCTCGGCGCTCAGGAACTCGCCACACACTTTATGATGGGGTCCCCGCGTGCTCTCGAGCACGAGGGCGGGCGCGCCGTGGCGCGCGAGCTCCAGCGCAAAGGCTGCACCGGCAAGCCCGCCGCCGACCGCGATGAAGGGTGTCTCCGGCATCGAAAAAACTAGGCGCTTTGTGTCGCCGCGATCAACTGGCTCGGAGGACCCTCGTAGGAGTGCAAGCGAACCATAGGAGGCCTCAGCGGTTTACCTCGTTCGCCCTGCCTCGAGCCACATTTGGTGGCTACACTGGCAGTAATCTCTTTTTCGCCGCTTCAGCAGGAAGGACCAATGGCCGATATCGTCATCATCAATCCTCGCTTCGGCATTTCCTTCTGGGGGCTGGAGCACTGCATGCCGCTTTTTGGCAAACGTGCCAATCTGCCGGTCGCCTGTCTTGCCTTGCTCGCCGCTCTCGTCCCCGAGCATCACGACGTGACCCTGATCGATGAGAACGTCGAAGACATCGACTTCGACCGTCTCGGCCGCGCGGACCTGGTCTGCCTGACCGGCATGAGCATCCAGGGACGGCGGTTGATCGAGATCCTCGAGGAAGTCAAGTCGCGTGGCGTCATGGTCGTCGTTGGTGGACCGATGGCGACCGTCGAGCCGGAAGTCTTGGAGGGACTCGCCGACGTCATTTTCGTTGGCGAAGCGGATGAGACCTGGCCGCAGTTCTTGCGGGAGTGGGAACAGGGCCGCCACCAGGATCGCTACCAGCAGAACGAGAAGACCGACATGGCGAGCCTGCCGCTGCCGCGCGTCGAGCTGCTAAAGGCCGATCGCTACATGTTCGGAAGCCTGCAGATCTCCCGCGGCTGCCCGTTCACTTGCGAGTTCTGCGACATCATCGTGACCTTCGGCCGGAAGCCGCGGCTCAAAGAGAGCCGGCAAGTCTTGGCCGAGCTCGAAGCGTTCGAGCGCGCCGGGCTGAAGATCGTGTTCGTCGTCGACGATAATCTGATCGGCAACAAGAAGGCGATCAAGTCGGTCCTGCGAGACATCGTGCAATGGCAGCAGGAGCGCGCCTATCCGCTCACGCTGTTTACCGAAGCCTCCCTCGATCTTGCCGAGGACGAGGAGCTGATGGAACTGATGGGGCTCGCCAATTTCCAGAGCGTGTTCATCGGCATCGAAACCCCGAACGAGGATTCGCTGCGCGAGACCAAGAAGCACCAGAATATTCGGCCCCATGCGGGCACGCTGCTCGAGCGGGTGCATCGCATTCAGAACAAGGGCATCGACGTCTGGTGCGGCATGATCGTCGGCTTCGACCATGACGATCCATCGATCTTCGATGTGATGCCGAAATTCTTGGCCGAGGCGCGCATTTCAGCTGCGCTCATCGGCATGCTGCACGCGATCCCGACGACGCCGCTCTACGACCGCCTCAAACAGGCCGGTCGGCTCAATGGCGACGATGCGAGCGAGGTCTATGGCACCAATGTCATTCCGCTCGGCATGTCGCGGGAAGAGCTGCGCGACGGATTCGTACAGGTGATGCAAGCTTGCTATGAAGCCGATGCCTACTTCCAGCGCCTCGATGCGCAATTCGTCGACGACGATTTCAAGTTCACCATGCATCAGCTTCCCTATTGGGCGGACCATCGCTGGTCCTGGGCCAAGCGCTGCATCCTCAACTATGCCAGGTTCGCCGTCGTGGCCTCGCGACTGACGAGCCGGTTGCACGACGAGGGACTTCAGTCGAGATACAAGCAGCAGCTTTGGCGGGTATTACGTGCTCGCTGGCGCGAGCCGCATATCCTTTTCATCTACGCGCTCAAGGTCGCGTCGCATTACCACTATGCTGAGCTGGCGCGCGCCATGGTTGCCCATGACGGCAGTGGCGCGATGCCGGACGCCGGTCGCTCCTTCTCGCGGGCGAAGCGGCGGGTCGAGGCGCAGGCCGCCGCCTAGGCGACGCCGGCGCGGAGCAGATCATGGACGTGGATGATGCCGACCGGGCGGCCGTTCTCGACCACGAACAGGGTGGTGATAGCGGAGGAGTTGATTATCTCGAGCGCGGCGCTCGCCAGCAGGTCGGGCGACACGGTCTTGGGCCCGGGCGTCATGATATCCCCGGTGTGGCGCGCCAGCAGGCCATCGCCCATATGCCGGCGCAAGTCGCCATCGGTGATGATGCCCTGGAGCAGACCGTCGCCATCGACGACGCCGAGGCAGCCTAGGGCCTTCTCGGTCATGACCACGATGGCCTCGGCCATGACGACGTCGGCGCTGGCGAGCGGCAGGCTATCGCCCTTATGCATCAGGTCGCCCACGAATTTCAGGCGCGCCCCGAGCTGGCCGCCCGGATGCAGCGCCTTGAAGTCGCGCGCGGTGAAGCCTTTGCTCTCAAGCAGCGCGATGGCGAGGCAGTCGCCGAGCGCAAGCTGCATCACCGTGGAGGTGGTCGGGGCCAGACCATGGGGGCAGGCTTCCTTGGCCTGCGGCAGCGCCAGCACGACCTCGGCCGCCTCGGCAAGGGTCGATGTGGGATTCGACGTGACCACGATCAGCGGCACGGCGAAGCGGCGCGAATAGGACACGATATTGCCGAGCTCGATCGTCTCGCCGGACCAGGAGAAGGCCACGACCACGTCGTCGCGCGTGATCATGCCGAGGTCGCCGTGGCTGGCCTCGCTCGGGTGCACGAAATAAGCGGGCGTGCCGGTCGAAGAGAAGGTGGCTGCCACTTTCAGCCCGACATGGCCGCTCTTGCCCATGCCGGTGACGATGACCCGCCCGCGGCAGGCGCGGAGCCTTTGCAGGGCTTCGGCGAAGCCATCGACGAGGTCGCCGGCCAGGGCTGCCTTGAGCGCGCTCAAGCCCTCGGCTTCGAGTTGCAGGGTTCGCGTCGCCGACGCGATCGCTTCGCCGCGGTCGTCGCGCAGAAGGCGATCCCGCTTCAGGCCGATCGGCATGATCGTGCTCCCCCTTATTGCGCCGCCCTGGACTTTAGCACGGATTAGGACCCCGTCAGGCCCAAGACTTGCTCCGTTTCGGAGCAGGTCTAAACCGCTCGTTAACCCTATTTCCCCTAGGCTTGGCCGATCAACGGTCCGATGGACGCGGGGGATCTCCCCCGGGGCGTCCCGGGCTGATCGAGGGTGCGTCCTTGCCGCGTCGCCACACCTTATGCGCAGCGGGCGCTCTCGCTGCCGCCCTGCTTCTCGGCCTATCAGCGCCGGCCGGCGCACAATATGCGACCGGCCAGCCGTTGCGGGGAACTATTAGCCCGCAGGATGGGGCCGCTGCCGCTGCCGCTGCCGCCGCTGCTTCGGGCGCCATGCCCCCAGCATCAGACGCTAGCCAGGCACAGACGCAAATCGGCGCCAAGCCCCGGGCCGACACGGATACCGAAGAAGCTCCCTCATCCCTTGGCGGCATCGGCGATGAGGCTCCCGGGGCGCCGCCATCCATTGACAGCGTGGGGGAAGAGCCGCCGCCCGAAGCCGTGCCCGAGCTCGGCATTACCACGGAAGCGGGCGAGACCAGTCTTCAATTGCCGGGGACGCAAGACGTCACGCGCCACAGGCCGCTACCTCCGCCCCGTCACGATCTCGATCCCTATGTTCCGATCGGCATGAAGCTCGGGAGCTTCCTGCTGTTCACCGAGGCCGAGATCGGCACGATCCTCACCGACAACGTTCTCGATACGAAGCTCGACACCCATGCGGACGCCGCGATCGAGGTCGCACCAGAAATCCGGCTCGAATCGAATTGGGCGCGCCACTCCTTCCTCGCCCAGTTCACTGCTGATCGGAGCTGGTATCACGACTTCTCCGTCGAGGACGACCAGATCTACCAGGCGATTCTCAGGGGCCGTCTCGACGTGACGCGCCGCGACCATTTGGCACTCGATCTCGAGAAATCGCAAACGCAAGTGGGACGGGACTCGGTAAGCCTCACCGACATCGCCGGCCAGCAGACCAATCTGCAAGAGCAACACATCACGGCTGCTGCCGATCACACTTTCAACCGGCTGAACCTGAAACTGACCGGGACGGTGGCCGACTACAATTATGAGAACCAGGCCCCGGTCGAAATACTCGATCCGGTGGCCAACGCCCTCGTGCCCTTCCAAGACGTGCGGGACTATCGGGAAGATGAGCTGAAGCTCCGGGGCACCTATGAGCTCAGGCCCGATACCGCGGTCTTTCTTGAAGGCGCCGTCAATGAGCGCGATTACAAGCAGCCGATCAATTCCGCGGGCTTCCGCAAGACCTCGTCAGGCGTCACGCTGCTCACGGGTGCAACCTTCAATCTGACCGGCAGATTGACGGGAGAGATCAGCGCGGGGTGGGGTCAGCAACAGTCGATCGACGACCGACTGTCGCCAGTCGAAGGCCCGCTGCTCAATGCCGATCTTATCTGGCAGCCCACGCCGCTCAGCAAAATCGAGTTTATTGCGCGCTCGGAGATCGATGAGACCTCGCTCACCGATTCGCTTGGCGCCATCGACCGCTACTACGAAATCTCGGCGCAGCACGCCTTCTGGCGCTACCTCGTGCTCGGCACATATGTCTCTTACGAGATCGCCGACTATGTAGACGATCCCCTCGTCGACCAACGCGTGAAGACAGGGCTGACGGCCGAGTACTACTTCAACCCCTATGCGTCAGTTTATGGGCGCTACGAGTATACGGACTTCTTCTCGACCAGCGAGACGAGCGACTTTATCGAGAACGAATTGCGGCTCGGCGTGAGGATCCGCCACTAGCCTCGGTCTGCACGGAGGGCTCAGCCCGCCATGGCGGGTTGCCGCACGGTGCCGGAGGTCAGATCCGCGTAGCTCTCGATCGGGCGCGGATAGCCGATTAGATAGCCCTGGACCTCGGTGCAGCCTTCGCGCATCAGCAGCACGCGCTCGCCTTCCGTCTCGACGCCCTCGGCGATGACCGGGATGTTGAGCGCCTTGCCGAGGCCGATGACGGCGCGCACGATGGCTTGCGACTGCCCGTTATGGTCGACGCCCGAGACGAAGGTCCGGTCGATCTTGATCTTGTCGAAGGGAAACGATTGCAGCGACGACAGCGACGCGTAGCCGGTGCCGAAATCGTCCATGGCGATCTTGACGCCGAGCAGCTTCAGCCGCCGCAGAATGGAAAGCGCCCGCTGAGGATCGCTGATGAGGACGCCTTCGGTGATCTCCAGCTCGAGGCGCCCCGGCGCCAGGCCCGTCTCGAGCAGGATCGAATGCACCAGACCGGCCAGATCTCCATAACGGAATTGCGCGGGCGAGAGGTTGATGCCGATCTGCAAGGGCGAGGTCCAGGAGGCGGCCTCGCGGCAGGCCTCGCGAAGGGTCCATTCGCCGATCTCGCCGATCATGCCATTCTGCTCGGCGAGCGCGATGAAGATGGCCGGAGGCACGAACCCGTGCTTCGGATGCTGCCAGCGGAGCAGCGCCTCGAATCCGAATACCTCGCCGTCGATCTTGGCCTGCGGCTGGTAGTGCAAGGCAAGCTCGCCGTGGGCGATGGCCGAGCGCAAATCGTGCTGCAGCGCGTAGCGCTCGCGTAGGCGCTTGTCCATCTCGGGATCGAAGAACCGCACTGTTTGGCGCCCGTCGGTCTTGGCTCGATAGAGCGCGGCGTCGGCATTGGCGAGAAGCGTCATGGTGTCGCCGCCGTCGCTCGGATAGATCGCCGCCCCGATGCTGAGCCCGATCGGGATCTTCTGCTCGCGGATGTCGAACTCCTCGGCGACCGACTTGAGCACGCGATCGGCCAATATCGCCGCGGTCTGCGGCTGCTCGCCGCCGGTCGAAAGGATGATGAATTCGTCCCCTCCGACGCGGGCGATGAAGTCGTTGCCGACGGCTTCCTCCAGCCGCCGGGCGATGGCGCAAAGGAGCTCGTCGCCGATGACGTGGCCGAAGACGTCGTTGGCCTCCTTGAAATGATCGAGGTCGACGCTCAGCACGGCGAAGCCCTGACCGCTCGCCTTCGCCTGATCGAGGGCGCGCGTGAGCTTCACGCTGAGCGCCGGGCGGTTCGCCAAATTGGTCAGCGAGTCGTGATGGGTGAGAAACGCGATCTCCTCGTGACGCGCGACGATCTCGGCCCGTGCGACCTGCATCTTATCGCGCGCCTCGCCGAGGCTGATCGCGGCCTTCCTCACCTCATCCTGAAGGACGTTGAAGCTGTCGGCCATCTCGCCGAGCTCGTCACGCGAATTGGGCTTCACAGGCACGATGTTGATGGAAGCGTAGGCGGCGTCGAGGTCCCCGCGGCCGAGCGCCGCCATCGCTTTGGTGAACTGCTGCAAGGTTCCGGAGGTCAAGCGCTTGGCAGCTGCGCTCACCTCGGTCGCCGAGTAGGTGATCATGCCGGGGAGCACGAGGCCGACGGTGATGGTGAGCAGCGCCACGGCGACGAAGATATCCGCAAGCACCGATACAAGCTCGTTATGCTCGGCCGAAACGGAGTTGACGGCCAAGAGGTAGGCGATGCCGTCGAGCACGAGCACGAGCACCATGGCGCCGGTGAGCTTGACGTGGAGCGTCTGGGCAATGGCGGGAAGGCCGTCCCGGATGCGGTCCTCCATGACGCGCCAAGCGTAGAGCGCGGCGCCCGAATAGGCCAAGGCGAGGCCGAACACGACGGTCGGAAGGCCGAATTGCTGGAAACCGAGAATGGCGGCGAGCAGCCAAATGGCCGCGGCGATCACGCCGAGCGTGATGGTGCCCCGCGGCGCCCGGTAGGGGCGCACCGCATCGGGCATGTCGCGCCGGAGCAGCCATGCCGCGATGTTCGGCATGCAGATGCCGATGAGATAGGTGAAATTGGCGGCGGCGATCATCCAGATCGGGTCGCCAATGATGAGAAACACGATCGCCGAGCCTGCGGTGAGCGCGGTCGCCGCCCAGGGGCAGTCCGTCGGCTTGAAGCGCAGCGACAGGAAGCGGGGCAGGAGCCCGTCATCGGCGAGCTGGGACAGCGTGCGCGCGGCTCCCGCCAAAGGCTGCAACGTCCCGTGGAACATGTTTAACATGATGAACCAGACGGCGGCGGCCTTGCCGAAGCTGCCGAGCAGCGGCGCGAAGGTGGGGCCGAGCACGGTGGCGAGGTTTTGGCCGAGCGGCTCCGGCCCGAGAACGCCGAGCCAAACGACGGGGAGCACGATGAAATACACGCCCGCCATGGCGGCGGAGGCGAACATGGCGCGGGGAACGTTGTGGTTGGGGTCCTTGGTCTCGCCGACATGGCAGGCGGCAGCCTCGAACGCAGGGGCCGCGAATCCGATCAGATAGAGCCCGGCCATCACCGCGGTCAGGTCGCCGAACCAGCCCTCGAAGGGCGTGGTCAAATGGTAATCGAAGGCCTGCTTCCAATCGACGTCGCCGGCGAGGATGGGGGCGAGCGCGGAGATAAAGGCGAGCGAGGCGGAGACGGTGGCAATGGGCATGGCGAGGCGCGCGACCCATTTGATGCCGCAGAGATTCACCAGGCTGAACAGGCATACGATGGTGATGGCGACAGCCTCGACCGGAAGCCCCGGCGCGTACCATTGCTGGATGGCAGACGCCGAGAGGAGCGCAGTCAGGCCGCAGGTCGGCACCCAGCCCCACCAATAGCAGGTGCCGGTCAGCGCCGAGAGCACGGGGTTATACGGCCGGAAGGCCTCCGCGCAGGCGGCCGAGATGCCGCCGACGCGATTGGGCCACATCAAGACGAGCTCGGTCCAGGCAGGGGCCGCGGCCCAGCCGAGAAGGACACCGAAGATGAGCAACGGAACGGCGGCGCTGCCCTGACCGAGAATTGTTCCCTGACCGACGAACAGCGCCGTGATCAGGAAGATCATCTGGTTGCTGCCGCCCATCGCGAGCGCGGTAGTTCCGAACCAGCCGAGTACCCTGGGATGAGGAGGCGTGACGGTGTTCTCGCAAGACGTCGAACTCATGCGTCCAGCTCCCTACGCGCGCACCGCAGGGCTTGCGCGCTCTGAGCCTTCAGGGCACCACAAAAGAGTTACCAACTGGTCCATCGCAACCTTGAGCCATCAAATACCAACATCAATTTAGTTGGGAGGCCACAAGTAACGAATGCTAATCAGCAGTCGTTTCTGATTATTAATTAATACCACAATTGATATTGAGCAACAAACATTCCCCCTAATCTATTCGTTCTTGTCGATTATGACGATATTCTTTGGTTAATAGTTTGTATATAAATCGATTACGAAAATGCTGGAGCGGATCAACCTGCTTCAGATCAGCTTCTTGATCTCGGCTTTGAAGGCGTCCGCAATGTCGGGGCGGGCGAGCGCGTAAGCGACATTGGCGGTGAGGAAGCCGACCTTGGAGCCGCAGTCGAAGGTCTTTCCCTCATATTTCAGGGCGTAGAAGGGCTGAGCCTTGAGCAGCGCGAGCATCGCGTCGGTAATTTGGATTTCACCGCCCGCACCCTGCTCCTGCGCCGAGAGCAGGTCGAAGATTTCCGGCTGCAGAATGTACCGGCCGAGGATGGTGAGGTTGGAGGGCGCGGTCCCAGGCGCCGGCTTCTCTACCATGCCGTCGATGGGAAACACGCGCCCGTCGCCCTCGCCGATGCTGACCACCCCGTAGTTCTTCACCTGGTCCTCGGGCACGGGGTCGACGGCGACGATGTTGCCGCCGTGCCGCGCATAGACCTCGAGCATCTGGGCGAGGCATCCCTTGCCTTGCGTCTGCACCAGCACGTCGGGAAGGAGCAGCGCGAACGGCTCGCGGCCCACAAGCTCGCGCGCGCACCAGACGGCATGGCCGAGCCCAAGCGGCTCCTGCTGCCGGGTGAAGCTCGTGCTGCCTGGCCCCGGCAGATCGTCATGGAGGCTCGCAAGCTCGGTCGTCTTGCCGCGGGAGGCGAGCACCTGCTCAAGCTCGAACTGCCGGTCGAAATGGTCCTCGATCACGCCCTTGTTGCGGCCCGTGACGAAGATGAAGTGCTCGATGCCGGCTTCGCTCGCTTCATCCACCACATGCTGGATCAGCGGGCGGTCGACCACTGTCAGCATCTCCTTCGGCATCGCCTTGGTCGCTGGCAGGAAGCGGGTACCGAGCCCTGCCACGGGGAACACGGCCTTGCGGACGCGAGCAGCCATACATGTCCTCGTTAAGGTTAAGACTGGGCAGGCGTGGGCGGGCGCCACCCCCGAAGTTAGAAGTCCCTCAACCTCTTTCCGATAGCAAGCGACGAATTGCAAACGATCGCTGTCGACAAGGTTGCTTGATGGGCGTTCTGGTCACGGGTGGGGCTGGCTTCATCGGGAGCCACATGGTGCTCGAGCTTCTCGGCGCCGGCGAGGACGTTCTCGTTCTCGACAATCTGTCGACCGGATTCCGCTGGGCGGTGCCCGACAAGGCGAAGTTCGTCGAGGGCGACATCGGCGACCATAACCTCGTGCGCCGGCTCGTGCTGCGCAATCCCGTCGACGCCATCATCCATTTCGCAGGCTCCATCGTGGTGCCTCAGTCGATCGCCGATCCGCTCGGCTACTACCTCAACAACACCTGCAAGTCGCGCTCGCTGATCGCCGTTGCGGTCGAGACCAAGGTCCCGCATTTCATCTTCTCCTCGACCGCCGCGGTCTACGGCATGCCGAAGGTGAACCCCGTCACCGAGAAGGCCCGGCTCGAGCCGATCTCGCCTTACGGCAGCTCCAAGCTCATGACCGAGACCATGCTGCGCGATACGGCGAAGGCGCATCCTTTGCGCTATGTGGCCTTGCGCTATTTCAACGTCGCCGGCGCCGATCCTTTAGGGAGAAGCGGCCAGTCGACCCCGCAGGCGACCCACCTCATCAAGGTCGCGGTGCAGGCGGCGCTCGGTCAGCGTCCGTATCTCGAAGTGTTCGGCACCGACTATCCCACGCCCGACGGCACCTGCATCCGCGACTATATCCATGTCAACGATCTCGTCCGCGCTCATCTCGATGCGCTCCGCTATCTCAGGGCGGGCGGAGAGAGCGAGGTGCTGAATTGCGGCTATGGCAGGGGCTTCTCCGTGCTCGACGTGGTCGGCGCGGTCAAGCGGGCGGCCAATTCCGACTTCGCCGTGCATGTCGGTCCGCGCCGGCCGGGCGATCCCGCGGCGCTGGTGGCAGGGGCTAAGCGCATCCGCGAGGTTCTCGGCTGGGAGCCTCGCCTCGACGATCTCGACACCATCGTCGGCCACGCGCTTGCCTGGGAGCGGCGCCTGGTCGAAGTCCGCGCCGCCTCGTAAGTCCTCTCCATTTTGCCTTTGCAGTGCCTTAAAGCGCTCCCCAAAATCAGGGTCCAGGCACTGAACCGCCTGGATCGCTGTTGTTTGAGCGCGATTTTTTCGGAAAACCGGTTCCCACTTTTCCGGATCATGCTCTAAGGGATAGCGCATGGTTATGCGAAGACGCGAGCTGCGGCAGATCGGTCTTGCCCTCCTTGCCCTCGTCCTTGCGCTTGCCCTGCTCCTGCCCGGGCACGCGCAAGCGGCAGTCGACGAGGTGGCCGCCTATAAGCAGGCAGTCGAGAAGGGCTTCGTCGAGTGGCTTGCGGCCCTTTGGCCCGAGGCGGAAGCCGCAGGCATCAAGCGCCACATCTTCGATGCCAATCTCAAAGGGCTGAAGCTCGATTGGTCCTTGCCCCATCTCGTCTTTCCGGACCCGGCCGCCCCCGGTGGTCCGCCGTTGCCCAAGGCTCTCGCCGAAGCGATGAAGCCGAGCCGCCAGCCTGAGTTCGAGCCCCCTGCCGGCTATTTCAACGCCACCGCGCTCAATGCGCTCGCTGTGACGGGGCGCGCCAAGATGAGCCAATTAGCGCCGCAGCTCACGGCGATCCAGAAACAATATAACGTGCCGGCCAGCATCATCGTCGCCATCTGGGGACGGGAGACGGGATTCGGCAGTGTCGACATGCCCTACGATGCGCTCTCGGCCATCGCCACCCAGGGCTTCATGGGGCTCCGGCCCGATGAGTTCCGCAAGCAGCTCATCGTGGCTCTGAAAATCCTCCAAGAGGGACAGGCGACGCGCGCCACGATGCGAAGCTCCTGGGCAGGCGCCATGGGCTACACGCAGTTCCTGCCCTCAGACTTCGACAACTACGCCGTCGATTTCGACGGCGACGGCAAGCGCGATATCTGGAGCACGATCCCCGATGCGCTCGCCTCGACCGGCAACTCGCTGCACAGCCAAGGCTGGGACGGCGCGCAGACCTGGTTCTACGAGGTCAAGCTGCCGGAGAAATTCGACTGCACCCAGCAGGGCCCTGACCTCGCGCGGCCGACCTCCGAATGGGTCAAGCTCGGTGTGGCGCGGGTGAAGGATCGCCCCTTCCCCGACGAGAAGCTCGGCGACCCCACCTTTCTCGTGCTGCCCGCCGGCCTCAAGGGTCCGGCCTTTCTCGCCACCAGCAATTTCTCGGTGCTGAAGCTCTATAACAACTCCGACGTCTACGCGCTTTTCGTGGGCCATGTGGCCGACATGATCGCTACCAATGCCCCTGCCGCGTTCGTCGGTACCTGGCAGCCGGTCGAGCGCTTGCCCCGCGACCGCATCCAGCGCTTCCAGGAGGTGCTGGTGGCCCAAGGCAATGATGTGGGCAAGGTCGATGGGCTTGCCGGCTTCAAGACCAGGAGGACCATTGGCCTCGAGGAGCAGAAGCTCGGCCTGCCGCTCACCTGCTATCCGAGCCAGGCGCTCGTCGACACCGTGCTCAAAGAAGCGAGCGCAGCCGCCCAATAGGCCTGGTTGGTGGGCCGAAAGGTCGCTGTTACGTGCCTAGGTTTTGCCGGGTGCGCTTGGTAGATTTCGCCCCATGCGAATCGCTCAAAATCCTAAATCCTTGATCCTCGGCGCCAGCTCGGCCGGCTTGCTCCTCTTGGCGCTTCCGGCCGCTGCCGCCGACACCGTCGATCCCAAGGTCCAGGCCTGCGTGCAGAGCCTCTGGCCCGCCGCCAAGAGCGCCGGTGTCACGCGCGTCACCTTCGATCGCGCGTTTCAGGGGTTCACCAACGATCCTGAGGTGGTCGAGGCCGCCAACTTCCAGCCCGAATATGTGAAGCCGATCGGCGAATACATGGATCGCGTCGTCTCCGACAAGCGCATCGAGGCCGGGAAGCAGAAGCTGGTCGACTACCAGGCGCTGCTCGGCTCGCTCGAGACCCGCTACGGCGTCGACCGGCATATCATCGTCGCCATCTGGGGGGTGGAGTCGAACTACGGCACGCAGCCCGGCGACAAGAACGTGATCCGCTCGCTCGGCACGCTCTATTGTACCGGCACCAAGGCCAAGTTCGCCAAGCCCCAGATCGTCACGGCGCTGAAGATCCTGCAGCATGGCGACATCGCGCTCGAGGCGATGAACGGCTCATGGGCCGGCGCCATGGGCCATACGCAATTCATTCCCACCACCTACACGGCCTTTGCCGTCGATCAAGACGGCGACGGCAAGCGTGACATTTGGGGCAACATACCGGACGCGCTCGCCTCGACGGCGAGCTATCTCAAGGTCTCCGGCTGGCGCGCCGGCGAGACCTGGGGCTACGAGGTTGCGCTGCCCAAAGGCTTCGATCCCAAGAAGGTCAGCGAGAGCACGGTAAAGCCGGTCGGCGAATGGCAGAAGCTCGGCATCGTGCGGGTGAGCGGCGAGGCCTTTCCGCGGGCGAGCGATAAAGCGAGCCTGTTCGCGCCGGCAGGTGCCAACGGGCCTTCCTTCCTCGTACTCGCCAATTTCCGCGCGATCCTCCATTACAACACCGCCAAGTCCTATGCCCTTGCCGTGGGCCATCTCGCCGACCGGCTGAGAGGCGGAAGTCCCCTCGTGCATCCCTGGCCGACCGACGAGAACCACCTGGCGCTCGATCAGCGCATCGAGTTGCAGCAGCTCCTCCTTGCGCGCGGGCTGTTGACTGGCGACCCTGACGGCGTCATCGGGCCGGCGACGCTTGAAGCGGTGAAGGCTTATCAGCGCACCAAGGGGCTGCCGGTCGACGGATTTCCAAGTCTCACGATCCTTAAGCTCTTGCGCAGCGAGGGGTAGGCTGATTGAATTGAGGGATGTAATTTA
Organism: Methyloceanibacter sp.; assembly: GCA_041500805.1. Classification (GTDB taxonomy): domain Bacteria; phylum Pseudomonadota; class Alphaproteobacteria; order Rhizobiales; family Methyloligellaceae; genus Methyloceanibacter. Next base: position 22,970 of record JBGQMX010000017.1, read on the forward strand.
GGTTCCGAGGCTGAATTCACCACATCGGTACAAGGATTAGGCAAACCTCAACCAATCTCGGGCACGAATAGTGAAAGGAGTCTTGGCCTTTCGGTTGGAAACGACTAGCAATGTCCCAAACCGGGACGAATTGAGGGAGGACCCGACCAGGGTCCGGAAGATCATGTCTCGTATTGCGTCTTGCCTTGGCTCAAGCTCGGTCGCGCCGCGGCTCTTCGCCAGACTGTCGGCTGCAACCGCTGCGCTCCTCGGACTTCTCCTGTCTTGCCTCGCGCCTTTACCTGCCTCGGCGCAGCAGGCCACCGCGCCCGCCCAGCGCAGCTACGTCAATCCCTTCCCGACCGGCGACCGCTATCGCATCGTCGTGCTCGGCGATTCGCTCGGCGATGGATTGTGGTCGGGCCTCTATCGCGCCTTCCAGGAGGACACCAACCTCGAATTCATCCAGCGGTCGAAGGTGTCGACCGGCTTCGTGCGCACTGACGCTTACGACTGGAACGAGGAGCTCGCCAAGATCCTCAAGGAGGAGAGCTACCCGATCGCCGTTGTCATGATCGGCGCCAACGACGATCAGGCGATCCGCAGCGGCAAGGATTGGCTCAAGGTCGGCAGCGACGGCTGGCGCGAAGTTTATGGCCAGCGGGTGGAGGCCTTCATCAAGAAGCTCCGTGCCGCCAACATGGCCGTCTACTGGGTTGGTCTCCCCATCATGCGCAGCCCCGATCAAAGCACTGACGCCGAAATGATGAACGAGGTATTCCGCGAGAAGGCCTTCATCAACGGCGCCAAGTTCATCGACACCTGGAACGGCTTCACCGATGAAGCAGGACGGTTCAGCGCCTACGGTCCCGACATGACGGGGCAGGTCAAGCGGCTCAGGGCCGACGACGGCGTCCATTTCACCATGCGCGGCTATCTCAAGCTCGCCCACTTCGTGGAGAAGGAGCTTCGCCGCGATCTGGCCCTCGCCAAGAACGAGCGGAACATCCCGCTTGCCGGCAACGAGGACGAGCAGTCGAAGGTCATGGGCCGCGACGTCGTGCCTGGTAATTCGTCCAAGCCGGCTCAGTCCGCCGAGGCGCCGGCCTCGGAGACGCCTGCCGCCGAGGCCCCAGCCTCCGGGATGCCAGCGTCGGATACGGCTGCCCCAGCGGCGCCGGACCATCCGGACGCGGCCGCACAGGCAGATGGTGCGCCGGATCAGGCCTCTTCCGAGCAAGCGGCCCCGATGCAGCAAAGCACGGTCGGAGAGGTGAGCGTTGTGCGGCCCGCGATCTCCGATACGACGCTGCAGGCGGCGCAGAGCCTTACGCCGCAAGGGGGTGGCCCGGCGATGCCGGAGGCCGAGGTGATCACGAGCGAGCTCGGCGATGGATTGACCGCCGTCGCCACGATCTCGGCCCTCACCGATCTGTCGCTCGCCTCGTCGAAGCCGCGGCTGCCACTCTCGCAACGGCCATACTACAAGGTTCTCATCAAGGGCGAGCAGCTCAAGCCCAAAGCGGGCAGAGCCGACGACTTCACCTGGCCGCCGAGCTAAGCCGGAGAGAAGCGCTCGCGTAACGGGGCCCGCTCTCATGTCTCGCGGTAAGGGCTCACGCTCCAAAGCCAAAGCTCGATCGAGCTTGCGGCGCGTCGCGGCGCTTGCGGCAGCCGGCTTCCTCGCCACGCTTGCTGCCGCCCTCGTCGTCTTGAGCCTTCCGACGCGCTCGCCAAGCCCCGGTGATGCGGTCCTCTCTCCACAACTTGAGCAGGTTGTCCACACCACGGGCTCTGACGCCGCGCCGGAGGTCAAGGACGCGGGGGCGAAGCCAGGCAAGCTCTCCCCGTTCTACGCAGCCCTGCTCAAGCTTCAATCGGGGACCGCGACCAAACCCCTCACCATCCTCCATCTTGGCGACAGCCACATCGCATCAGACCGGATCACCGGCGAGGTGAGACGCTTGCTGCAGGCGCGCTTCGGCGATGCCGGCCGCGGGCTGATGATGCCGGGCTTTCCCTTTCCCTATTACGAGGCCCCCGGTTTCAGCTTCGAGAAGAAAGGCGATTGGAAGGTTGCCAACAGCCTCACCGACGAGGGGACCTACGGGATCACCGGCGTCAGCTTGACGGCAAGCGGCGACGATGCCGAGCTGTCCCTGTCGAGCCTGTCGGGCCCGTTCGCGTCTGCCGAGGTGTCGCTGCTCAAGGGCCCGGGCCAGGGCCGCGCGGTGGTCGTTGCGGGAGAGCGGCGGGAGGAGGTGGCGACCGCCGCCGACACGGTCTCGGTCTTGCGCGTGGCCCTTCCCGTCAAGGCGACCTCGCTCAAGGTCGAGGTCGTGGGGGACGGGAAGGTGACCGTGCTCGGCTGGTCGGTCAATAATGGCAAGACCCGCGGCGTGCGCTACGTCAATCTCGGCATCCCGAGCGCATCGGCGCTGACCACGAGCCGCTTCGACCGCGCGCTCGCCACAAGCGACATCGAAGCGCTCGCGCCCGATCTCGTGATCCTCGGCTACGGCACCAATGAAGGCTTCAACGACGACCTCGATCTCGCGGCCTACGAGCGGAACTATGAGCGGCTCATCGCGCTGGTGCAGTCGGCGGCTCCCAACGCGGCGCTCGTCATTCTCGGACCCATCGACGGCAACCGGCTGCCCCGCTTCGTCAAGGGCGAGGAGCGCGCTTCAGCCCCGTGCCGGCCGCTCGACGCGGGCGAAGAGGCAGACTATAGCGAGCGCCTGGCCCGCGATGACGCCGCCTTGGCGCGCTGGCACGAGCCGCCCAAGCTCGATGCCGTCCGCTCGCTGCTGGCCCGCATCGCCGGGCGCCATGGCGCCACCTATTGGAACCTGTCGCGGATCATGGGCGGGCCTTGCAGCATGGATCGCTGGCTGCACAGCGAGCCGCCGCTTGCCTATCCCGACCACGTGCATCTCAACGGCGAAGGCTCACGCCGTATCGGCCGGGCGATCTACGACGCGCTGCTCTCGGGCTATGAGCGCTACCGCCAGCAGGCGAGCGCCGCGGGCAGTCTGGCTTCGGCCGACAAGTCCGCACGGCCGCCCGTCGAAGAACCGTAAGGCGCGCGCCAGATGCTCTTCCCCACGCTCGGCTTCGGCATCTTCTTCCTCGTGATCTTCGCGGCCGCCTGGGAATTGCGCGCCTGGCCCGAGACGCGCAAGGCCTTTCTCATTGCGGTCAGCTATGTATTCTACGGGTGCTGGGATTGGCGCTTCACGGCGCTGCTTGCGGCAAGCTCGCTCATCAACTACGCCGCAGGCCGTCTGCTCGCCGTCACCGTCAGCGATTCCGGGCGGCGCCAGCTCGTCGCCATCGCCATCGCGCTCAATCTCGGCATTCTCGGCTTCTTCAAATATTACGGCTTCTTCATGGAGTCGTTGTCGGATCTGCTCGACCAAGTGGGGCTTGCGCGCGACCTGCCGTTTCTGGAGATCATCCTGCCCATCGGCATTTCCTTCTTCACCTTCCACGGCATCTCCTATGTGGTCGATGTCTATCGCCGCAAGATTCCGGCAGAGGAATCGCCGCTCGACGTCTTCCTCTACATCTCGTTCTTTCCCCAACTCGTCGCCGGGCCCATCGTGCGCGCTTCCGACTTCCTGCCGCAGCTCAAGCAGGAGCCCGCGCTGGACAAGTCCATGGTGGCGAACGGCATCGTTCTCATCCTGCTCGGCCTGTTCAAGAAGATGGTAATCGCCAATTATCTCGCGAACGAGCTGGTCGATGGCGTGTTCTTCGATCCGTCCGCCTTCTCCGGCCCCGACCTTCTGCTCGGCGTCTACGGCTATGCCGTGCAGATCTATTGCGACTTCTCCGGCTATAGCGACATCGCCATCGGGGTCGCGGGGCTCCTCGGCTTCCACTTCAAGCCGAACTTCGCCCAGCCCTACCGCTCGGCCTCGCTGCGCGAGTTCTGGCGGCGCTGGCACATCTCACTGTCGAGCTGGCTGCGCGACTATCTCTATAAGCCGCTTGGCGGCAGCCGTGACGGCACGGTGAAGACCTACCGCAATCTGCTGATCACCATGCTGCTTGGCGGGCTGTGGCATGGCGCGGCCTGGACCTTCATCATTTGGGGGGCGATCCATGGCGGGGCGCTCGCCATCGAGCGGATGGTCTTGGCGCTGAAGCCTCAGCCGGCGCCGGCGCTTGCCGTGGTGGGCCATGGCGACGGCACCATGGGGCGCGTGCTGACAGCGGGCGCCTCAGGCGGCGAGGCTTTCGGGCGGGCGCTCGGCGTCTTCATCACCTTCAACATCGTCTGCCTTGCCTGGATCTTCTTCCGCGCCGAGTCTCTCGATTACGCGGTCGCTTATCTCAACGGGCTCACCCGCTGGTCGGGGCCTGTCGAGCGGGTGACGCCCTTCCTGGTGGCGCTCGTGATCGTGTCGCTTGCGGCGCATTTCCTGTCCGAAGACCTAGTCGAGCGTCTGTCGGCGCGCATCGAGAATTTAGGCGCGCTTGGGCTTGGCGCCATTCTCGGCATCGGCATCCTTCTCATCTGGGCGGTGGCGCCAGAGGGCGTGGCACCGTTCATCTATTTTCAGTTCTGAGCAGCGTTTGGTTCTGAGTAGCGTTCGATGAGTTTCGCGTTGGAGTTCCGGAGGAAGCACTTCCTCGCTCAGCCCGGCCCTAAGGGGGGCGGGAGAGGGGGGGAGAGGCAGCTTTCCCGCCGCAATGTTGCTGCCGGCCGCGCCGACACGCGGGCGAGCAGGGCGGTGGCCGTCCGCGCGCTGCTGCTGGCAGCCGCCATCCTTGCCATCTTCAACTCCGACGGCTTGCGGATCGCCGCGGGCGATCTTGCCGAGAGGGGGCATGGGCGGACGCTGCTCGCCCTGTCGGAAGCCTGGGACGCCGCCATGGAGCGTGCCGGGGCCAAGGCAGTGATGGGAGGCGTTCGCGGGCTCGTGGCCGAGGCGAAGGGTGCGAGCTGGGCCGATGTCGTAGAGCTGGTCGGCGCACCGGTGCTCGCGCTCACGGGCAAAGGCGATGGCGAGGGGGCGCCTGATCAATATACGGGATCGTTGTCCCGCCCCTTGAAGCACGCGCTCGATCTCCAAGATTTCAGTTACTCCGGCGCCGCCGGGCATTGAGCGGGGGGATCGGCGATCTCCGCTCACCTCTCCCCAGCGGGGAGAGGGGGAGTTCCGTGCCGGTTGCACCCCGATCCAGGTCTGCTGAAGCCGATCTAGCGGGGGAGGTCGGTCTTGCCCATCAGGAACTTGTCGATGGCGTGCGCCGCCTGGCGGCCCTCACGGATCGCCCACACCACGAGCGACTGGCCGCGCCGCATGTCGCCTGCGGCGAACACCTTCGGCCGCGACGTGCGGTAGTCGAGCTCGTTCGCCTTCACATTGCCGCGGGCGTCGAGGTCGACCTTCAATTCCTTGACCATGCCCTCCTGCACCGGATGCAGGAAGCCCATGGCGAGCAGCACGAGGTCGGCCGGGATCTGGAACTCGCTGCCGGGCACCGGCTTCATCTGGCTGTCGAGGCGGACGCATTCGAGCGCCTCGACTTGACCATCAGCTCCGAGAAACCGGCTGGTCGCCACGGCAAAATCGCGGGCGGCGCCTTCGGCCTGGCTCGACGAGGTGCGGAGCTTGAGCGGCCAATTCGGCCAGGTCAGCGCCTTGTTTTCCTTTTCGGGCGGCTCCGGCATGATCTCGAGTTGCGTCACGGAGACGGCGCCTTGGCGGAAGGCGGTGCCGATGCAGTCAGAGCCCGTGTCGCCGCCGCCGATCACCACCACCTGCTTGCCTTCGGCGAGGATCGGCGCGACGTCGCCCTGCTTCTCGCCGGAAACACGGCGGTTCTGCTGCGGCAGGAAATTCATGGCGAAATGGACGCCGGCAAGGTCGCGGCCGGGGACGGCAAGATCGCGGGGATGCTCGGCGCCGCCGGCGAGCAGCACGGCATCGTAGTCGCGCTCGAGCCTCGCCACGCGCACATCGCGGCCCACATGGACGTTGCAGTGGAAGGTGACGCCTTCCGCTTCCATCTGCGCCACGCGGCGCTCGACGATATGCTTCTCCATCTTGAAGTCGGGGATGCCGTAGCGGAGCAGGCCACCCGGCTGAGCGTGCTTCTCAAAGACATGCACGTCGTGGCCGGCGCGGGCGAGCTGCTGGGCGGCGGCAAGACCGGCAGGTCCAGAGCCCACGATGGCCACGCGCTTGCCGGTCTTTGTCTCGGGCGGCAAGGGCCGCACCCAGCCCTCCTCGAAGGCCTTGTCGGCGATCGCGCATTCGATGGACTTGATGGTGACCGGGACGTCGATGATGTTGAGCGTGCAGGCGGCCTCGCAAGGGGCAGGGCAGATGCGGCCCGTCACCTCGGGGAAGTTGTTGGTCGAGTGCAGGTTCTCCGCCGCCACGCGCCAGTCGGAATGGTAGACGAGGTCGTTCCAGTCCGGGATCTGGTTGTTCACCGGGCAGCCGGTGTGACAATAGGGGATGCCGCAATCCATGCAGCGGGCTGCCTGGCGCACGATCTCGGCCTCGGCGGGCGCGTTGATGAACTCGCGATAATGGCGGATGCGGTCAGAGGCCGGCTCATAGGTCCGGTCCTCGCGTTCGATCTCGAGAAAGCCCGTAATCTTGCCCATTACCGTCATGCCCGTTCAGCCCTGCCCAGCTAACGGCCGGCTGCCCCCCACAATGTGCTATCATCGAAACATGAAAGCAAAGGTGATCAAAGAGATTCTGCAACGCGCCGAGGGCTGGCCCGAGAGCGCCCAGGCAGACCTGGCACAAGCCGCCCTTGAGATCGAGAGGGAGTTGCAACAGGACACCTATACCGCGACACCCGAGGAAGTGGCTGCGATCGAGCGCGGCTTGAAGGAGGCTGAGCAAGGGCGCTTTGCGACTGAGGCTGAGGTCGAGGCGGTCCTCGCCAAATACCGTCGTTGATGAAGGCGGTCTACACTCAAGGCGCTCTCTCTGACCTCGATAACATCCTTGCCGGACTTAACTCGACTAATCCGCTCGCGGCAGCCGCCGTTGAGAGCAGCGTTCGGGCTACTGTTGCTCGTGTCCAGGAATGGCCGAAAAGCGCTCGTGCGGTCACTCAATGGAAAGGCAATGTGCGAGCAATTCCGCTCGTGCGCTATCCCTACATGATCTTCTACCAGATCAAGGATGAGTGGATCGAAGTGCTTCATATCAGGCATACCTCGCGCGCGCCTTGGAAAGGACCGCTGGGCTAAGGGGCGATTACTTGCCGTTGCCGCGGAGCCCGATCTCGATCTCGCCGGGACCCGTCTTGTCGGCAATCTGCCGGCGGGCCATCTCCTCCAGCGCCCGGCGGTATTCGACCGGCATCACCTTGACGAATTTCGGCAGATAGGCCGCCCAATCGTCGAGGATCGCGCGCGCGCGCGCCGAGCCCGTATAGTGGAGATGGTTCTCGATCAGCTGATGCAGGCGCTCCTCGTCGAAGCGGCTCATGTCGGTCACATCGACAAGACCGTGGCTTTCGAGGTCGCCGGTCTGGTGGCGGCTCAGCTCCATCACGTGGTTCTCGCTCGGCACGGGCTCGAGGTCGACCATGGCGAGATTGCAGCGGCGCTCGAAGTCGCCCTCCTCGTCGAGCACGTAAGCGATGCCGCCCGACATGCCGGCCGCGAAATTGCGCCCGGTCTGGCCGATCACCACCACGACGCCGCCGGTCATATATTCGCAGCCATGGTCGCCGGTGCCTTCGACCACGGCGATGGCGCCGGAATTGCGCACGGCGAAGCGCTCGCCGGCGACGCCGCGGAAATAGCATTCACCGGCGATGGCGCCATAAAGCACCGTGTTGCCGACGATGATCGACTTCTCCGGCACGATGCCTGACTCCTCCACCGGGCGTACGATGAGGCGGCCGCCGGAAAGGCCCTTGCCGACATAATCGTTGGCTTCGCCGACGAGATCGAGGGTGACGCCATGGGCGAGCCAGGCGCCGAAGCTCTGCCCGGCCGAGCCCTTGAAGCTCACCCAGATGGTGTCCTCCGGCAGGCCGGCATGGGCGTAACGCTTGGCGATCTCGCCCGACAGCATGGCGCCGGTGGTGCGGTTGGTGTTGCGGATCGGAAGATCGAGCTTGACCGGCTTCTTCTCTTCGAGCGCGGGCCGGCAAAGCTCGATCAGCTTGCGATCGAGCACCTTGTCGAGCTGGTGGTCCTGCCGCTCGGAATTGAAGACGGCGACCTCCGGCGGCACCTCGGGCTTGTGGAATAGGCGGGTGAAATCGAGGCCCTTCGCCTTCCAGTGGTCGATTGCCTGGCTCTTATCGAGGATGTCGCTCTGGCCGATCATCTCGGCGAAGCTGCGGAAGCCGAGGGCGGCCATATATTCGCGCACCTCCTCGGCGACGAAGAAGAAGTAGTTGATGACGTGCTCGGGCTTGCCCTGGAACCGCGCGCGCAACACCGGGTCTTGGGTGGCGACCCCGACCGGGCAGGTGTTGAGATGGCACTTGCGCATGTAGATGCAGCCGGCGGCAATCAAGGGGGCGGTGGCGAAGCCGAACTCATCGGCGCCGAGCAGCGCACCGACCACCACGTCCCGCCCGGTGCGAATGCCGCCGTCGACCTGCACGGCGATGCGGCCGCGCAAGCGGTTGAGCACGAGCGTCTGCTGGGTCTCGGCAAGGCCGATCTCCCACGGGCTGCCGGCATGCTTGATCGAGGTGAGCGGCGAGGCACCGGTGCCGCCCTCGAAGCCCGCAATGGTGACGTGGTCGGCGCGCGCCTTAGACACGCCGGCCGCGACCGTGCCGACGCCGACCTCGCTCACGAGCTTGACGCTGACATCGGCCTCGGGGTTGACGTTCTTCAGATCGAAGATGAGCTGGGCCAGGTCCTCGATGGAATAGATGTCATGATGCGGCGGCGGCGAGATCAGACCCACGCCAGGCATCGAGTGGCGCACCTTGGCGATGATGGCGTCGACCTTATGGCCGGGGAGCTGGCCGCCCTCGCCGGGCTTGGCCCCTTGCGCCATCTTGATCTGCATCATGTCGGCATTCATGAGGTATTCGGTGGTCACGCCGAAGCGGCCCGAC
>JBGQMX010000018.1:0-31853 GCA_041500805.1 Methyloceanibacter sp.
CCTCGAAATGAAGTGGCCCGGTCCGAGAGAAGACCCCGGGGGGGCTGGGGGGCTGAGATTCCGAAGCCTCCCTTTTGGACCGGGCCGAGAGGCAACGATCTGGATCATAAGGTTCTTTGGGGCACGGCAAGGGCTGAACTTGGGCCGAACTGTGATTTATGTTTCGTTATGTTACAGCCCGTGTAAACCGCTGCAGCGGCTTGAATTTCGCTAAGGCTAGGGTCATCATGAAGCTTCCGTTACAGGAGGCGCGATTTGAGCGAAACGGAACCCATAGTCTTGCCGCTGGCCCGCAAGGCTGGCGGCGACGCAAATCTTTCCGAGGGCGGACCTCGGCGCGGCGGCATCGCCTTTGACCGCCGGGAGCTCACCCAGATCCTCAATGTTTACGGGCGCAAGGTCGCCAGCGGCGAATGGCGCGACTATGCCATCGACACGCTGCGCGAGAAGGCCGTGTTCTCGGTGTTCCGGCGGAGCTCCGAATGCCCGCTCTACCGCATCGAGAAGTCGCCCAAGCTCGCGCGGCGGCAGGGCGCCTACAGCGTCATCGCGGCGACCGGGCTCATCCTGAAGCGCGGCCACGATCTCGCCCGCGTGCTCCGCGCGCTCGACCGAGGCCTGCGCCTCGTCGAGGCTTAAGGCTCCGCTCTTTCCGAAAAAACAAAAGGCCCCGGCGATGCGCCGGGGCCTTCGTGTGTGTGTGGCTAATGCTTTCGCTTAGCGGCGATTGCCGAAGAGCTGCAGCAGCATCATGAAGAGGTTGATGAAGTCGAGATAGAGCCTGAGAGCTCCCATCACCGCCTTGCGCCCGGAGACCGAGCCGTCGTCGTTGACGCTGTACATCTCCTTGATCTGCTGGGTGTCGTAAGCGGTGAGGCCGGCGAAGATGAGCACGCCGATCACCGACACGGCAAATTGCAGAGCGGTGGAAGCAATGAACAGGTTCACGAGCGTGGCCAGGATGATGCCGATCAGGCCCATGAACAGGAACGAGCCCCAACCGGACAGGTCGCGGTTGGTCGTATAGCCCCACAGGCTCAAAGCCCCGAACGAGGCCGCGGTGATGAAGAACACCCGCGCGATGCTCTCTTGGGCATAGACGAGGAAGATCGAGGAAATCGACGCTCCCATGAGCGCGGCGAACACCCAGAACGTGATCTGGGCCGTGCTAAGGCTCATGCTGTTAATGCGCGCCGAGATGAAGAACACGAGCGCGAGCGGCGCGAAGATCACCACCCATTTGAAGGGGCTCGCAAACATGAGCGAGCCGAAGGACGTGAGCTCCAGCCCAGTCGCCGTCTGCGTCACGGCCATGGCATAAGTCACGTAGGCCACCACGCCGGTGATCGCCACGCCGATGCCCATGTAGTTGTAGACGCGAAGCATATAGGCGCGCAGGCCCTGGTCGACGACGCCCGCATCGGTGCGTCCGACGGTCGTGCCTTGCGCGTAACGTCTGTCGAGATCAGCCATGTTTTATGAGGGTCCTTTCCCCTAGCTGGTAAGTTAAATTCCCGTAGGCATTTTGGTCCCGAATATGGTGGCTTATCCCTATCTTCGCAAGGTGACCTCCGTGCGGCGCCTGGGCCGGTTTTTCGGTCATTCCGCCCTGAGATAGGGCGCCGCCTTGGCCGATAGCACGCGCCAGGTGGCGATGGCACCGACGGCTAGCACGAGCGCTAGCGCCAGCAGCACCGTCTCGGCCGCGGCAAGGCCCGAAAATACGAACTCCACCTCGAAAGCCCAGCGGCACAGGGCCCACGCGGTGAGCGTGGCGATCAGCAGCGCCAGCGCCGAAGTGGCAAGCCCGAGCAGGCCGAACTCGAGGAGCTCGGCGCGGATGATGCGCCCGCGCGTGGCGCCGAGCGTCTTGTACAGGACCGCCAGATATTTCCGCTGCTGCTGGCCGGCGGCGACGGCGCCGGCCAGCACGGCGGCGCCGATCAGGAGGGTGACGCCGGCCGTTGCCCCGATGGCGGTCATCACCTTGCCGAGCAGGTCCTTGGCCGCCTCGACGATGTCGCCGACCTTGATCGCGGTGACGAGGGGGAAGCGCTCGGATAGCGCCTGGATCACCTTGCCCTCGCGGGCCGGGTCGGTGCCTTTCGGAAATTCGAGAGTAGTCAGCTCCCGATGCGGCGCGCCTTCAAGCGTGTTCGGCGAGAACACCATGACGAAGTTGATGGCAAGCGATTCCCAGTCGATCTTGCGCAAGCTCGCGATCTTGGCCTCGACATTGCGGCCGAGAATGTTGACGGTGACGCTGTCGCCGAGCTTCAGCCCCAGGCCCTTGGCGAGCTCGTCGTCGAAGGAGACGAGCGGCGGACCCGAATAGTCCTTCGGCCACCAGCTGCCCTCGACGATGGAAGAGGCGGGAGGGATAGTGTCGGTATAGGTGAGGCCGCGGTCGCCGGCGAGCACCCAGCGGGCGTCGGGATCGGCCTCGACCTTCTCCGCCGGAACGCCCTTCAGCGCCACGATGCGGCCGCGCAGCATGGGCGCATCGGCGAGCTTGGCCTCGGGCTCGATGGCCTTCACCGTGTCGACGAAGGCGGCAACGTCGGATTCCTCGACGTCGAGAAAGTAATAGGCCGGAGCGTCGACCTCGATATTGCTCTCGATCTCCTTGAGCAGCGAGCGGTGGATCAGCGTGGTGGCCACGAGCAGCCCAAGGCCGAGGCCGAGCGAGACGGCGATCGAGCGGGCGAGCGACCCTGGTCCGCCGATGCTTGCGAGCGCAAGCGCCAAGGCCGGCGGCTTCGTGCGCCTGCGGCGCGAGGCGAGCTTCTGCAAGAGAAGGCCGTAGCCTGTGAGCAGCGCGAAGGAGACCACGATGCCCGCCGAGATCGAGGCGGTGATGGTGCGTTCCTCCGAGGCCGCGATGGCGAGCGCGAAGAGCGCAATGCCTGCCGCCGCCGATCCTGCCGCAAACGGCCAGGCCGAACGCTCTCGCTCCTCGGTGAGGTGGGCGCGCATCAGCACGGCGGGCGAGACGCTTGCGGCCTGGCCGAGCGGCCAGAGCACGAACAGCACCATGGTGAGGAGGCCGGCCATTGCTGCGGTCAGAAGCGGCAGGGGATGCGGCTCGATGGCGAGAGCGATGGGGAGCGTATCGGCATAGAGGAAGGCAAGCAGCGCTGGGGTGAGCGCGCCGATGATGAGCCCGATAAAGATGCCGACAGAAGCGAGCAGCAGCGCCTGGATCAGATAGACGGCAAGCACGAGGCGGCTCGCGGCGCCAAGGCATTTGAAGGTGGCGATGATCTCGCGCTTCTTGGCCATGTAGCTCTGGATGGCGTTGCCGACGCCGATGCCGCCGAGAAGGAGCGCGGTCAGCCCGACGAAGCTGATGAACTGGGTGAAGCGGTCGGCGTCGCGGCGGAGCGAGGGCGCGGGATCGGTCCAGTCGTTGATGGCAAAGCCGCTCTGGGGGAACTCCTTCTCGATGCCCATCCGCGCCGCGGCGAGGGCCTCTTTATCGGCGCCCCGGGCCTCAGGCAGCTTCACCCGATAGGTCCAGCGGATCAGGCTGCCGGGCTGCACCAGCCCGGTGCGGGCAAGCGTGTCTGATGACATGAGCAGCTTCGGGCCGTAGGCGAGGCGATCGGCGAGCCGATCCGGCTGCTCGCCGAGAATGCCGCCGATGGTGACCGTCGTCTCGCCGATGGTGAGCGGGCTTCCCACATTGAGATTGAGACGGTCGAGCAGCGCACGCTCCACGAGCACCACGCCGGCGGTGCGCCAGGGCGTGCCGGCGTTATCGGGCCGCGTGATCGAGACCTCGCCATAGAGCGGATAGGCGGCGTCGACGGCCTTGACCTCGACGAGCGCGCTCTTGCCGGCGCCCGTGCGCGCCATGGCGCGGAAGCTCGCAGACTCGCTCACCCCACCTAGAGCGTCGAGCGCCGCCCGCTCCTCGCTCGAGGCCTGCCGGTTGATCAGCTCGAAGGAGAGATCGCCGCCGATCAGCGTGCGCCCTTGCCGCGCGAGCGCCTGGTTGAAGGAGGCGGCAAGCGAGCCGATGGATGCCACGGCAGCGACGCCAAGAGCGATGCACAGCACGAAGACAGTGAGGCCGCCCGCGCCGGAGCGGAGCTCGCGCAAGGCGATGGTGAGCGCCAGCGGCAGCCTCAATCCCCGCGCCGAGGGCGCCGCGGTTGCGGTCGTGGCGCTCACGAGGCGGAGACCCGGCGCTTGGCGCCAGCGCCTACGATGCGGCCATCGGCGAGGCTGACGATCCGGTCGCAGCGCTTGGCGAGCGAGCGGTCGTGGGTGATGAGGAGCAGCGTCGCAGCCGTACGCTCCTTCAGCGTGAAGAGGAGGTCCATCACCTGCGCGCCGGTGGCAAGGTCGAGATTGCCGGTGGGCTCGTCGGCGAGGATGAGGGAAGGCCGCGTGCTGAGCGCTCTGGCGATCGCCACCCGCTGCTGCTCGCCGCCCGAGAGCTGGCCCGGGAAATGCGCCTCGCGATGCGACAGTCCGACCTCGGCAAGGGAAGTGCGCGAGGCGTTGAACGCATCGTGATGGTCGAGGAATTCGAGCGGCAGCGCCACGTTCTCGATCGCCGTCATGGTGGGCACGAGGTGGAAGGATTGGAAGACGATACCGATATTGGCGGCACGAAGCCGGGCGAGGCCGTCCTCGTCCAGGCCGGCGAAATCGGTGCCGAGCACCGACACGCGGCCTTGCGTTGCGCGCTCGAGCCCGGCGATGACCATGAGCAGCGTCGATTTGCCGGACCCGCTCGGGCCGACCACGGCGATGGCGTCGCCCACTTGCACGCTGAGGTCGATGCCGCGCAGGATCGCCACCGGGCCGGCGCGCGACGGCAACGTGACATGCAGGCCTTCGAGCAGAATCGCCGGCGGTTGTTTCAGAGTGTGATCCATGGGCGGGGCAAACAGTGACTGACAGATGGCACGGGGATCGGCAATAGAGAAGGGCAAAGAGGTCGAAAAGATGAAACGCGGATTCCCGCGCGCTGTTTTCATTGTCGCCGTGTGTCTGCTAGCGGTTCTGTGCTTTTTGCACACAATCGAGGCAGAGCCGCGCGCGCCCGTTATCGTGGCCTTTGGCGACAGCCTCACCGCGGGCCTCGGACTGCCGCAAGACGAAACCTTCCCCGCCCAGCTCGAGGCGGCGCTGAAAGCGCGTGGGGCTTCGGTCAGTGTGGTCAATGCGGGCGTGTCTGGCGATACCGCCGGGGCTGCGCTTGCGCGGCTCGACTGGGCGCTCCCACAAGATGCGAGCGCCGTGATCGTCGAGCTTGGCGGCAACGACGCGTTGCAGGGGATTCCGACCGAGGCGATCAAGACCTCGCTCGAGAAGATCATCAAGGCCGTGCAGGCCAAAGGGCTGCCGGTCCTGCTCGCCGGCATGGAGGCGCCGCGCAATATGGGCAAGGACTATGTGACAGCGTTCGCCGCGATCTATCCCGATCTTGCCGAGCGCTACGGCCTCGTCCTTTATCCCTTCTTTCTCGACGGGGTGGTGCTCGACGACAGTCTCATGCAGGGGGATGGGATCCACCCCAACGCCAAAGGTGTCGCGCGCGTCGTCGAAGGCATGTTGCCCAAGGTCGATGAGCTCCTGGCCAAGGTCAAAGCCAAGGAGTGAGGCTCGTGGTTCAATTCGAGTGAACACACCCCACCCGGCCGACAGCAAGCTGTCGGCCACCCTCCCCATCAAGGGGAGGGATGGGTGCTTGAGGCTAACTTACCGAGCTACAATTGAGTCCTGAGCCTGTTTTGTCGCAGCGGCGAAACGGACTCCATCCCTCCCCCTCGTGGGGAGGGGGGCACGCCTCTTGGCGTGCCGGGTGGGGGGAGGACCGCGAGAGCTGATGCTGGCTGCCAGGCGGCGAAAGCATTACAAGTGCCGGTCCTTCGAGCGCGGGGGGTGGGGCAGTCTTGGCGACCATCTACGATCTCAAGCCGCGCTTCCAGGCCCTGCTCCGGCCGCTGTCTGACGCGCTGGTCAGGGCCGGCCTCAGCGCCAATGACGTGACACTCGGAGCGCTTCTCTTGAGCGCCGCCCACGGCGCCTGGCTCGCGCTGATGCCAGGCTCGGCATGGCCGCTCCTGCTCCTGCCGGTCACGTTATTCCTGCGTATGGCCTTCAACGCCATCGACGGCATGATGGCGAAGGAGCATGGGCTGGCGAGCCCCGCCGGCGCGGTGCTGAACGAGCTCTCAGACGTGATCGCCGACGCCGCGCTCTATCTTCCCTTCGCGCTGATCCCGGGCCTCAACGGGATGCTCGTCGTGCTGGTGGTGGTGGTGGGCGTCGTCGCCGAGATGGCCGGCGCGCTAGGCCCCCTCATCAAGGCGCCCCGCCGCTATGACGGGCCGCTCGGCAAGAGCGACCGCGCCTTCGCCTTCGGGCTGCTGGCTGTGCCGATCGGCGTTGGGCTCGCTCCCGGCCTGTGGAGCAGCCTCTATCTGGCGGCGATGCTGCTGCTGTCGGCGCTCACCGTGCTCAACCGCGCCCGCGCCATCGTCGCCGACGCCAAAGGGCGCCCCGCATGAGCCTCCTTTTCGGCCTTCCCGCCAACGTCGTCTATGCGACCGCCGGCATCTATGCGCTGCTCGTCTTCGCCACCATCGTCGTGTGGGTGTTGCGCCTGCGCACTCCCGGCGAGCGCTATCGCGAGCTGGCGTCCCGGGTGAACTCCTGGTGGTGGATGATCGGCGCGTTTACGCTTTGCGTCCTGCTCAACCAGACCGTCGCCGTCGTCTTTCTCGGCTTCATCGCCTATCTCGCGCTCAAAGAGTATCTGTCGCTGGTTCCGACCCGGCGCATCGACCGCGCGGTGCTGCTGTTCGCCTATCTCGCCATTCCCATCCAGTTCTATTGGGCGGCGATCGACTGGTACAACATGTTCATCGTATTCATCCCCGTCTGGATGTTCCTCTTCTTCCCGGCGCTGATGGCGCTCCGCGGCGACACGCAAGGCTTCCTGCGCGCGGTTGGGACCTTGAGCTGGGGCCTGATGATGACGGTCTACACGCTGAGCCACATGGCCTGGCTTCTCGTCTCAGGGGACAAGGTGAACCCGGTGGCAGGCGGCGTCGGGCTCCTCTTCTTCCTCGTGGTGCTCACCCAGTTCAACGATGTGGCGCAATATTGCTGGGGCAAGCTCACCGGCCGCCACAAGGTCTGCCCCAGCGTCAGCCCCAAAAAGACCTGGGAGGGGCTGATCGGCGGTGTCGCCACCACCATTGCCGTCGCGAGCCTGGTCGGTCCCTATCTCACGCCCATGGACTGGCGCTGGTCGGTGCTCGCCGGCTTCATTCTCGGCATCGCGGGCTTTCTCGGCGACATCACCATGTCGGCGATGAAGCGCGATCTCGGCGTGAAGGATACCGGCGGGCTGATCCCGGGCCATGGCGGCATCCTCGACCGGGTCGATAGCCTCACTTACGCAGCGCCGGTCTTCGTCCACTTCATCCGCTACTTCTTCTATCCATGAGCAAGAACCCGTTCGTCAGGCTGCTGCGGTTCCTGTTCTTTGCCGTCGTGGTGCGGGCGGTGATCCTCATCGCCCTCGGTCTCACCGTGCGCCATCGCGAGCGGCTGCCCGGCAACGGCCCAGCCGTGCTCGCCGGCAACCACAATTCCAATCTCGATGCGCTGGCCATGATGTCGCTGATGCCCTTGCGCCTCTTGCCCAAGATCCGCCCGGTGGCGGCCATGGACTACTTCTTCACGAGCAAGCTGCGCGGCTGGTTCGCGCTCAACATCGTCGGCATCATTCCGGTGAAGCGCGGCAGCGGCAAGGAAGGCGGCAACCCGCTGCTCCTTGCCGAGCAGGCGCTCGACCGCGGCGAGATCCTGGTCCTGTTCCCGGAAGGATCGCGCGGCGAGCCCGAGGCGCTGGCCCATTTCAAGAAAGGCATTGGGCATCTCGCCCGCGCCCGGCCGAAGGTCCCGGTCATTCCGGTCTTCATGCATGGGCTCGGCAAGGCGCTGCCCAAGGGCTCGGCGCTGCTCGTGCCCTTCAACTGCACGGTGAGCGTAGGCGAGCCGCTTTACGGAAGAGAGTCCTACGATGCCTTCGTGGCCGAGCTCGAAGCCGCCATGACCGCGCTCGCGGCGGACGAGAAGCTGCCGGCCTGGGAGTAGGTGAGAGGGGTAGACCCAAGTTACCCCTCCCCCCTTGTGGGGGAGGGCAGGGAGGGGGGTGAGGGGCAAATTCTGAGCTTACGATTTACCCCCCTCCGTTCGCGCGTGGCGCGAACGTGCTCCCCCACAAGGGGGGAGCGTACGGCTGCTAGTTCTGGCTTTTCTCACTCCACCTCCACCTCGTCCCAGAAGCCGAAGCGCATCGCCACATGGCTCATCGAGGGCCGCGGCGCCTCGTAGCGCCAGGCGGCGCGCGCGTGGCGCGTGCCGTCGAGAACCACGTCGTAGAACTGGACGCCGTGCGGGCAGGCGCGATCCGACGCGGTCTTCGCGGGCTTCTCCAGCCACTCAAGCCGCACCGCTTCGCTCGGAAAATAGTGATAGCCGCCCTCCTCGACGATGTCGTCGCTCTCGGCGATCGCGCGGCCTTTCAGCTTGGCCTTCATGCGCCTGCTCCTTGATTGAGCATGATCTTGTCGGAAAACCGGTATCCACTTTTCTAAGATCATGCTCTATTGCCCCCAGGAGGCATTGGTGCAGCGGATGCCCTTGGGCTTGACCGAGGCGATCTGGCCGGTCTCGAGCGAAATCTCCCAGGCGCGGCGGACGTCGGTCCACCATTCCTTCTGCTCGCTGCCAGCGGCCTCCCCCATGAACTTCAGCGTCTCGTCGGGGACCAGCATGCAGGCGATGGAGAACTGCACGTCCTTTTGCGGTTTTGGCACGACCAGGGCATCGACCACCACGAATGACGCGACCGGAGCGTTGGCCACCGACATTTCGCGGCTCGTCAGCACGAGATAGGTCCCGTCCTCGCGTTGATAGCGGTGGACATAGATGGGAGGCGCCACGAGGCCGCCGTCAACTTCTTCCCAGCCTTCGACTTCGAGTTCGTCGTCATAGGTCTTGCCGAGGAAGCTCTTGCCGAAGATCACCTCGGCGGAGTCCTCTTGCGTCTCTTCGGTCTTTTGCGGCGGCTGCTTCCGCTTGGCAGAGGCCGGAGGCGCGAGCGCAACGCCCAAGGCAAGGCAAGCAGCAATCAGGACACAGAGCTGGCGGATGCTAACCATGGTGGCTCCCTAGCACGGTCGTATGGAGGCTGTGTCTCACAGTCTATTCACAATCATGACAAAATCAGCACTGAAAACCGGGCGCCAGGCGGATAAAGCGTCTTCCGTCTCGCGGCCTTCGCCTGTCCGCCTGAACGCCCTTCCAACCCCTCGAACCCTCACGATGAAGCTGCTTCGCGTCCAGCCAATGACGAAGACCCTGATCGCTGCTTGCCTCATCTTCCTCGCCGCCGGGCTTCGCCCTGCCGCGTCCTCGCCCGAGGGCGACAGCGGACTGCTCGACTCCATGATCGGGCAAATGATCATGGTGGGCTTTGCCGGCGCCGACGAGCGCGATCCGGGCGTCATGGCGGTGCGCGACCAGCTGGCCGAGGGCGTCATCGGGGGCGTCGTGCTCTACCCCGAGAATATCGGCACGCAGGCGGAGCTCCGCGCGCTCACCGCCTTCCTGCGCAATGCGAAGTCGTCGCCCATCCCCTTCATTGCGGTCGATCAGGAAGGGGGTCTCGTGCAACGGCTCACCCAGCGCGACGGGTACACGTATTTCCCCTCGGCGCGGAGCGTCGGCAGGAATCCGAGCTTCGCATCGCCCGAAAGCGCCATCCGCCTCTACAAGACGATGGCCGAGGAGTTGGCGGAAGCCGGCTTCAACCTCAATTTCGGCCCGGTGGTGGACCTCAACCTCAATCCCGACAATCCCGTGATCGGCGCCAGAGAGCGTAGCTTCGGCGCCGACCCCAATATTGTCACCGCTCTTGCCCGCGCCTTCATCATCGCCCATCGCGAAGCCGGAATCGTCACCGTGGCCAAGCACTTCCCGGGTCACGGCTCAAGCAGCGTCGACAGCCACAAGCAGCTCGCCGATGTCACAGAGACCTGGCGGGAGATCGAGCTTGAGCCCTACCGTAACCTCGCCAAGGACGGCCTGCTCGATGGGGTGATGATCGGCCATCTCTATCACCCGCGCTTCAGCGACGGGGCGAAGCTGCCCGCCTCGCTGTCGGGCCGCGCGGTCCGCGCCTTGCGGGACGAAAGCAATATCGGCTTTCAAGGCGTGGTCTTCAGCGACGACATGGAGATGGGCGCGGTGCGCGACGACTATTCGGTCGAGGAGCGCGTGATCAAGGCGGTCAACGCCGGCACCGACCTCATCGTGTTTTCCAATGTCCTCACGCGCGACCCTGAGCTTGGGGTGAAGCTCCACGCCATCATCGCCGACGCGGTGCGCGACGGGCGGGTCTCGCGCATCCGCATCGAGCAGGCTTACGGGAAGATTCGATTGCTCAAACGCCGGCTCGCCGAGCACGACCTCCCCGGCAAGTGGTGAGCGTCAATGATAGGCGTCGTTCTCCGAGGCCTCCCAGAACACGTAATAGGAATAGGCGGTGTAGCCCAAGATGATGGGCAGGATGGGGATCGCGCCGTAGAGCATGAACAGCTGGCTGTCCGGTGCTGCCGCCGCCTGCCAGATCGTGATCCCCGGCGGGATGATGAAGGGGAAGAGGCTCACCGCAAGCCCCGTGTAGCAGAGGATGAAGAGCACGGTGGCAAGCAGGAAGGGCAGGTAGCGCTGCCGCCGCTTAAGCGCCATCCATAGCGCCACGACGCTGCCTGCGGTGGCCAGCGGCACCGGGCTCAGCATCACGATGTGCGCCGGCTTGAACCAGCGCGCGGCGATCTCGGGATGCAGGAACGGCGTCCACAGGCTGAACACCAGAATGAACACGGAAACCACGATCAGCGCGAAGCGGCAGACGCCAAAGGCCCACTCTTTCAGCGCCTCGTCGCCCTTCATGATCAGCCAGGCCGCCGAGAGCAGCACATAGCCGGAGAGAAGCGCCACCGCCGTGACGACGGAGAAGGGTGTCAGCCAGTCGAACGCACCGCCGGAGAAGCGGTTGTCGGTGACGGCGAAGCCCTGCACGAAAGCCCCCATGACCGCGCCCTGCATCAGAGCGGCGAGGATCGAGCCGCCGGCGAAGGCCGTGTCCCACAGGAAGCGGTAGCGCTCGGACTTGAAGCGGAACTCGAAGGCGACCCCGCGCAGGATGAGCCCGATCAGCATGAGGATGATGGGGATGTAGAGCGCCGGCAGCATGACCGCATAAGCGAGCGGGAAGGCCGCGAGCAGGCCGCCGCCGCCCATTACGAGCCACGTCTCGTTGCCGTCCCAGAAGGGCGCCACCGAGTTCATCATGGCGTCGCGGTCTTTATGGGAGGGAGCAAACGGGAAAAGGATGCCAAGCCCGAGGTCGTAGCCGCCGAGCAGCACATAGAGGAACACCGCCAGCGCGAGGATCGCGGCCCACACCAGCGGCAAGATGATGGGGAGGATTTGGCTGAGCCCTGGATCGACCGCTGTCATGGGTTACCTGACGCTGCCATGGGTCTGTGCGAAAAATGTGCCTCGCCCGCCGCTCCGACCGGCGGGGTCTCATCGGGACCGCGGCGCACGAGCTGGGCAATGTAGTAGACGCCCGCCCCGAACACGATACCGTAGACGAGCACGAACAGGATGATCGAGGCGAGCACGCTGCCGCCCGGGACCGGCGACACCGCATCGGCGGTGCGCAACACGCCATAGACCGTCCAAGGCTGGCGCCCGACTTCCGCCGTGAACCAGCCGGCGAGCACGGCGAGGAAGCCGAGCGGCGACACCCACGTCAAAAGGCGCAAGAACCAGCGGCTGGTATAGAGCCGTCCGGTCAGCCACAGGATCGAGCCCGTGATGCCCACGGCGATCATGATCATGCCGATGCCCACCATGATGCGGAAGGCGAAGAAGGGGATGATTGGATTGGGCCGGTCTTCCGGCGGAAAGGATTTCAGCCCCTTGATCTCGCCGTCCCATTCATGCGTCAGGATCAGGCTGCCGAGCGCTGGAATGGCAAGCTCGTAATGGTTGGTCTCTTCCTTGGGGTCGGGGACCGCGAACAGGATCAAGGGCACGTTCTTGGCCGTGTCCCAATGGGCCTCCAGCGCCGCGATCTTGGCCGGCTGATATTTCAGCGTGTTCAGCCCGTGCATGTCGCCGAGGACGAGCTGCAGCGGCGCCAGCCAGACCAGCAGGCTGAGCCCCATGCCGAGCATGATCCGCCCGTGGGGCACGCTCCGCTCGCGCAAGATGTACCAGGCGCCGATGCCGGCGACGATGAAGGCGGTGGTGAGATAGGCGGCGGCCACCATATGGGCGAAGCGATAGGGGAAGGACGGGTTGAAGATCACTTCCCACCAATCCGTCACATGCAGCACCCCGTCGTCGGCGACGCGGAAGCCGGCAGGCGTCTGCATCCAGCTATTGGCCGACAGGATCCAGAAGGCCGAGATCACGGTGCCGAGCGCCACCATGCAGGCGGCGAAGAAATGCACCGGCTTCGACACGCGCCGCGCGCCGAACAGCATGATGCCGAGGAAGCCCGCCTCGAGGAAGAAGGCGGTGAGCACCTCGTAGGACATCAGCGGCCCGATGACGTTGCCGCCGCGGCGCGACAGCTCGCTCCAATTGGTGCCGAACTCGTAGGAGAGCACGACGCCGGAGACGACGCCCATGCCGAAGGACACGGCGAAGATCTTCGTCCAATGCTGGGCGATGTCGAGATAGATGGCCTTGCCGGTCTTGAGCCACAGCGCCTCGAGCACGACGAGCCAGGCGGCAAGGCCGATGGTGAAGGACGGAAAGAGGATGTGGAACGAGATGGTGAAGGCGAACTGGATGCGCGAAAGGAGAAGCGGGTCGAGCTCTGGCATGCTGTTCTGCCTTACCGTGCTCTGAGCACAGCCTTTGCCGGCTCTAACGACTCAAGCGCAGTTAACTCCCACATTAGCGCTGAGGTTTCGTGACGCAAAGGACTGGCTCGCCCTAGTTGGGTCACGTGCGCCCGGGCGCCGCCGCAGCGAACGCCGCTTCGTGGTGCTTGCGGGAGGCTTCCCCGAAGCAGCAGAAGACCACGCGACCGATGGAAGTAGCCCCGGCCAGCCCCTCGATCACCGTGCGAAGCGCGATGCGCGCGGCGCGGTCGGGCGGAAAGCCAAAGGTGCCGGTCGAGATCGCAGGAAAGGCGATCGTAGCGAGGCCGTGGTCGGCGGCAAGCGCGAGACTGTTGCGGTAGCAGGCGGCAAGCAGCCGGTCCTCGCCGCGCTCGCCGCCGCCCCAGACCGGGCCGACCGTGTGGATCACGTAGCGTGCGGGTAGGCGGAAGCCAGGGGTGATCTTCGCCTCTCCCGTCTTGCAGCCGCCAAGGCCTGCGCAAACTTCGGCGAGCTCGGGACCGGCGGCACGGTGGATGGCGCCGCAGACGCCACCGCCGGGTGAAAGCATCTGGTTGGCGGCATTGACGATGGCATCGACAGCGAGCCTGGTGATGTCGCCCTCGATGATCTCGATGCGATGGGGCATCGCGTCATTGGACGCCCGAATGACCCTGGCATCAAGGCCAAGCCGAAACCGGGGGACCGGGGCTCTAGCAGCGGCAAAATGACCGGGGGCCAGGCCCCAAGCGGGCTTGAGGGGGGGCGCCGTGTTATGTTATATCATCGCGCATGCACGCCGCCCACCATCACCACGACGCTAAGCTTTCGCGCAATCAGAGCGAGATCCTGTCCTGCCTGCGCAAGGCGAAGGAGCCCATGAGCGCCTACGCCATCCTCGATCGGGTGAGGACCTCAGGCATCTCGCACCCGCCCACGGTCTATCGCGCGCTGAACGAGCTGATGCAGAAGGGCATGGTGCACCGGCTCCAGTCCCGCTCGGCCTTCATCGCCTGCGGCCATGGCGCCTGCGACGGAAGGTTCGCCTTCGCCATCTGCCGCCAATGCGAGAAGGTGGTCGAGATACCGCTCTCCGACGAGGACGAGGCGGCCTTGCTCGCGCTCGCCCCTGAAGAGATCACGCCCGAGCAGGTGACGGTCGAGATCGCCGGTCTCTGCGCAGCCTGCCGTCCAGCTTAGGACGGCCTCGCCAAAAGGATTTCAAGATGCGGGCGCATGGTCGGGAGGAACGGCATCGTCACGTGGCGCTTGTCGCACCGGTGACGGTGACCGAGGCGGAGAAGCTCGACGCCGAGTTCAACCCGCCCATCACCTCCGGCATCTCGCTGTTGCGCCTGTCGGTGCCGGCGCGTCTGTGCCTGGTTGCCGCCGCGGCGGTGCTGCTCTGGGGCGCGGTCGCCTGGGCCTTGGCATGAGTATCTTGGCATGACCATGACGGCGCGCACCGAGCCGGCAATCGCTTTTCGCGACCTGACGCTCGGCTATGACCGGCATCCGGCCGTGCATCACATCGACGGCGAGGTGCCGCGCGGCGAACTTCTCGCCATTGTCGGCCCCAACGGCGCCGGCAAGTCGACCCTGCTCAAGGGCATCATGGGCGAGCTCAAGCCGCTCGGCGGCAGCCTCGATCTCGACGGCCTCAAGAAGCGCGACATCGCCTATCTGCCGCAGCAGATCGAGATCGACCGCAGCTTTCCCATCTCGGTGTTCGACTGCGTGGCCATGGGGCTTTGGCGCAAGATCGGCGCACTCCGCGGCCTCGACGAGGCCGGCAAGCGGGACGTCGCCCGGGCTCTCGCCACGGTCGGCCTGGTCGATCTCGCCAGCCGTCCGGTCGGGGCTTTGTCGGGAGGCCAGTTCCAGCGCGTGCTGTTCGCCCGCCTCCTGTTGCAGGACGCCTCTCTCATCCTGCTCGATGAGCCGTTCCGCGCCGTCGACAGCAAGACCGTCGCCGATCTCATCGCCCTCATCCTTCGTTGGCACGGCGAAGGACGCACCGTGCTTGCCGCGTTGCACGATTTCGAGCAGGTGCGCGCGCATTTTCCAACGACCCTTCTCATCGCGCGGGAGGTCGTGGCCTGGGGCGAGACGCGCAAAGTGCTGACGCAAGCCAATCTCGCCAAGGCGCGCCAGTTGGTCGAGGCCTTCGACGAGCACGCCGAGGTTTGCGCGCGCGACGAGAGCGAGGATCGGCTGGAGGAACAGAAGGCATGATCGACGCGGTCACCCAGCCCTTCGTCGAGTTCGCCTTCATGCGCCGCGCGCTGGTGGGCTGCCTCGCGCTCTCGCTCGGCGCGCCGCCCATCGGCGTGTTTCTGATGCTGCGGCGCATGAGCCTGATGGGCGACGCCATGAGCCACGCCATCCTGCCCGGTGCTGCCATAGGCTATCTGCTGGCAGGGCTGTCGCTCTTCGCCATGAGCCTTGGCGGGTTTGCGGCGGGGCTCGCCGTCGCGCTCGCCGCGGGGCTCGTCGCCCGCTCCACCGTGTTGCGCGAGGATGCGATCCTTGCCGCCTTCTATCTCGTGTCGCTGGCGCTCGGCGTGCTCATCGTCTCGGTCAGGGGCAGCAATATCGACCTGCTGCATGTTCTGTTCGGCACCGTGCTCGCGCTCGACGATGCGGCGCTCTATCTCGTCGCCGCCATCACCACGGTTTCGCTTAGCGTGCTTGCGGTCATCTACCGCCCGCTCGTGCTCGAATGCTTCGATCCCCAGTTCCTGCGCTCGGCGAGCAGCTTGAGCTCGCCCACCCATCTCATGTTCCTCGTGCTTGTCGTGCTCAATCTCGTGAGCGGCTTCCAGGCGCTCGGCACCTTGATGGCGGTCGGCATCATGCTGCTCCCGGCGGTGACCGCGCGCTTCTGGGCCGAGGATGTTTCGGGGCTGATCCTGGTCGCCGTGGGATGCGCGTTCGCGGCAAGTCTGACCGGGCTTCTCGTCTCCTATTACGCGAACGTTCCCACCGGCCCCGCCATCATTCTCCTGTGCGGCGTCTCCTATCTCCTCTCCATCCTGGTCGGCGTGAAGGGCGGCCTCCTTTGGGGCCTCCTCCCGCGCAAGCATCTCGAAGCCTGAAACCCCCCTCAAACGAAGGACCTGTCATGAACAAACGCATTTTCTTGCAGGCCGGATTGGCGCTTGCGCTGGTCCTCGGCCTAGCGGGGGGCGCCGAAGCCGCCGGCAAGATCAAGGCCGTCGCCTCGTTCAGCATCCTGGCCGACATGGTCCGCCAAGTCGGCGGCGATCGCGTGGACGTGATCGCGCTGGTCGGGCCCGACGGCGACGCTCACGTCTATGAGCCGACGCCTGCCGATGCCAGGAACCTCGCGGGCGCCAACATCCTCTTCACCAACGGCCTCGGCTTCGAGGGCTGGATGGACCGGCTGGAGAAATCCTCGGGCTTCAAGGGTAAGGTCGTCGTCGCCTCGACCGGCGTGAACCCTCGCACCATGACCGAGGAGGAGGGGGGCAAGACGGAGACCATCACCGATCCGCATGCCTGGCAGAGCCTCGCCAACGGCAAGCTCTATGTCGCCAACATCCGCGACGGCCTGATCGCCGTCGATCCGGACGGCAAGGCCGCCTATGAGGCCAACGCCGCGAAATATCTCGACCAGATCGCCAAGGAAGAGACCAGCGTGAAGGCGGCGCTGGCGGCGCTGCCGAAAGAACGGCGCAAGATCATCACCAGCCACGACGCCTTCGGCTATTTCGGCGCGGCCTACGGGCTGGAGGTCATCGCGCCCGAGGGCGTGAGCACCGAGAGCGAGGCCTCGGCGCAGGACGTGGCCAAGATCATCCGCCAGATCAAGGCCGAGAAGATCCCGGCGGTGTTCATGGAGAACATCACCGACCACCGCCTGCTCGACCAGATCGCATCGGAGACCAACGCCAAGATCGGCGGTACGCTCTACACCGACGCCCTGTCGCCCCCCGACGGCCCGGCCGGCACTTATCTCGACATGTTCCGCAACAATATCGAGACGCTCGCCGCCGCCCTGTCGTCGTAGTCAGGTGTAGGGGATCGGGATAGAGGCGCTGCCGCTAGCTCTTCCCTTCCCCCTTTGAGGGAGAGGATTGGGAGGGGGGTTGAGCCAAGACTCCTATTTGCTCGCGGGCAACTCTATACCTCTAATCTGCAATTCCGTTTCCGTCGGCTCGGCTTTCGTTGGCTTCACCGTCAGCTCAAATACTTGGCACCCCTTGCTAAATCCATGGTCAATGCACCACTTATCGGATTTTGTGACCCACTTTTTCTCTGCTAAGGCATCGGTTGCATAGGCTGTGCTTAGTATGCTTAAAATGAACAAGGCTTTTAGGACCTTCATGTTATTACCCTTTCGCTACCCTCTGGGCAGAATGTGGAAGACATCCAGTGTCTTGACCATGGCCGAAGTATAGCATGGAGAATGACGCCTTCAGGCTTTCGCGGTGGCTTACGGCTGGCGCCGCCCTCCTGATCGCGGCGATCGCGGCCGACTCGCTCGTCCCCGTCGCCTGGCAGGTCCGCACTGGGCTGCATTGGCTGATCGAGCACTTCCTCGCTTATTTCGCCGCGACTTCTGTTCTCTGTCTCGCCTGGCCCCGGCCCGTCATCGTGGCGGGGGCGCTCATGGTGCTCGCTGGCACCATGGAGGCATTGCAGGGCCTGACCGCCGATCGCATCCCCGATCTTGCCACGGCGTTCTGCGGCGCGGCCGGGGTGGTGACCGCGGCGCTCATGGCCGACCTCCTTATCGGTGCTTGGCAGGCGAGACGGGCGCGCGCGGAAGCTCAGGCTGCCAGGGCCTGAGGCCCTGGCGCGCCGCAAAGAAATCTGATGTATCCTTGAGCCATGGACGCTCTCAAGCGGCGACGCTCAATACCGGTTCGAATCGGCGGGGTCACGGTCGGCGGCGATGCTCCCATCGCCGTGCAGTCGATGACCAATACCGACACGGCCGATGTGGACGCGACGGCGGCCCAGGTCGCGGCGCTCGCCCGCGCCGGCTCGGAGCTCGTGCGCATCACCGTGGACCGGGCCGAGGCCGCTGCCGCCGTCCCTTACATCCGCGAGCGGCTCGACATCCTTGGCATCGAGGCGCCGCTCATCGGCGACTTCCACTATAACGGCCACACGCTGCTCGCCGAGCATCCGGCCTGTGCTGCCGCGCTTGCCAAATACCGCATCAACCCCGGCAATGTGGGCTTCAAGGAAAAGCGCGACCGGCAGTTCGCCGAGATCGTCGAGATCGCGCTTCTGTACGGCAAGGCGATCCGCATCGGGGTGAACTGGGGCAGCCTCGATCAGGATTTGCTCACCCGCCTCATGGACGAGAATGCGAAGGCGCCTGCGCCCAAGGACGCGCGCGAGGTGATGCATGAGGCGATCGTGCAGTCGGCGCTGATCAGCGCCGAGCGCGCCATCGAGCTTGGCCTTGGGGCCGACCGCATCGTGCTCTCGGCCAAGGTCTCAGCCGTGCAGGATCTGATCGCGGTCTACGCCATGCTCGCCGCGCGCTCAGAGCTCGCGCTGCATCTTGGGCTGACCGAAGCGGGCATGGGGTCGAAGGGCATCGTCGCCTCCTCTGCCGCGCTTTCCGTGCTGTTGCAGCAGGGCATCGGCGACACGATCCGCATCTCGCTCACGCCGGAGCCTAATGGCGACCGCACGCTCGAGGTTCAGGTGGCGCAGGAGCTCTTGCAGAGCATGGGCTTCCGCAATTTCGTGCCGCTGGTGGCGGCCTGCCCGGGCTGCGGGCGCACCACCTCCACCACCTTCCAGGAGCTTGCCCGCGACATCCAGGACTTCATCCGCGTCGAGATGCCGGAATGGAAGCGCCGCTATCCCGGCGTCGAGACGCTTTCCGTCGCGGTGATGGGCTGCATCGTCAATGGACCGGGCGAATCGAAGCAGGCCGATATCGGCATCTCTCTGCCCGGCACCGGCGAGGCGCCGGCCGCGCCCGTGTTCATCGACGGCAAGAAGGTGACGACGCTCAGGGGGCCCGGAGCGGCAGCGGATTTCAAGCAGATGGTGCTCGACTATATCGAGCGCCGGTTCGGCCAGGGCGCGATCGGGCGAAGCGCCGCGGAGTAGGGGGGCTGGGATGCGATTGGGATTTGCTGCTTTTTTCGTGGCCGTGCTTGGCTGCCATGGCGCTTTTGCCGCGGAAGGCGCCGAGGCGCCGGACCCCTGGCTCGGGTGCTGGACCCGCGTCTATGACGCCGCCCATCTTGCCAAGCACCCCGGGCAGAAGGTCACCGCCATGACGCTGTCGATCGTCGCGCGGACGCCGGCCGGCGACGCCGATCCAGGCAATTATCTCGCCAAGGTCACCGCCAAGCTGCGAAACTCGCCGGACACCTATGCCAGTCCCGATGGCGCGCGCTGCTCGGTTCTCGGTGCCGCCAAAGACCGGCTCGCTTGCGTGATGGGCGGCATCTTTGTCGGGCAATTCGAGGTCGAGCCGGCCGGCAAGAGCATGAAGCTCGCCATGCATGGCGACAAGGAGCACCTGGCCCTTGTGCCCGGGGTCGAGACCAGCGCCTTTATCGTGCTCTCGCCGCAGAACCCCGAGCATGCGCTGTTCGTGCTGCCGCCGGCTCCGGCGGCGGCCTGCGGGCGGGCGCCGGCGGCTCAGCCCTGAACGAGCTGCAAGGCGAGGTTCACAGCAAGCGCGATCACGGCCGTATTGAAGAAGAACGACAGAATTCCGTGCAGCATCACCACGCGCCGCATGGCGCGGGAGCACACTTCAACGTCTGAGGTTTGCGCCGTGGTACCCACCACGAAGGAGAAATAGAGAAAATCGAGATAGTCGGGCGTGCTGTCGTCGGGGAATTTCAGCCCGCCGCCGCGGCCGCGCGACCCGCCTTTGGCTTCGCTGTGGAACTCGTGCGCATAATAAACAGCGAACACCGTGTGGATCAGCAGCCAGGACAAGAAGATCGTCGAGACTGACAGGATGACGCTGATGGTCCTGTCCAGGCCGTGCTCGCTCTTGAGCGCCCCTAGCTGCGCTACCAGAGCGAGCAGCGTGAAGAACGAGCCGAGAATGACGACGACCAGGACGACGATGCGGCTTTCCCGCTCGATACTCGCCTCGCGTTTGATGCCCTCGACCTCGGCCCGCCACATCTTGATGCCGACCAGCACGAGATAGAGCCAGCCGCCCGCGTTCCAGCCGGCGAGGACGCGCGGGACGAGGCCGTCGAGCGGTGCGAGCAGCGCGACGGCGACACCGACGGCGAGCGCGATCAAGAAGCGGATTTGAGCGCGAGCATGTCTGGCCAGCGCCACCCCTAGGGACTCCTGCTTTGCCGGTGCCTTGGTTGCTTGCCCCTTTGGCGCCATCACATCCCCCAATCAGCGCTTACGGCTCACGGCGAAGCGCACCGTTTCCAGCAAGGTGATAGCCCGGTCGCCGAAAGGCGCAAGGGCTGCTTCAGCCTCTTGCAGGAGCACGCCAAGCCGCTCCGTGGCGGCGTCGACGCCCATCAGCGCCACAAGCGTCGCCTTGCCCCGGACTGCATCCTTGGCCACCGCCTTGCCGACAGCTTCCGCGTCGCCTTGGGCGTCGAGGAGGTCGTCGGCGAGCTGGAAGGCCTGGCCGAAGGCTGACGCATAAGCCTGAAGTGCGGCGCGCTCCGAAGCGTCGGCCCGGCCCAGAACGGCGCCCGCCTCGCAAGCGAAGCAGAACAAGGCGCCGGTCTTCAGCGCCTGCATGGTGGCTACGTCCGCCGGGCTGAAGCCTTGCCGCTCGAGGCTGAGGTCGAGCGCCTGGCCGAGCGCCATGCCCTGCCAGCCGCTGGCCTTGGCGAGATCGAGGACGAGCCCGGCGCGGATGGCCGGGTCTTGATGCAGGCACGGGTCGCTCAGGATCTCGAAGGCGAGCGTCAGGAGCGCGTCGCCGGCAAGGATCGCGGTCGCCTCGCCAAAGGCGATATGCAGCGTCGGGCGGCCGCGGCGGACGGCATCGTCGTCCATGGCGGGCAGGTCGTCATGCACCAGCGAGTAGCAATGGAGGCATTCGAGCGCGCAAGCGGCATCGAGCGCGGATTCCTGCCGCGCGCCAAACAATCGCGCCGATTCCATGAGAAGGAACGGCCTGATGCGCTTGCCGCCGCCGAGCACGGCATAGCGCATGGCTTGGGCAAGCTCGGTGGCTTCCCGGGCGGGGGCGCGGTCCTTGCCGAGCAGCTCCTTGAGCCGCCGCTCGACGGCCCAAGCGACGCGTTCGAGCTCTTGTGGAAAGGTCATCTTGGGGAAAGGGACAGAAAGAGCGGCTCTTTGCCGCAAATCATCGGTAAGCCTTAACCTAATACCACGTTGCTCGATGCGGCAACCGGGAGGTACAACCCAATTCCATGGCGATTCAAGCAGTCTCAGGCGAGCGCACCCGAAAGCGCACCAGGAGACGCGTGAAACATCCTTGGCTCCGCCGCGCCGCGCTCATTGCGCTTGGCGTGCTCGCGGCAATTCTTCTCTCCATCGTCGCCTTCCGCTTCGTCAATCCGCCGGTCACCACGGTGATGCTCGCGGAAAAGCTGAAGGGCGCCACGTTGCGCCGCCATTGGGTGCCGCTCGAGGACATCTCCCGTACCCTTCCTTTGGCGGTGATCGCCAGCGAGGACGGCCGCTTCTGCGTTCATTGGGGCGTCGATTGGGGCGCGGTCAGGGAGGCGCTCGACGACGGCGGCTTTCGCGGCGCGAGCACGATCCCCATGCAGACGGCCAAGAATCTCTATCTGTGGAACGGGCGCAGCTATATGCGCAAGGCGCTCGAGATGCCGCTCGCCTATGTCATGTCCTTCATCTGGCCGAAGCAGCGGATGATGGAGGTCTATCTCAACGTCGCCCAATGGGGGCCGGGCATTTTCGGGGCCGAGGCGGCAAGCCGGTACTATTTCCACAAAAGCGCGGCCGAGCTGACCCGCCGCGAGGCCGTTCTGCTGGCGGTGGCGCTGCCCAGTCCACGCCTGCGCAATCCTGCTAAACCCTCCGCGCGGATGCTCAGGATCGCAAAGGCCATCGAGCTCCGCATGCCGATCCTGGCTCAGCGCTCGAATTGTGTCCTGCCGCCGCGCTAAGGATTTGGCCCGTCCCTCTGGCCAGCCGAAACGATTGCCCCTATAAGGCGCCCACCAAGGCCCGCGAGGATCGCGGGCCGCTCACAGGGTTTTTGACCATGGCTGTACCTAAACGAAAAACCTCGCGCATGAAACGCGGTAACCGTCGCTCCCATGACGCGCTGGCAGCGCCGACTTACGTCGAGGACAAGGAGTCCGGCGCGCTTCGCCGGCCGCACCACATCGACCTGAAATCGGGCCGGTATCGCGGCCGTCAGGTGCTTGCCGTCAAGGAAGAGTCTTAAGGGCGCCAGCGCCCGAAGTTGAATCGCGATAGCCGTCTGGCGTCGACGGGGGCTCGGATGGTCATGATGGAACCGGCACCTGAAGGCAGGGTCGTCCACAGGCGCGAGCGGCGCAGCTGGATGGCTGCCATGCCTTTGCTCCTCATCCCGGTCCTGGCCTATGTGACCTTTGCCGGCGCCGGCGCCGATTTCGGCACTTCTCGCTTCTCCGTGACCCTGCCGTCATTGGGGATCTGGCAGATCGCTCTCGGCGACATCCTCCTTGCCGTCGGCCTCGGCCTTCTCTTCTTCGAGATCCTGAAAGCCACGCGTACCGGCGGCGCCTCGGTCGTCGACCACGCCTTCTCGATGATGGTGTTCGTCGCCTGCCTGATCCTGTTCCTGATCTTGGACCGGGCAGCGACCTCGACCTTCTTCCTGCTCATGCTGATGGCGATGACCGACGTGATCGCGGGCTTCTCGGTCACCATCAATGCCGCGCGCCGCGACTACAGCGTGGGCCCTCCCGCCTAGCGGCCTGCCGTCCACGGCTGCTCCCTAACGCTTGCAAGCATTTGTCAACCAAGAGGCGAGAAAGGCGTCGCTAGCCGCGCCCTTGCCGTCTTTCGCGCGCGATCTCGCCCTAGAGAGAGCGCCTCTGTTAAGCGTTCTTGCCTATGGTTATCGCCAACAAACAAGGCGCCAAAAGGTGCCCAAAGGGAAAAAGGGGGCGGTTAGTGAGTGCATCCTCTAAGGAGCTTGCCAGCGGTCGTGCGCCGTCGGCGCGGGCGCAAGGCGCTGCCAGCGTCGTGGGCTTCGGCCAGCGCGGTCCCGACGTCGAGAGCCGCATTCCGGTCGACGGCGCGAACCGCCCGCTCGACCTCGAGCAGATTCTCGAAAGCGTGCGTGAGACGGCCTATCGCTGGGACTTCGCCAGCGACCGCATCGACTGGGCGGCCAACGCCGGAGCCGTGCTCGGCGTCGCCAATATGGCAGAGCTCGGCAAGGGGCGGGCGTTCGCCCTCCTCGTCGACCCCGAGCAGGCTGGCGCCCGCTACGACGGGATCATCGGCGGCCCGCATGTCGCCCCCGGAACCGAGCTCCGCTACTGCCTCCATTATCGCTTCCTTCCCGAGGGCCGCCGCGGCCGGGCGGCGCTCTGGGTCGAGGACACGGGCATCTGCTCCTTCGACGCGGAGTCGAGGCCCACGCACGCGCAAGGCACGCTTAAGGTGATCGACGACCGGCGCGAGAAGGAGGAACGGCTCCTCTATCTCGGCAGCCACGACGAGCTCACCGGGCAGCTCAACCGGACGCGGCTCACCGAAGAGCTCACCAATCTCCTCTTAAGCGCCGGCCGGGCCCCGGCCAAAGGCGCCTTCCTTCTCGTCGGCGTCAACGATCTCACCCTGATCAACGAGACCTACGGCTTCGACGTCGGCGACGAGGTGATCTCCATCGTCGGGCGGCGCATCGGGCGGGCCTTGCGCGGCAAGGATTGCATCGGCCGATTCTCGTCGAATAAGTTCGGCGTCGTGCTCAACGACTGCGGCGGAGAGGGCGTGGAGACGATTGCCCGGCGCCTCATGGCATGCGTCCGCGACAGCGTCATCGACACAAGCGTGGGCGCCGTGGCGACATCCGTCTCGGTCGGCGCCGTGCTCCTGCCGGAGCATGCCGGCAACGCGCAAGCGGCAATAGGCCGGGCGCTACAGGCGCTCGAGATCGCGCGCAACAGCCGCAGCGACAGCTTCAATCTCTACCAGCCCTGCGAGCGGCGGGAATCGGAGCGGCGGCGCGCCGTGGGGATCGCCGACGAGATCGTCCGCGCGCTGAACGACCGCCGCATGATCCTTGCGCTGCAGCCGATCGTCACCTCGCGCAGCCACGAGCCCGAGCTTTACGAATGCCTGTTGCGCATGAAGCGCCTCGACGGCTCGATCGCTTGCGCCGCCGAGTTCATCCATGTGGCCGAGCAGTTCGGCCTTGCCAAGCTCATCGACCACCGCGTGCTCGAGCTTGCTATCGATCTGTTGCGCTCATCGCCCACGATCAAGCTTGCCCTAAACGTCTCGCCGGTGACGGCAACCGACGCCCATTGGCTTCAGTGTCTCGAAGCCTTCTCCGGCAAGGACCCGACGCTCACCGAGCGGCTGACCGTCGAGATCACCGAGACCGCGGCCATCTCCGATCTGGAGGCGACCGTTAAATTCGTGAGCGCGCTCAAGGCATTAGGCTGCCGCGTGGCGCTCGACGATTTCGGCGCGGGCTATACCTCGTTCCGCAGCTTAAGGCTGCTCGGCGTCGACATGGTCAAGATCGACGGCTCCTTCATCCAGAATCTCGGCACCCAGGCCGATGATGAGCTGTTCGTGCGCACGCTCATCGATCTCGCCACGAGCTTCGGCATCACCACCGTGGGCGAATGGGTGGGCGATGAGAAGACGGTGCGGCTCCTCGAGAATGCGGGCGTCGCCTATATGCAGGGTTATTTCTTCGGCGCGCCGGAGCTTGCCAAGTCGGTACTTCTCAGCGAGGCCGGGGAAAGCACCGCAGGTTAAGGCGAAGCTGCTTCGGCCTACAATGCCCCCACCCGGCGCGCCGAGCGCGCCGACCTCCCCACGAGGGAAGGTATGGGAGCCTGTCGAGTCGCCACACGCTCCATCCCTCCCTCCTGCCTTCGCCGAAGCGGAGCTTCGGCTCCGCACAGGCAGGTTGATGGGGAGGGCAGCTCGGCCGCAGGTCGAGCCGGGTGGGGGTGATGAACTAGAGCGAATTCTTCAATCTGAAAGGCGCGAAGCGAGAGCGGCCAGCAGCGGATCGTGGACGCCTTCCTCCTCGAGATGGCGAAGGGTGTTCAGCACATATTCGACATTTTCGCCCGACTGGCCCTTGCCCCCGCGCACGATGTTGAGCTGCTCCTCGAGCGAGAGGTCGCCGGCATATTGCACATGGTTGCGGTCAACGAGGTAGGTGAGGGCCTTCACCGAGCGGCCCGACCCGTCGAGCAGGGCGACCTTCCGGTAGGCCTCGACATAGACCTCGGTGATCTGCTCGCGCTCGCGGAGATAAGCGATCGTCGCCTCTTCGGCCCCCGCCGCGATCTTGTAGGCGATGCCCCGGCAGGCCCCGCCGCGGTCAAGCCCGAGCACGAGCCCCGGCTGCTCCTTGGTGCCGCGATGGAAGATGGAATAGACGCAGAGCGCGCGGCGGGCCCCCTTGAGCAGTCCAGGAGCAGACGCCTCGAAGGCAAAGCCCGGCCGCCACATCAGCGAGCCATAGCCGAACACCCAGAGCTCAGCCATTCCCACGTCCCGTCGCGCCCGTTTTAATCGTCATGCCCGTGGGGGCGGCCGAAATCGGCCGCTTGCGTATCCTGGCCGGCATCGATGATGCCGCGGCGGATGGCGCGGGTGCGGGTGAAATGCTCGTACAGCGCCTCGCCGTCCCCCCGCCTTATCGCTTTAGTCAGCGCCGACACGTCCTCGTTGAAGCGGCCAAGCATTTCCAGGACCGCATCTTTATTGGCGAGGAAGATGTCGCGCCACATCACCGGGTCTGAGGCGGCGATACGAGTGAAGTCACGGAAGCCGCCGGCCGAGAATTTGAGCACTTCCGAGCGCGTCACCGTCTGCAGCTCGTCGGCCGTGCCGACGATGGTGTAAGCGATCAGATGCGGCAGATGGCTGGTGATGGCGAGCACAAGGTCGTGGTGTTCGGGCGTCATCGTTTCTACATTGGCGCCGAGCAGACGCCAGAACGCGGCGAGCTTCTCCACGGCCTGAGCGTCGGTGCCTTCGGGCGGTGTCAGGATGCACCAGCGGTTCACGAACAACTCAGCAAAACCTGCATCGGGACCGGAATGTTCGGTGCCGGCGACCGGATGAGCCGGCACGAAATGCACATTCTTCGGCAAATGCGGGCCCATGTCGCGCACGATTGAGCCCTTTACGGAACCCACATCCGAAATCGTCGCGCCGGCCTTAAGATGCGGGCCAATTTCCTTGGCTACCGCGCCGCAAACGCCGACCGGAACGCAGACGATGACGAGGTCGGCACCTTCGACCGCCTCTTCATTGGTCTCCACCACCTTATCCGCGATGCCAAGCTCGACGACGCGCTTTCGCGTCTGCGGCGAACGCGCGGTGGCCACGATCGAACGCACTGCGCCTTGCGCGCGGGCGGCCCGGGCGATGGAGGAGCCGATCAGTCCGAGGCCGACGATCGCAATTCTGTCGAACAGAGGCTCGGTCATCGGGCGGATGTGCCGTTGGCGCCGAGGAAAGAGGAGAGTGCCGCGAGCACCGCGCGGTTCTCCTCCTCGGTGCCGATGGTCATGCGCAACGCATGCGGAAAGCCGTATTCCTCGACCCTTCTCAGGATGATCCGCCGCTCATGCAGGAAGGCGTCGGCTGCGGGACCTGATTTGCCGTTCCCTTCGCCGAAATGGAGCAGGAGGAAGTTCGCAGCACTCGGCGTCACGCGAAGGCCGAGGCCTGAGAGCGCTTCGGCCATGCGCGCGCGCCAGATCTCGTTATGCTCCACCGCACGCTGCACATGGGCCTGGTCCCCGAGCGCGGCGATGCCCGCCGCGATGGCAGGGCCGGAGACGTTGAACGGTCCCCTGATGCGGTTCAGCGCGTCGGCTACGGCGGTCGGGCAATAGGCCCAGCCGAGCCGCAGATAAGCGAGCCCGTAGATCTTGGAGAAGGTGCGCGTCATCACTGTGTTGTGGGTGGTGGCGACAAGCTCGATGCCGGCCTCGTAGTCGTTGGCCCGCACATATTCGGCATAGGCCGCGTCGAGCACGAGGAGCACGTCGTCGGGGAGGCCGGCGCGGAGCCGCTTCACCTCGTCGAAAGGAAGATAGGTGCCGGTCGGGTTGTTGGGGTTGGCGACAAAGACCACGCGCGTGGCGGGTGTCACGCGGGCGAGGATGGCGTCGACATCCGTGGTCAGGTCGGTCTCGGGTGCCGCGACCGGGGTCGCGCCCCGCGCCAGGATGGCGATCTTGTAAACGAGGAAGCCGTGCTCGCTGTAGATCGCCTCATCGCCCGGGCCGAGATAGGCCTGCGCCAGCAGGTTCAGCAGCTCGTCGGAGCCCGCGCCGCACACGATGTGGCCGGGATCGAGCCCATAGAGCTTGGCAAGCGCCTCGCGCAAGGGGCGCGCCGAGCCGTCGGGGTAGCGCGAGAGGAAGGCGGCAGAGGCGAGGTAGGCCTCGACCGCGCGAGGGCTTGGCCCAAACGGCGTCTCGTTGGAGGAGAGCTTGATCACGGGGTGCGCGCCGGGGAGCGCGCTCGTGCCCGGCACGTAAGGCGCGATGTCGAGAATGCCTGGACGGGGGCGCGGCCTGCTCTTGGCGGCGGCCATCTGATCTTGCTCCTCGGCTTGTGTTGCGAAGGGCCTCTCATAGGGCCATTCCTCGGCCCAAGGCAAAGAAAAGATTGACTTTCGACGGTAAGCTCCTAGCTAACGCCGAGTTGTAGAATGATAGCGCTATGGTGGGCTCATCCTTTGAGACGGCGCGTTCCGCGCCTCCTCAGGATGAGGAATCAATGCCTCATGGTGAGGAGCGCGCTGAAGGGCGCGTCTCGAACCATGAGGTCCCGGACGAGTGGTTGGAGCGAGATGAGCGAGACCCCGACGGCGCAAGCCTTTACCGACCATTCGCTGCGGCTGGCGCAGATCGCCAATCCGGAAAGCGCGATCGTCCATTTCAACGATCCGCTGCCGCTCGACTGCGGGGCCGAGCTCACGCCCTTCTCCATCGCCTACCAGACCTACGGCACGCTGAATGCCGAGAAGTCGAACCTCGTGCTGGTCTGCCATGCGCTGACCGGCGACCAGCATGTGGCGAACCTCCATCCCGTCACCGGCAAGACCGGCTGGTGGGAGACCATGGTGGGACCCGGCAAGTCGATCGATACCGACCGCTATTTCGTGCTCTGCCCCAACGTCATCGGCGGCTGCATGGGCTCGACCGGGCCGAGCTCGCTCAATCCCGCCACGGGGGTCCCTTACGGGCCCGACTTCCCGGTCATCACCGTGCGCGACATGGTGCGGGCGCAGGCGCGGCTACTCGATCATCTCGGCATCCCCGACCTGCTCTGCGTGCTTGGCGGCTCGATGGGCGGCATGCAGGCGCTGGAATGGGCTGCGACCTATAAGGACCGCGTGTTTGCCGCGGTGCCGATCGCCTGCGCCGCGCGGCATTCCTCGCAGAACATCGCCTTCCATGAGGTCGGCCGCCAGGCTGTCATGGCCGATCCCGACTGGTGCCAGGGCCGCTATCTCGAGGAGGGCAAGAGCCCGCGCAAAGGGCTCGCCGTGGCGCGCATGGCGGCCCACATCACCTATCTGTCCGACGCCGCTCTGCACCAGAAGTTTGGCCGCAACCTGCAGGACCGGGAGAAGGTCGCTTTCGGCTTCGACGCCGATTTTCAGGTGGAGAGCTATCTCCGCTATCAGGGCGTGAGCTTCGTCGATCGCTTCGATGCCAATTCCTATCTCTACATCACGCGTGCCATGGACTATTTCGACATCGCCGCCGACCATGGGGGCGTGCTCGCCAATGCCTTTGTTGGT
The DNA here is from genome assembly GCA_041500805.1 of Methyloceanibacter sp. Taxonomy (GTDB): domain Bacteria; phylum Pseudomonadota; class Alphaproteobacteria; order Rhizobiales; family Methyloligellaceae; genus Methyloceanibacter. The sequence continues at coordinate 28,888 of JBGQMX010000018.1, forward strand.
ACGCGCACGCGCTTCTGCCTCGTCTCCTTCACCAGCGACTGGCTGTTCCCGACCGAGGAGAGCCGCGAGGTGGTGCACGCGTTGAATGCGGTCGCCGCCAAGGTCAGCTTCGTCGAGATCAAGTCCGACAAGGGCCATGACGCCTTCCTGCTGCATGAGCCGGAGCTGTTCGACACCATAAGCGGCTTCTTGAGCGCGGCCGCGCGGAAGCGGGGCATTCTGTGATGAATCTCAACGTGCCATCGCATGCGGTCCGCGCCGCCGACACCAACCGCGTCGACCTTCTGCTGATCGCCGAGATGGTGAGCACGAATGCGCGCGTGCTCGACATCGGCTGCGGCGACGGCACGCTGTTGCGGCTGCTGGCCGAGAAGCGCGGCGTCGACGGCCGTGGCATCGAGCTCAGCCAAGCCGGCGTGAACTCCTGCGTGGCGCAAGGCCTCGCCGTGATCCAGGGCGATGCCGACACCGACCTCGTCTACTACCCCGACCTCGCCTTCGATTTTGCCATCCTCTCCCAGACCATCCAGGCGACCTACTCGCCGCGTCACGTGCTCGAGCAGCTGCTCAGGATCGGCAAGCGCGCCGTGGTGTCCTTCCCCAATTTCGGCCATTGGCGGGTGCGCACCGAGCTCCTGTTCGGCGGCAAGATGCCGAGGACCCGCAATCTGCCGGACCGCTGGTACGAAACGCCCAACATCCATCTCTGCACCATCAAGGACTTCCTCGATCTGTGCAGCGATGTCGGTGCCAAGGTCGAGCGCACCGTGGCGCTCAACGCCTCAGGCTCCAAGCTCGGCGTCGCCATGCCGCTGTTCGCCCAGAACCTGTTCGGCGAGCAGGCGGTATTCCTGCTGTCGCGGTAGGTGCCGCGAGCTCCATACCTCCCCCTCGTGGGGAGGTCGGCTTGCGTAGCAAGCCGGGTGGGGGGTCGCGCGCTCGCCATCAAGGCCATGACGCCCGAGGACGTAGCGGCGAGAGCGACGTGGCAAGCTAAGCTTGGTGCTCCGCGCTAGTGAACAACCAGCTCGCCGCAATTCGCCCCGGTCAGGCCTGACGGGCAACCGCAGTTCCCGTTGTTGTAAAGGATGTGCGGCGGCAAGCAGGGAGGTGCGCCCTGACTGCCCGATGCGTCGGAGCTGGGCTTTATCTTCAGCCTGTGAATCGGATTGTACGTGCCTTGACCGGCTGATTGTGTGGTGTTTTGAACTGGGTTGATTACAGGCCCATTAGGGTGACCGGGTTTTATGACTGTGTCTGACCTACCAGGGTCAATGCAGTCGGGGTCCCTAAAACACGTCGTGCACACCGAGAACTTCGAGCAACTTTTGCATCCGCCGGCAGGGCCACCCGTCTCATTTGGCTCGGCACCACGCACTCCACCACAGTAATCGCACTTGTGCTGGCAGAGCACTGGCTTACCTCCGGAATAAAGCTCGCATCTCTGCCCATTTCCGTATTTGTAAGCCGTCCACCCCTTAGGACAACTCGCGAGCCCGCTCGAGCTGAGGAAAACGAGTGTCCCCAGGCCGACAATCAGACTTATGAAAATTCGATAGCCTCCAGTGGAAGTTGCACCCATCGACATGATCTCCTGGGTCAGAAGAGACGTACGGCTCCCAGATTATCGCGTCTTTGCCTTATTTGCGAGAATAGCCACGCGCGCTAGGCCTTTCCGCGAGCAGGCCGTGTTCCTGTTGTCGCGCTAGGTGCCGCGAACTCCATACCTCCCCCCTTGTGGGGAGGTCCGGCGCCGCAAGGCGGCGCTGGGGTGGGGGCGCTGCTTCGCTGCGTCGAATTGGAATAAGAGAGGCTCACCCCACCCGGCTCGGCCGGCAGCCGAGCCCCCCTCCCCATCAAGGGGAGGGATGGAGTCTGCTGCGGCGCTTCAACGCGAAAAGCTACTTCCCGATCAAGGCGGCTGGGGTAGCGCGCGGCGTAACCCCGGCAGGCACGGGGACGATGCGGCGGCGGACCTTGCGCATCTCGCGCGCCGGGATCGCGGCATAGACCTGCTTGGTCGCCTCGACCAGGATCACGCCGGAGAAAGCAGGCCACAGCACCAGCCCGAGCCGCTCCCAGAACAGCGGCCATCTGAGCAGGATGCGCCAGTCGAAGGGCGGCATGTAGAGCGCGTATTCCCAGTTCTCCGGCGAGAACATCGCCTCTTTCAGAAGCTTGGTCAGCTGGGAGCGGCTGAAGGGGCTGCCATAGCCGAACGGCGTGGTGTCGACCCGCGCCCACAAGCCCCGGCGGTTGGGGACGACCAGCAGCAGCCTTCCGTTCGGCGCGAGCACGCGCCACAGCTCGCGCAGCAGCGCGCGGGACTTCTCCGACCATTCCAGCATGTGGACGAGCAGGATGCGGTCGGCGCTCTCGTCATCGAGGGGCAGCTCGGTCTCATCGACCAGCACGCTCAAGGATTGCCCCTGCTCGGGCCACGGAATGGCGCCGAGATCAGCCGGCATCAAGGTGCCCAAAGCTCCCGCCTCGCCCCTGAAGGCGGCAAGATACGGCGTGGCGAAGCCGAGCCCGAAGACGCTCAACCCTTTGAGATCGCTCCAGCGCGCCCGCACGCGCCCCCCAAGCAGCCGGCGCACCACAAGCCCCAGCGGGCAGGCATAGAAATCCTTGAGATCGATGGCGTCGAGATGCATGGCTTATCATAGCCTGCGGGGGCTCTGCGCCGCAGCAGACTCCGTCCCTCCCCTTGATGGGGAGGGCGGCTCGGCCAATAGGCCGAGCCGGGTGGGGTGAACTGCAGCGTTGGCCCCCCACCCGGCGCGCGGATCGCGCGCCGACCTCCCCACAAGGGGGAGGTATGGAAACAAGTGGAAAGGCTCGACCGTTCAATGAGGTGGGTTTGGGTGTTAGGGTCGAAAAGAGAAAAGAGCGAAAGGCGGCGGAACGCGCGATGGCCCGATTAGAAGTTCACCAATTCCCCATGCGGAGCGACAATTACGGCG
>JBGQMX010000019.1:0-31282 GCA_041500805.1 Methyloceanibacter sp.
CCGGTCTCGCAAATCCTGACTGTAGGCCCGCGCCATGTCCGTCCTCCTCCGCTGCAACAGCGTAGGTCTCGCACTGTTCGCGAAAAATCGGAATCCCTACGAATCGGAAAACGACAAACCCGCTCTAGGCGGTCTTGCCTTCGAGCCGCGCGGTTGCGCGGGCCTTCCCGATCAGCGGCAAAAGGTGCTTGAGCTCAGGCCCATGCTCGCGGGCGGTCAGCGCAAGCCGCAAGGGCTGGAACAGGGCCTTGCCCTTGGCGCCGGTTGCCTGTTTCACGTCCGCTGCCAGCCGCTCCCAGGTCTGCTCATCCCAAGGCTCGGGGGGCAGAAGCACCATCGCCTGCTCGCAAAGCAGGGGATCGGTGATCACCGGTTCGAGCGGCCCGTTGACCACCTTCCACCACGTTGCCGCATCGGCCAGCACCGAGAGATTGGACTGCACGGCTTGCCAAAAGGCCTCGCCACCGCCGATGCCCATCGCGCTGAGCCGCCCCGCTACGGCGCTGAAGGGAAGCATGTGCAGAAGCTTGGCGTTGAGCCCGCGGAGCTCGGCAGGATCGAAGCGCGCCGGCGCCCGCGACAGCTTGCCGAAGTCGAAGTTTTGCGCGAGCTCTTCCAGGCTCCTATGCGGCGCGACCGGCTCCGACGTTCCGATGATCGTGGCGTAGCTTGCGACGGCGAGCGCCTCGATCCCCTCATCGCGCAAGGCTTCGATCGAGATCGCGCGGTCGCGCTTGGAGAGCGCCTGGCCGTCAGCTCCGACCAGGAGGTTGTGATGGCCGAGGGCGGGAGGCTTAGCGTCCAGCGCCTCGAAGAGCTGGATCTGCGGCGCCGTGTTTGCCACGTGATCCTCCCCGCGGATGACATGGGTGATGCCGAGATCGATGTCATCGACGACGCTCGGCAGCGTGTAGAGATAGGTGCCGTCGGCCCGGACCAGCACCGGGTCTGACAGCGAAGCGGCATCGATGTGCTGCCGCCCGCGCACGAGGTCGTCCCAGACGACGTCGCGGCTCTCGAGCAGGAAGCGCCAATGGGGCTTGCGCCCTTCGCCTTCGAGGCGCCCTCGCTCTTCCTCGGTGAGCTTCAAGGCGGCGCGGTCGTAGACGGGGGGCCGCCCGCGGGCGAGCTGGCGCTTGCGTTTGAGCTCAAGCTCCTCCGGCGTCTCGTAAGCGGGATAGAGCCGGCCTTTTCCTTTCAATCTCTCGACGGAAGCGGCGTAAAGCGCAAACCGGTCGGACTGGCGGACCTCGTGAGCCCAGTCGAGGCCGAGCCAGGCAAGATCCTCGCGGATGCCTGCCGCGAATTCTTCCGTGGAGCGCTCTTTGTCGGTGTCGTCGAGGCGCAGGATAAGTCGCCCGCCCTTGGCGTGCGCGAACATCCAGTTGATGAGCGCGGTGCGGATATTGCCGGCATGGAGGCGCCCCGTCGGACTCGGCGCGAAGCGGACCGTGACGGCCATTACAATTTCTCGCGGAATTTGTTGGTGATGGGGTAGCGCCGATCGCGGCCGAAATTCTTGGCGGTGATCTTCACCCCCGGCGCCGCCTGCCGCCGCTTATACTCGGCGAGATAGAGCATGCGCTCGACCTTCTTCACCAGCTCCGGCGCATGCCCGCGCGCGACGATCTCCGGCAGCTTCATCTCGAGCTCCACCAGGCAATTGAGAATGTCGTCGAGCACGTCATAAGGCGGCAGCGTGTCCTGGTCGCGCTGGTTCGCCTTCAGCTCAGCGGTCGGCGCCTTGGTGAGCACGTTCTCCGGAATGACGATGCCGAGCGGCCCGAGGCAGCCGTTGGGGCGCGCTTCATTGCGATAGTGGGCAAGCGCATAGACTTGGCCCTTGTAGAGGTCCTTGATCGGGTTGAACCCGCCATTCATGTCGCCATAAAGCGTGGCGTAGCCGACCGAGACCTCGGATTTGTTGCCGGTGGTGAGCACCATCGCTCCGAATTTGTTGGAGAGCGCCATGAGCAGAGTGCCGCGCGCGCGCGACTGCAAATTCTCCTCGGTCGCGTCGGGGCTCGTGCCCTCGAACATTTTGCTCAGGCTCTCGGTCAGCCCATCCACCGCTGAATGGATCGGCATGATGTCGTAGCGCACGTGAAGCGCCTCTGCGGTCGCCGCGGCATCGCTCAGGCTCTCATTGCTGGTGAAGCGGTAAGGCAGCATGACGCAATGCACGCGTTTGGCGCCCAGCGCATCGACGGCCATCACGGCGCAAAGGGCCGAGTCGACGCCCCCCGATAACCCCAGCACGACGCCGGGAAAGCCGTTCTTCTCGACATAGTCGCGCAAGCCTGTGATGCAGGCGAGATAGTTCGCAGCCTCCCCCTCCTCCATTTCGGCGATAGGACCAGGCAAGCACCGCCAGCGTCCGCTGTTCCGCCGCCATTTGGTCAGCCCAAGCGCCTCTTCCCAGGCCGGCATCTGCAGGGCGAGCGTCGCATCCTCGTTGAGCACGAAGGACGCGCCGTCGAAGACGAGCTCGTCCTGGCCCCCCACCTGATTGACGTAAGCCAGCGGCAGCCTCGTCTCGGCCACGCGCGTCTCGGCAACGCCGTAACGCACCTCCTGCTTGTCCATCCAATAGGGCGAGCCATTGGGGACGATCAGAAGCTCCGCGCCGGCTTGCGCCAGGCCCTCGCAGACCTCCTCGCTCCAGATATCCTCGCAGACCGGCACGCCGATCTTCATTCCCCTGAAATCGATCGGCTCAGGAATGGGACCCGGCGCAAAGACCCGCTTCTCGTCGAACACGCCATAATTCGGCAGGTTGTTCTTGTAGCGGACCGTCGCGATGCACCCGGAATCGAGCAGCGCCACGGCGTTATAGACGTAAGGACCGTCGCCCCAGGGCAGCCCCACGAGAATGGCGGGACCGCCGCCGGCCGTGTCGCGGGCAAGCTCCTCGCAAGCCTCGCGGGCGGCCTTCTGCAGTGCGGGCTTCAGCACCAGGTCCTCTATGGGGTAGCCGGTGAGGTAAAGCTCGCTGAAGGCGATGAGATCGGCGCTCGCCTCCGCGGCCTGCGCGCGCGCTTCGCGGGCCTTACGCAGATTGCCGTCGATATCGCCCACGACGGCGTTGAGCTGCGCCAGCGCGAGCTTGAATTTGTCCTTGATCGGTCCGGCCATGAGCGGAACTTAGAGCATGATCCGGGGGATTTCCCCCGCCTACTCTCCGGCGGCGATGGAGAACTCGGGCTCGGGCCGCCCTTCCCGCTCGCGCTTCAGCCTCTCGGCCACGATGAAGGCGAGCTCGAGCGACTGGTCGGCATTGAGCCTCGGGTCGCAATGGGTGTGGTAGCGGTCCGACAGGTCGGTCTCGGTGACGGCCTTGGCGCCGCCGACGCATTCGGTGACGTTCTGCCCGGTCATCTCGACATGGATGCCGCCCGCGTGCGTCCCTTCGCTCCGGTGGATATCGAAGAAGCTCTCGACCTCCGACAGGATGAGGTCGAAGGGCCGCGTCTTGTAGCCGCTGCTTCCCGCCTTGATGGTGTTGCCGTGCATGGGATCGCACGCCCAAACGACCGTCTTGCCCTCTCGCTCCACGGCACGAACGAGGGCCGGCAGGTGTTTCGCCACCTTGTCGGCGCCGAACCGGCAGATCAGCGTGAGCCGCCCCGGCTCGTTTTGCGGGTTGAGCACGTCGATCAGCTTGAGCAGCTCGTCGGCGCCAAGGCTGGGGCCCACCTTGACCCCAACCGGGTTCTTGATGCCGCGGAGATATTCGATATGGGCGTGGTCGAGATTGCGGGTGCGGTCGCCGGCCCAGAGAAAATGCCCCGAGGTCGCGTACCAGTCGCCCGAGGTGGAATCGACGCGCGTGAAGGCCTGCTCGTAGCCGAGCAACAATGCCTCGTGGCTCGTATAGAAGCTCGTGGTGCGGAGCTGCGGGGTGTTGTCGGCGTTCAGCCCGCAGGCGCGCATGAAGCGCAAGGTCTCGGCGATGCGCTCGGCGAGCTCCTGGTAGCGATGCCCGGCGGGACTGTCCTTGACGAAGCCGAGATTCCACCGATGCACATGCTCGAGATTGGCGTAGCCGCCTTGGGCGAAGGCCCGGAGCAGATTGAGCGTGGCGGCGGATTGCCGGTAGGCCATCAGCATGCGTTGCTGGTCGGCCACGCGGGCTGCTTCCGTGAACTCGATGCCGTTGACGATGTCGCCCCGATAGCTCGGCAGCGTCTTGCCGTCTTTCGTCTCGGTGGCGCTCGATCGCGGCTTGGCGAACTGACCCGCAATGCGGCCGAGCTTCACCACCGGCGAGCCGCCGGCATAGGTGAGCACCACGGCCATCTGCAGGAACACGCGGAAGAAGTCGCGGATCTGATCGGCGCGGTGCTCCAGGAAGCTCTCGGCGCAGTCGCCGCCTTGCAAGAGGAAGGCCTCGCCCTTGGCCACGCGAGCAAGCTTCGCCTTCAGCTCGCGCGCCTCGCCCGCGAAGACAAGCGGCGGGAAGGTCGCAAGCTGCTTTTCGACCTGGTCGAGCCCACCCTGATCGGGATAGACCGGGACCTGCTCGATCTCTTTGGCGCGCCAGCTATCTGGGCTCCAACGGGGTGCCATCTAGGGCTCTCCTTGAAAAGTGAACGCTATATAGGCGATCGGCGGAACCCTGACTAGGCTGGCCGCTTCATTGCCTAGCCCCGCTTGAGCATGCCACATATCTCTTAAAGCACGGGAAGGAAGCGGCGATATGGATCCCCGGCATCTTGAGCACGGCCACCACCCCCGTGACATTGCCAAGCGCCTCGAGGAGGGGCCCCGCGTCAGCTATCTGCGCGATTGGGTCTATGGCGGCATCGACGGCACGGTCACGACCTTCGCGGTGGTGGCGGGTGTCGTGGGGGCAGAGCTTTCCACCAAGGCCCTGCTCATCATGGGCGCCGCCAACCTGTTTGCCGACGGATTCTCGATGGCCGCCGCCAACTACTCCGGCACCAAGGCGGAGATCGAGGAATATGAGCAGGTGCGACGGATGGAGGAGCGGCACGTCGACCTTGCGCCCGAAGGCGAGCGCGAGGAGGTCCGCCAGATCTTCGAGGCCAAGGGCTTCAAGGGCGACGCGCTCGACAGCGCCGTCGATGTGATCACCGCCAAGCGCGAGCGCTGGATCGAGACCATGATGACCGAGGAGCATGGGCTCCCTCCGATCGGCCGCTCGCCGGGCAAGGCGGCGGTGATGACCTTCCTCGCGTTTCTTCTGTGCGGCTCGATTCCCCTGCTGCCGTTCGTCTTTGGCGCGCCCGACTCGATCTGGGTCTCGACCTTGATGACCGGCTTCACCTTCTACTCGATCGGCTCGCTCAGGAGCTATTGGTCGCCCGCGCCCTGGTGGCGGGCTGGGCTCGAGACCTTCCTGATCGGCATCACCGCGGCGGCCATGGCCTATCTCGTCGGCGTGATTCTTGGAGGCCTCGTCTAAAGTGGGCGGCGGGGCAAGGCTCTACCGTTAGCCTTGCCAGTTGTGCCACCATGGAGGCCATGGCCATCAAGGAACCAAGCTTCACCCTCGGCATCGAGGAGGAATATCTCCTCGTCGACAAGGACAGCCGCGATGTGGCGCTGGAGCCCCCGCCCGCGCTCCTTGCCAAATGCGAGGAGGCGCTGCGCGGCCAGGTCAGCCCCGAATTCCTGCGCTCGCAGATCGAGGTCGGCACCCGCGTCTGCAGCTCGATGCAGGAGGCGCGCGACCAGCTCGTGCACTTGCGCAGCACCGTCGGCCGCGTCGCCGACGAGTTCGGGCTCGCCCCCATCGCCGCCTCGACCCATCCCTTTGCCGAATGGTCGAGCCAGCAGCATACCGACAAGGAGCGCTACAACGTGCTCGCCCGCGACCTCCAGCAAGTGGGGCGGCGACTCCTGATCTGCGGCATGCACGTCCATGTGGGCATCGAGGACGACGACCTCAGGATCGACCTGCTCGGCCAGGCGGCGTATTTCCTGCCGCACCTGCTCGCGCTCTCGACCTCATCGCCATTTTGGCAGGGCGCTCAGACGGGCTTGAAGTCCTACCGCCTGTCGGTGTTCGATGAGCTGCCGCGCACCGGCGTGCCGCACCAATTCTCAAGCTATGGCGAATATGAGCGCGCCATCGAGCTCCTGGTCAGTGCCGGGCTGATCGAGGATGCGACCAAGATCTGGTGGGACTTGCGGCCCTCCGCGCGCTTTCCCACCCTCGAGATGCGCATCACCGATGTCTGTCCCCTGCTCGATGACGGCATCGCCATCGCCTCGCTGTTTCGCTGCATCTTGCGGCTGCTCTATCGCCTGCGCCGGCAGAACCAGCGCTGGCGTTACTACCCGCCCTTCCTCCTGCGCGAGAACCGCTGGCGCGCGCAGCGCTACGGCGTCGAGCAGGGCCTGGTCGATTTCGGCAAGGGCGCGGTGGTGCCCTTCCCTGTCCTGCTCGAGGAGCTGTTCGATCTCGTTGCCGAGGATGCCGCCTATTTCGGCTGCGTCGCCGAGGTGGCGCATGCGCGGACCATCGTGCGGCGCGGCACGAGCGCCGACCGTCAGCTTGCCCGCTTCGAGGCCGTGAAGGGGCTTGGCGGCAGCGAGCAGGCGGCCCTTGTCGCCGTGGTCGATGGCATCATCGAGGAAACCATGATGCTGCCGTCCGTGCCACGCGCTGCTTCGGCACAAGCCGGCTAAAGCGTGACGCCCATGCCGCCATCGACATTGAGGGCAGCGCCGGTGATATAGGCCGCCTCGTCTGAAGCAAGGAACAGCGCCGCATTGGCGATGTCTTGCGGCGTGCCGAAACGCCTGAGCGGCGTCTGGGTCAGCAGCGCCTTGGCGATCATGGGGTTGGAGATGTAGCGGCCGATCAGCGCCGTCTCCACGTAGCCCGGGAGCAGCGTGTTCACGCGGATGCCATAGGGTGCGTACTCGACCGCGAGGCTCCGCGACAGCGCCGACACCGCGCCCTTGGTGGCTGAATAGACCGCCATCTGGCGGGTGTGCTTGGTCGCCATGATCGAGGAGAGATTGATCACCGAGGCCTTGCCCGACGCCTTCAGCAGGCCGAAGGCCTCGCGCGCGCAGCGCACCGTCCCGTCGAGATTGGTCTTCCACACCCGGTCCCAGGCCTCGTCGTCGAGATGGCGGAAGTCGGAGCGCTCGCCCACGCCTGCATTGTTGACGAGCACGTCGAGACGGCCATGGGCCTCGCCGATCGAGAGCATCAGCGCCTTCACTTGGCCCGTGTCGGTGACATCGACGCTATGGGCCGAAGCGGCGCCGTTGCTCTTGACGATGGCGTCGGCCACCTCCTTGGCCGCCTCGCCGTCGCGGTCCGCCACCACCACGAAAGCGCCCTCGCGCGCGAAGGTCTCGGCGATGGCGCGGCCGATCCCCGCCGCACCGCCTGTGACCAGCGCGACCTTGTCCTCAAGCCGCCGCATCAGAGCCCACCACTGGCGTCGGCGGCTCCCATTTATGGCGAAGCGTCACCAGCTCCTCGGCGGCGCTCGGATGGAGCGCCATGGTCGCATCGAGCTGGGCCTTGGTCACGCCGAGCCGCATGGCAACTGCCGCCATCTGCACGATCTCGGCGGCGTCCGATCCAAGCACATGCACGCCGAGCACCTTGTCGGTCTTCATGTCGATGACGAGCTTCATCAGCATCCGCTCGTCGCGCCCGCTGACCATCGATCGGAGCGGCCTGAAGCTCGTCTTGTAGATGTCGATGCTCCCATACATCTCGCGCGCTTTTTCCTCCGAAAGCCCCACCGTGCCGATTTCGGGCTGGGAGAACACGGCGGTCGGGATGAAGGTGAGGTCCACCGGCGTTGGCCGCGCGTTGAACACCGTCTCGGCAAAGGCGGTCGCCTCGTGGATGGCCACGGGCGTGAGGTTCTTCCGGTCGGTCACGTCGCCCACGGCATAGAGGCTGTCGACCGAGGACTTGGAGAATTCATCCACCACGATCCGCCCGTTCCCGCCCAGTTCGACCCCCACCTGCTCAAGGCCGAAGCCTGACGTGGTCGGAGCCCGGCCCGTCGCCGCCATCACGAGATCGGCAGCGATCGTGCTGCCGCGCTTGAGGTGAATCCGATAGCCGCTCCCCTCCTTCTCGATGGAAGCCACGTCGGTATCCATGCGGAGATCGATGCCGCGATTGCGCATGGCTTCCGCCACGCCGTTGCGGAGATCGTTGTCGAAGTCGCGCAACACCTGGTCGCCGCGATAAAGCACCGTCACGGCGACCCCGAACCCCCTGAAGATCGAGGCGAACTCCATGCCGATATAGCCCGCCCCGATGATCACGATGCTGGCGGGGAGTTGTTCAAGCTCGAAGCACTCGTTGGAGCTGATCAGATGCTCCTTGCCCGGAAGGTCCGGGATCATCGGGTGCGAGCCGGTGGCGACCAGGATCGTCTTGGCTGAAACGGCAGCGTTGCCGTCTCCGAACTTCACCCTATGCGGGTCTTCTAGCGCCGCGCGGGTCATGAAGCGGTCGACGCCCGCCTTCTCCAAGGTGCGGGTGTAGACGCCGTTCAGCCGGTCGACCTCGCGGTGGACGTTGCCGATCAGCGTCGGCCAGTCGAAGCGCTCGTTCTCGCAGGTCCAGCCGAAGCCGCGTGCATCGGCGAACTCGGTGCGGTAGCGGCTGCCATAGACGAGCAGCTTCTTCGGCACGCAGCCGCGGATCACGCAGGTGCCGCCGATGCGATATTCCTCGGCGATGCCCACGCGCGCGCCGAGCTCGGCGGCAAGACGCGCCGCGCGGACCCCGCCGGAGCCCGCGCCGATCACGAACAGATCGTAGTCGTATGCCACCGGCCGTCAGGCTCCCACGCGGCGCAATGCTCTCACTCCGCCGCTCCCCGCCACGATAGCCAAATCGGCAACGCCAAGGAACAGGCCGTGCTCGACCACGCCCGGCACTCGCTTCAGAGCGAAAGCGAGCACCTCCGGCTCAGGAATGGCGCCGAAGGCGCAGTCGATGATGAGATTGCCCTGATCGGTGACGAAGGGTGCCTCCCCCGGCCCCGGCCTCAGCCTGATCTCGCCAACGCATCCGGCCTCGGCGGCAATGGCCTCGACCAACCGCATCGTCGCCATGAGCCCGAAACGCACCACCTCGATCGGCAGCGGGTACGTGCCAAGCGTCGTCACGAGCTTGCTCTCGTCGGCGATGACCACCATCCTGGCCGAGGCCGTCGCCACGATCTTCTCGCGCAACAGCGCGCCGCCGCCGCCCTTGATCATGCGGAGCTGATCGTCGATCTCGTCGGCGCCGTCCACGGTGAGATCGAGCTGCGGCGTCTCATCGAGCGTGGTGAGCGGTATGCCGAGCCGCTCGGCCTGGGCGCGGGTGGCCTCCGAGGTCGGAACGCAGACCACGTGCAAGCCCGACGCCACCCGTCCCGCCAGCGCATCGACGAAGCGTGCTGCCGTGGAGCCGGTGCCAAGGCCGAGCCGCATGCCGTCCTCGACGAGATCGAGTGCGGCCCGCGCCGCGTTCTCCTTGAGGTCGTTGATCGTGAGCAAGCGCTCCCCCTGCGATCGGCCCTAGAAGCCGCCCATCATGACATATTTCAGCTCGACGAATTCCTCGATGCCATGGTGATCGCTGAGCTGCATGCGCCGCTCTCTACGCCGCCGCTTGCCAGGCTGCAAGCTGCCGTGTGACAGAGACGCCATGCTGAAGGACGCGACCATCGTGTTCGACCTCGACGGCACCCTCGTCGACACCGCGCCGGACCTCACCAATGCGTTGAACGACGTGCTCACACGCCGTGGCCATGCGGCGATCTCGGCCGAAGCCGTCCGCTCCTCGGTGGGGCTTGGCGCCCGCGCCATGATCGAGAAAGGCCTGCGGAAGGCCGGCGCCGGCGACGCGAGCAGCGACGAGATCGACCGGATGCTGGCCGAGTTCCTCATCCATTATGAGGCGAATATCGCGAGAGAGAGCCGGCCCTTCCCCGGCGCCGTGGCGGCGCTTGAAGGCCTCGCATCAAGAGGCGCAAGGCTCGCGGTGTGCACCAACAAGCGTGAATACCTTTCCCGGCGGCTCCTCCAAGCGCTTGAGCTTGAAGGCTATTTTGGCGCGATCGCCGGGCGCGACACCTTCGCCGTCTCCAAGCCCGACCCGGGCCACCTGACGGGCACGATCGCGCTCGCTGGCGGTAAGCCCACCAGCGCCGTCATGGTCGGCGACAGCGAGATCGATCTCAGGACCGCCAAGGCGGCGGGCGTGCCCGTGATCCTCGTGAGCTTCGGCTATGGGGCAGCACCCGTCGACGGGCTCGACCCCGATTCCATGATCGACCATTTCGATGCGCTTCAGGGATGCGCCACCTCGCTGTTGAACGGCTTGGCCGCGCGGGGTGTCCGCTCCTGACACGCCTCAATCCCGCCGCAGATCGGTCTTATTTCCACCCGACCGCTCTCAACGAAGAGCCATAGTCAAAGCACACTTTCACGCCCCTTAGGGGAGATGACTGCAAACCAACTCAAGGAGAGACGGGGATGCTTAGACGTGTCGTGATCGGCGTCGCCATGGCGTGCCTCATGGGTGGCACCGCCTACGCCGTTGACGAGGAAACAGGCGATAACCAGTGCACGGAACAGCTCACAGCCGCCGAGGAGGCCGTCCAAAACAAGGTGGACGCCAATGCCTTGAGCGACGATGAGACCAACAAGGTCAACGAGCTTCTCGACGAGGCCGACGACCAGTGCACCAAAGGCGATATCGCCGGAGCGACCAAGACGCTCGGCAGCGTCTCGGCCATGCTCGCCAAGACGAAATAGGGTTTACGTGACGGCAGGACGGCGCCTACGCGCCGCTCTCCGGTCAAGGTCACATCCATTCGCCCGCTAGGTCATGGCCGGCTTTGTGCCGGCCATGAACGAATTCCGGGGTGTGGCGACAATTCCATCTCATGACGCTTCCGGTTTGCGCCCGGTTCCTTGACTTATCGCGGGGCCAATCGCTAAATCCAGCTCCAGAAGCATCATCCGGAAAAGTGGGAACCGGTTTTCCGAGGAGATGATGCTCAAACAGAGCATCATCCGGAAAAGTTTGCAACCGTAAGGATGATGCTTGGACCTGAATCGGGCGGTTAGCTCAGCTGGTAGAGCACTGTGTTCACATCGCAGGGGTCGCTGGTTCGAGTCCAGTACCGCCCACCATCCTCGTCGAAAGCTTAGAGAACCGCAGCGTGGCTCGTCATGGCCCGCGAGGGATGCAAGCCTCGGCCCCCGGCGACGCTCATCCGGCCCGACGCATGTGGTTGTGTTAGATAGCCATTGATATGGCGAATTCCCAACACCCCCAGTGCCTTGTCGCGCTCGAGGAACGCAGCCGCACCGGCGACGGGCGGCAATTCTCGCCCTCCGCCACGCGCAATTGTGGACCAATTCGAGAGGTGCTCACGCGCATTCTTCCGAGGAGCGGTATCGTGCTCGAAATTGGGTCCGGGAGCGGGGAGCATGCCATCTGCTTCGCCAAGGCCCTTGCTGGCCTTGTCTGGCTGCCGAGCGATCCCGACGCGGCCTCGCGCACCAGCATCGAGGCGTGGATTGCTTGCGAAGGGCTCGCGAATGTGCGTGCGCCGGTCGCCATCGACGTCCGCCAAGCGGTATGGGACGTGGAGCACGACGCGCCGTTTGGCGCGATGGTCTCCCTGAATATGGTCCACATCGCGCCTTGGCGGGCGGCACTCGGGCTTCTTGCCGGCGCGGGGCGCCTCTTGCAACCGGACGGGATTCTCTATTTCTACGGCCCCTTCATGTCGGGCGGGACCCACATTGCTGCGTCCAACGCCGCCTTCGACGCAGACCTCAAGAGGCGAGACCCGCGCTGGGGCATCCGCGACGTCGACGACCTCGTCAGCGAGGCGGCGCCCCACGGGCTTGAGCTGCGCGAGGTCGTTGAGATGCCGGCGAACAATCTTTCGCTGGTCTTCGTCAAGACGAGCCCTGCCGTCCCAGGCTGACATCTTCCGCGAGCCGTGAGGGTCGTGCCGCAATCCGAGCCCCTAAGCGCGGCGTCGATCCGCTCGACCAGCTTCCGCGCGCCGAGCTCGCACAGAGAGAGACGCAAAGAAAGACCCCGACCGAATGAGCCGGGGTTTTGGCTTTTGCCGGAGAAAAAAGTGGCGTTATCGGGCCGTCATTTTAACCGAGCTTCAGTGGCGTGGTGGCCACGGCCTTCTCGTGGTGGCCAAAGCAGCCGCCAAGTCCGATCGTTGCCGTGATGATGATGGCGCAAGCTAGAAAGAGGCGCATGGATTGATCCCCCTAGTCCCCGTTTAAGTGACAACTTTAACGGATGTCCGAGCGGAAAGCTGTGACACTTGGGACACGGACGCTCGAAAAATGGGGGCGCCGGCCGAAGCTGACGCCCCGTGAGCCGCAATGTAACGGCGGATGCGCTGGCGTGCGCCCCTATGCGCCCAGCGGAAAACTGGTTCAAGTCCCCGCCCACCACCATCACCAAGCCCTTCGCGACGCTCGAGGGCACCAAGGCTCACGCCTCGTCGAGGCCGACTGCCGCCTTCTTGAACATGTGCCGGGCCTTACGCACGATGTCCTCTTCGATCTGGCGCATCGCCATTCTCGAGGTCGTCCGGAACGAGAAGATAGCGACAGCCAGGACCTCGCCCCCGTCGTCATCGTCGTCGCGCAGCTCGACATAGGCGCGTTGCGTTTCACGGTCATATTGTGCGTGCAGCAATCTGAATGTCACGGAAGCCCCCCAGCCCAAAAAAGCCTCGGCCGAGAGAGTGAGCCGAGGCGGGCAAATCATCAGGAAATCCGAGGTTAGCTGGGCTTTGTTACACTGATGTCACAAAGCTAGAGCGCGGCGTCGATGCGTCCGATCAGCTTCCGCGCGCCGAGGCCTTCGGCAATCGCCCTCGCCTCCTCCAGATATTTCCGCGCGGCCTGAGGCTGTCCTGTCGCCTTGCTCAGCATGCCGAGACCGGCGAGCGCCTGCGCGAGCATGCCGGGCGTATCCGCCCGCTGCGAAAAACGCACCGCTTCTTCGAGATGCCTGCGCGCGCGGCGCTTAGCCCCCGGCAGCGCGCGCACGAAGAAGCTCGCGTTCTTGCGCAAAATCCGTGGCGGCGGCAATTTGCCGGCCATCGCCAGCTGCAGATAGATCTCGCCGAGGGCAAGGTTGCCCCAAGCCAGCATGCGCGGGTTTCGCCATTTCGAGAATCGCTTGAGCGTGTTCTCGAGATCGGCCACCCCGCCGGCATAGTCTCCCGTCGCCACCATGGCAGCGCCGCAAGGAATTTCGATCGCCGTCAGCTGCACGAGATAGCTGCTCTCGATGACCTCGCGCCGCAGGCGCTCGAGTATGCTCAAGCCTTCCACCGGCAGGCCGGCACCGACCAGGACCACACCTTGCGCGCTTTCGGCCATGATGCGCTCGAAATGGCCATGCGAGATGCCGACCGCGAGCTTGCTGTCGACCAATGCTTTCTCATGGTCCTCGGCGAAGGAGGCGGCCCAGGCGGCGCAGACCCAACCGAGCGACTGCGCCGGCGGGTAGCGCTTGCGCCTGCCGAGCTCAATCAGCTTTGCCGCCCACTTTCCCGCGGTGATCACGTGGCCGCGCTGCAAGGGATCGGAGCTAAGCAAGAGATAGGTGAGGCTCTCGAGATAAGGATCCTTCAAGCGCTCGGCAGCTTGCAGAACCCGTTTCGCCATCGTTTCGATCGCGTCAAGCGGGCGCCCGTCGGGTGTGACCATGTACAGCCACATTTGATCCCACATCGCGTAGGCAATGCATTCCTCGTCCTCGAGGTCCTCGCCGATCTTGCGGGCGCGCTCGAGGACGTGCTCCGCTTCGTCGAAGCGGGCGGCATTGAGATAGGCCTCGCCGAGCCAGGACAGGATGCGCGACAATTCCCGGCTGTCGCCCGCGGCTTCGAGCCGCGCCCGGTATTTGTCGGCGATGTTGTGCATCCCGATGAAGTCAGCCTCCCAGCAGCAGACGAGCAGTCGATCGACCACGATCTCGGCGAGCAGGCGGTCGTCGGCGCAGGCGGGGTCGGCCGCGATCTTGGCGAGAGCCTGGTCGAGATAGGCTTGCGCCTCGGTAAGCGAGAACACGCGCAGGCTCTTCTTCGCCGCCAGCGAGAGATAGCGCACGGCCTTGTCCGACCGGTTGGTGCGCACATAGTGATGCGCGAGCATGTCGGCGACTTCGGCTGCCTTGTGGCCATAAAGCTCTTCGAGCGCCTCGGCCGCCTTCTGATGCAAGATCGCCCGTTGTGGCGTGAGCAGCGAGCCGTAGAGCGCGTCCTGAACCAATGCGTGCTTGAAGGCATAATCGGCGGGCGCGCCGGCGAAGTCGTGGCCGACGCGGAAGATGAGGCCGTCCCGCTCGAGCTGCGGCAAAAGTCCCACCATCTTGCCGTTGGTGTCGGCCACCTGCTCGGCCAGGTTCATGGGGAATTGCCGGCCCAGCACGGACGCTGCTTGCAGAAAGGAGATGGTGTCGCGCCCGAGCCGGTGGACGCGGTCCATGATCAGATTTTCGAGGCTGGTTGGAATATCGTCGAGATCGGCATAACTCCCGCCAAAGCCCGCATCCCCCGCCTGCTCGCGATGCGAGCTCTTCTGCGACAGATAGCTTGCGAACTCCTCGGCAAAGAGGGGGTTGCCCTCCGACTTGGCGACGCCAAGCCTGACCAGGTCGTCGGAGAGCGCCCTTCCCTCGAGCCGCTCCCTGATAATCTCGGTGGCGATCACATTGGTGAGCGCGCTCAAGCGCAGCTCGGTCGCGGCCCCGTAAAGCGCCCAGATCGGCTGGAACTGCGGCCGGAAGCTGCAAAGCAAGAGCAGCGGCTCATCGCTCGCGCTCTTCACGATCTCGTCCAGCACGCCCTGTGAGGCCGAATCGATCCAATGCAGATCCTCCACCACCATCACCACCGGGGACCCGAGCCCGCAGAGGCGGAAGATGAACTCGCGGAGCGCCTCGCGCGTGCGCAGGCCCACGAGCTCTGAGGCCGGCATGGCGGCGAGCGCGCTGGCGGAGCCTCCGATCACGAGATTGAGCAGATATGGCAGGGTCGCGTCCGGGTCGATCTTGAGGCGCTCGAGGCCCTGCCTGAGCTTGGCCTCGGCCACCTCGCGCGACACCCCCTCTTCCGGGATGCCGAACCAGCTTCGCATCACCTCGATCAAGGGCAGGAACGGCATGCCGGCGCCCTCGGGGCGGCAGATCACTTCAAGCAACAGCACGGGTTGATCGCGCAAGGACTCGGTGAATTCGAAAATCAGGCGCGACTTGCCAAGCCCCGCGTCGCCGATCACGTTGACGGAACGGAAGCGGCCGGCCTTCACCACGTTCCAATGCTCGTGCAAGAGAGCGAGCTCGACATCGCGGCCGCGCAAGCGCGTCAGCCCGTGCCGGCGCTTGGCGCCGAAGCGCGTGACGCCGGAGCGGAGAGCGTCGAGCCGGTAGATCTCGATGGTCTGCGCCTTCCCCTTGAACTGGCGCTGGCCGAGGGGCGTCACGTCGACGAACCCTTCCACAAGATCGAGCGTGGCCCTGGTGATGCAGACCGAGCCCGGCTCGGCGGCGGCTTGCAGCCGCGAGGCGATGTTCACCGTATCGCCGAGCGCGCTGTAGGACATCGGCTTGCCTTCGCCGATCTTGCCGACGACGGCGGGGCCGGTATGGATGCCGATGCGCAATTGCGGCCTGACGCCGTAGCTTGCCTGCAGCTCGTCCGCGAGCCGGCTCATTCGGTCCTGAATGTCGAGCCCCGTCCGGCAGGCCCGCAGCGCGGCATCCTCCATGGCGACCGGCGCCCCGAAAACGGCCATGATGCCGTCACCGGCGAAGTCCTGCACGCCCCCGCCATTGGCCTGGATGGCTTGGGCCTGCTCGGCGGAGACGCGACGGGTAAGCTCGAAGACCGATTCCTCGCCGAGGCTCTCCCCCATGACCGTGAAGTCCACCAAATCGGTGAACATGACGGTCAGGTGGCGCCGCTCGCCCTCCATATGGAGCGCTGCGCGGGACTCTCGTGCCATCGGCGAACGTCCTCCCGGGACCCGTCCCTCGACTGTTGTAAAGCCCTGCACCCATGCACGCGCGCGTTGAGTGTCGAGGTGACAGTCTATAGCAGGCCAAGAATTATAGTAGGCCAAGAGCGTCCGGGGCGAGGGGACAACGCCGCCGGGCCGATATGGCGGCTTTGCCGCATTTCTCGCGGGATCGGCGGCAGGGGGAGCGGGGCGGGTCTTAAGCCCGCGCCGTCTTCAGCGCGACGAGCGGCTGCTCCTCGGCGCCATACATCGAGAGCATGGGCTCGTCGGTGAGAATCACTTCATCATACTCGCCGTACCCATTGAAATGATTCGCCAACACCCGGCCGTAGGCGCCGATCTGGCCGATCTCAATATAGTCGCCCTCGCGCACGCAATCCGGCAGCACGAAGGGGCCCGGCAGATAGTCGGAGCTGTCGCAGGTGGGACCATAAAGGGCGAAGTCGGCGACCGGCTTCGCCTTGCGGCGGGAGGTTGCGAGCAGTCGCGCCGGGAAGCGGAAGTTCGAATAGGCAGCATCGAACAGCGTGCCGAAAGCCCCGTCATTGACGTAAAGGGCGTTGCCACGGCGCGCATCGACGCGGACGATGACCGACTCGGCCTCCGCCACGAGCGCACGCCCGGGCTCGCAGAGAAGCTCGCAGGAATGCTTGACGGCGAGCTCGTCAGCGGCCCGCACCACCTCGTCCATGAAGCTCGAGAGCTCCGGCGGGTCTGAATGAGGATAGCGGCTCGGGAAGCCGCCGCCGATGTCGATGGCATCGACCAGGACGCCGGACGCCACGATCAATTGGCCGACCTGTCGCAGCGCCTCGCCGAAGGCGGCGGGGACGACGGCCTGCGATCCCACATGGAAGGTGATCCCGAGCCGGCGCGCGATCTGGCGCGCGCGCAGCAGGAGCGCTGGGGCCTCCTCGCTCGACACCCCGAATTTGCCCTCGAGCGGGATGAGGCTGTGGGTGTTGGGACAGGCAATGCGGAGGAAGAGGTTGAGATCCTCCGCTCCGCCTGTCTCCGCGACGATCTTGTCGAGCTCGTCGTCGCTGTCGAAGGAGAAGCTCCTGACGCCGAAATCGCGATAAGCGCGCACGATCGCCCCCCGCGACTTTATGGGATTCATAAAGTACAGCTCGGCTCCGGGGACCGACGCCATGCGCTCGATCTCGACCAGCGAGGCGACGTCGAAGGAGCGGATGCCGGCTTCGACCAGAGCCTCGACGATCAAAGGCGCGTCGTTGGCCTTGGCGGCGTAGAGCACGCGGCCGGGGAAGTTGGCGAGAAACCAGTTTGCCGCTCGGAGCGCGGCGTGGGGCCGCAAAGCTAAGACCGGCCGCTCCGGACGGCGATGACGGAGAAACTCCGCGGCAGAAGTGAAAACGTCCATCCCATGTCTACTCCCACACGAGATTGCCGATGTCAGTGCTGCCCTTGAGCGAAATCGCCTACGAGCCCGCGTGGTCCCGTATGAAATCCTGCACCCCTTGTAAAGCGCTTTTCGCGTGCTCCCCCAACAATCTGTCCCGGGCAGTGCGTCAAGGAGCGCCAGCGCCAAGGCCTGCCCGATTTCGCATCACGTCAGTTGGGTTTGGCGGCGGCCGTCCCGGCACTTGTGAGGACCGACGTGGCGGCGCTGGAATAGACAGGATTCTGCAATAATCCGAAGGTCTTGCGCGCCGCAAGCCGCACCATGGCGGCCGTGTAGACATAGATCTCCGCGCTATCGAGCTCGCCGTCGCCATTGCCGATCGGGCGAAGGTCGGCGCTGCCGGCAAGCCCCTCGATCAGATAGCGGGTGAAGAGGCCGATATCGTAGGTCGTGTCGATGAGCGTGCGCTGCCCGCGGTCGGAGGCGACAAGCACGGTGAGCGCCGGCAGCGGGGCCCGCGGGAGCGCCGTGTTCGTCGTCTCGGGCAGGTTGGGAGGGAGCACATAGGCGCTGTGGTCCCGCCCAAACTCTGTCTCCAGCAGGAGCAGCACCGATTTGGCGTCGAGCCGCGCGAGATTGGCGTAGAGGGTCGAGAGCGGATAGCCGCTGAGCTCCTCGCGATAGGGCTCGGTCTCGACGGGCAGGAGATAGGTCTCGCTCTGCGCGCTGTCGGTGGCGCCCAGGCCTGAGTAATAGATGAGCACCTTGGCGCCGGGCTGGGAACGGACGAGGCGGGCGAGATCGCCTTCTCCGCCAGGGCGCGCTCCGAACAGCCTTTCGAGATCGGCCTTCTTGGCGTCCCGCACATCGATGATGTTTTCCTGGCCGTAGCCGAGATGCTCGGTGAGGAAGGCATACATGGCACCGGCATCGTTCTGCGAGGTCTCGCTCGGGGGCAACTTGGCATAGTTGCGATTGCCGATGATCACCGCGACCGAGGCGGCGTCTTCCGGAGCCGGCGGCAAGGCCCGGTAAAGCTCGCGAACCTTCGTATAGGACTTGACGGTGACGCCGGCGCCGGTCCCCAGACGGGGGAGCTGAAGCGGCGGGGTGGCGCACAGATGGAGATTGCCCGCGCGCTCGATGCGCTCCACGTCGTCAAGCGCAAGATGCCCTTCGATGGGCACACAGCCGCGGCACCACACCACCCCGTTCCTGGCTTGCAGCTCATCGAGATGAGACTGATCGAGCCCTTTCGGCGTAGGCAGGCAGGCGGTCTCGCATCGCGTCAGCGTGACACCCTGACCATGGGCGCGGCGAAGGAGCGCGAGGAGATCGTCCGGCAGGCAATCGATGTCGAGACTGGTCTTCGGCACCGGTGGCGCGCCTTCCTCGCTGCCGGGCGCGGCACCTTCTTGCGTCCCGTCAGCCGGTTGGGCTGCGGGCTCGATCGCCGCAGTCGTCTCAGGGCCTTTGCACAGGGAAGCAAACTTCTGCTGCACGGGCGCGGCGAGGAAATCGCTGTAAGCGGCAAGCCTATGATCGTGCTTGAAGTTCCAATAGGCCGTCCAAGTCTCCTTGCCTCTCTTGCCGTCGATCGGGCCCTTGTAATAGCCAAGCTCGGTCAGGCAGCTCTGCGCGCGCGAAATTGCCTGCACCTGCTCGTCCGGGAGCTCGGCCGATGGCGCGGGAGCGGGCCCCGCGTCAGGGGTCGCGACGGCGGTTACCGGCTCGTCGGCAACGCAGAGGTCCCCTTCCCGCTTGAGCCCCTTGGCACAAACGCAAGCGCCCCGCTTCGGCGACCAGCGCTCGTTGTCGCGGCACGAGGCAGAGGCCCCGTCGCGCACGCAATTTCCCCTCTGCAGGCTAAAGCCGTCGCGGATGCAGACGCAGCGGCGCAAGCCCCTCGAATAGGCCCACGGGAAGCCGCAAGCGCTATCCGACTCGCGCACCTGCCGCGCCCTTAGCCGCGCCCGGTCCGGCGCGAAGACGACAGGAGGCGCGCCTTGCGCGGTCCTTGCCCCTGCCTCGCCCCAAGGCTCGGCAACCGACACCTGCGAGAGAGCCGCTAAACCGGCTGCAACAAGCGCGAGCCCCAAAACCAGGCCCTTAGCGCCTCGAAATCTCCCCGCCATGGGATCCCTCAACGCACAAGGCGCGATCGCGTCCCGCGAGCACGCCCACTTTAGCACAATCACGCACCTTCAGTGCTGCCCGGAGCAAAGGCCGGGCCAGCCCAGCGCCCATTACCATCGCACCGCAAAACGGCGTTAATGCGGAGAGAGACCGCCGAAGCGGCTTGAAGGCGGGGCTACCCCGGGCCTGGCAGCAACGGCCCCGGCCACGCGGCGTACTCACCAGGCTTTCCACTCACTCCGGGGTGTCGTGCTCTTGCTCGCCGTTGCCGCCCTCGCCGGCCGGCGCCGTATGCTTCTCGTCCTCGTCCTTCGTCTTTTCCGGTTTCGGCACGGCGTCGGGAAGCGGCGGCAGCGCCTTGAGATAGGCGGCGATAGCCTTGCGGTCCTCGTCGGTGAGCTTCGCCATGTTGTCCTGCACCGCGGCCATGGTGCCACCGACCACGTCCCCGTCCGGCAAATTTCCGGTCTCCAGCAAGTCGACGATATCGGCCTTGCTCCAGTCGCCAATGCCGTCGTCACTCGGCGTGATGTTGGGAATCCTGCCCTTGCCTTCGGGATTACGGGCGCCTGCAAACGCCTCCGACGCGATGATGCCACCCAAGAGGTTGCGCGGCGAATGACACTCGCCGCAATGGCCGGGACCTTGGACGAGGTAAGCCCCACGATTGAGCTCGGCGCTCGCTTTGGGATCGGCGGTGAAGCCCTTGCCGTCGACGTAGAGCTTCTGCCACAGGCCGAGAGCGCGGCGAATGTTGAAGGGAAAGCGGATCTCGTGCTCCGGCACCTCGTTCTTCACCGCGGGAAGCGTGTCGAGATAGGCCTTGAGGTCGATCAGGTCCTCATAGGTCATGCGCTGATAGGACGGGTAGGGGAACGCCGGATAGAGATGCTCGCCATCCGGCGCCACCCCGCGCTTTATCGCGGTGACGAAGTCGAGCGTCGTCCAATTGCCGATACCGGTCTCCTTGTCCGGAGAGATGTTGGGCACGTGGAAGACGCCATACGGCGTCTTAAGGCAGCGGCCGCCGGCAAGCACGGTCTTGTCTTGCGTCTTCTTGTCGTCGCATTTCTTCGCGGGCGCCGCGTGGCATTCGGCGCAACCGCCGGCGGTGAACATGTATTCGCCATTGGCGAGGTCGGGGGTGTGGGCGGGCAGCGCCGAAGCCGGTAGGGTCACCGGCACCGTCAGCACGTAGAACAGGATCGCGCCTGCAAGGACGAGGGCGAGGAGCGCCAGCAAGGCTCTGCGCAATGTCTTCCTCTCCTTACGCCTGAGCGGCCCTGGATACGAGACCGCGCTGGATCACTTCTCCTCCTTCTCGCGAAAGCTCTCGTGGCACTCCTTGCAGACTTTGGTCATATCGCTGAAGGCGACGGTGAACGCGTCCTTGCCTTGGGCGGCAGCGCCGGCCGCCTTGGCGCTCGCATCCTTCAGCTTTGCCGCCGTCGCCTTGAACTTATCGAAGTCTTCCCAGATGGCGGGCTTGGCCGCGCTATCAGGCACGGCACCTTTCTCCGTCCCCTTGGGGAACAGGGTGACATATTTGTCCGGGACGCCATTGATGTCGTTCATGGCCTTGGCTGCCTTGACGGCGTCGAAGGGGACATCGCCTTTGACCATCTGATTGCCAAGCTTGGCCGCCGGCCCAACGATATCCTTCATCAAATGCCGCCGCTCCTTGACGGCTGCGGCGAGATCCTCGGCCGAGATTGCAAGCGTGGCGTAGGTTGCCAATCCCGCGACGGCACAAATAACCAGCATCAGTTTCTGCATGACCCTCTCTCCCGTTGTCACCCGGGCACGGCTCTGCGGCCCGCTCCGTCTCAACCTGACAGTCTTTTGAATTGGTGGCGCCCCTCCGGCGATTCGAGATCAGCCGCTGAGAAAGGCAGCTCAAGCCTCATTCTGCCATGCTCACATGCGCCCCGCCAGACAACTTCATGCGGGAGACTCAAGGCATGGGAATGGCGCGGCCTTCCTTGAGCACATCCCAGCCCCGCCTGACCGCGGGGCGGTCCGCGATCGCCAAATACCAGCGCTTCACATTGGGATGCTCGGCGAAGTCCACCGTCTGCCAGGCGAAGCGGGAGATCCACGGCCAGATCGCGATATCGGCGATGGAATAGTCGCCGGCGACGTAGTCGGCCTCGCCAAGGCGCCGGTCGAGCACCCCCCAGATCCGCTTCGCCTCCTTGGCGTAGCGCTCCTCGGCGTAAGCGCTCTTGCCGGGATTGAATTTCACGAAATGGTGGACCTGACCGAGAAACGGCCCGGGCCCTCCCATCTGCCACATGAGCCACTCGACCACGCGCCACTTGGTCGGGAAATCCTGCGGCCACAGCTTGCCGGTCTTGTCGGCGAGATAGAGCAGGATCGCACCCGACTCCATGAGATGGAGTCCGGTGTCGGTATCGACGATTGCCGGGATCTTGTTGTTGGGGGCGATCTTGAGGAAGGCCGGATCGAACTGCTCGTCCTTGGTGATGTCGATGGGATGGACGCGGTAAGGGAGCCCTATCTCCTCCAGCATGATCGACACCTTCTGCCCGTTCGGCGTCGTCCAGGTGTACAGCTCGATCATCGTTCCCCCCTCAGTCGCGCTTCGCGAAGCGCAGCAACGCATGCCCGCGAAACCCGGCCCTGTCAAAGGCATGGCGCAACACGCGCAAGTGTCTTTCGCACTTGCCGAAAATTTGATTCACCAAGTGTTCATCCCTCGGCCTCCCTATCGCCAAGAACCTGTCGCGCCACCGCCACAGGAGCCTGCTAGCCGTTGGCTCATGAGCGCCGTCAATCAATACGAGCGCCTAGGGAGGATTCGATGCTCAATTGTGCCCATCTCGAGAACGAACGGAAGGGCGCCGCTTCTTGCCGACCGAGCTTCGCCCGCTATGCGATCTACTACACGCCGCAACCTGGGACCGCGCTGTCAGCATTCGGACGCTCATGGTTCGGACGCGCCAATGACGGCATCACCTTGCAGGCCTTCTCCGATGCGGGTCTCGCCGGCACGAGCTTTGCGAAGATCGCTGCCGCGCCTGGCCGCTATACGGGTCTGCATGCCCTCTTCCGGGCGCCGTTCGCGCTGCGCGACGGGATGGGACCGGATGCGCTGAAGTCGCGGCTCATCAATTTTGCCGCTCGCCGCAAGCCCGTCGAGACCGGTCCTTTGACGTTGTCGCGTGCCGGCCGCTTCCTCGTGCTGCGCCCGGTCGAGTCGACGCCGGCACTTGAATGGCTCGCCGCCCAGTGCGTCGGGGCCTTCGAGGACTTCGCCGCGCCGGTGAGCGACACCGAGCGCGAGGAGCATGCGAGCCCCCATCTCAGCGACTATCAGCGCCTCCTCCTGGAAAGCTTCGGCGATCCCTATGTGCTGAGCGAGTACCGTTTCGCGATCACGCTCACCGGTCCGCTGGACGCGTCCCATCTTGAGCGGGTGGCCCAGGCGCTCTGGCCCGTGCTCGAGGAGATCTGCGCCTCGGGCGTCACCGTCGACGGCTTGTCGCTGTTCGGCGACTCCAGCGGCCGCACGCCGATGCGTCTTATCGGCCGCTATCGCCTCGGGGCTTGAGCGCCAGGGCAGCAGGTTGCGCTTTGGCCGCTGAGCCCAGCGCAGGGAGCGCTGAGCCAAAGTTTTGACACACAGGCTCGGCACCCTTCCTTCGCTGGGGAAGTACGGGGTTGCAGATGCCTGACTATGGGGAAATCCTAGCGTTCCTCGCCGCGAATCCGCCTCAGCTTGCCGGCGAGCGTGAGCTCCATGCCTCGCTGCTGGAGCTTCTCGCCAAGTGCCTGCGCTCAGAGGAGATGACGGCAGAGGAGGACGCCTCGCCCGAAGCCTTGCAGGCGCGCCGCATCCGCTGGCTGGATATCAACTGATCCAGGTCGGCCACGCGGCTTGATGCCGCGAAAGGCTGAAACCCTTGGCATTTGCGCGGGACGGCAGCCGATGCTATTGGAGCCTTAGATGGGGCCGCCTGGGCGCTGGATGGCCAGCCTTTTCGTACCGTTTCGAGGGAGTGCACGGCATCATGAGGGAAAGCGTCGCGGTCAAGCATTCGGCCCAACCTGCGAAAAAGAGCTCGGCGGACGACGTCGTCCGCAGCTTCATCAAGAGCATCGATAGCGCCAAGCGCTCCGAGCGGCCTTATCGCCACTGGTCGCTCACCGATTGCCTCCCCTCCGACACCCTCGAAGACGTCCTCACGCTCCCCTTCGAAGCCCCTTCGCTTGAAGGCATCTCGGGCAAGCGCGAGCTGCACAACAACACGCGCAAATATTTCGACGTGGACAACCGCAAGCTCTTCCCCGTCTGCGAGGCGGTGGCGCAAGCCTTCCAGGACAAGCGCGTGACGAGCCACATCGAGAAATCGTGCGGCACCAACCTCAAGGGCACCTATCTTCGCATCGAGTTCGCCCAAGACATCGACGGCTTCTGGCTCGAGCCGCATACCGATCTCGGTGTCAAGGCTTTCACCCTGCTCCTTTATCTGTCGAGGAACGAGACCCACCACGATCTCGGCACCGACATCTATGATGGCGACAAGCGCCATTTCGGCCGCTCGGTCTTCGCCCCCAATGCCGCGATGATCTTCGTGCCGGGGAACAACACCTATCACGGCTTCGAGAAGCGCCCGATCAAGGGCGTGCGCACGTCGCTGATCATCAACTACGTCACCAATGAGTGGCGCGCGCGCGAGCAGCTCGCTTTCCCGGAAGCCCCGATCGCCTAGCGATTTCTCCACTCTATTGACTCTCTTCGTCATGGCCGGGTTAGCCTGCCCTCGGGCTTCGACCCGAGGGTCCCGGCCATCTACGTTTTGAGTCCTGCCTGAAGACGTGGATGCCCGGCACAAGGCCGGGCATGACGGGCAACGGGCGCATGCGTTACAAACATGGCTCGTTATGAGCAGGCTGGTCTGGCCAATGAGCAAAGTCGCCTGGATTGGGCTCGGCGTCATGGGTTACCCCATGGCCGGGCACCTCAAGACGCGTGGGGCCCACGACGTGGTGGTCTTCAACCGCACCCGCGCCAAGGCCGAAGCCTTTGTCGCGCAATTCGGCGGGAGGCTAGCGGCGACCCCCGGCGAGGCGGCGGCCGGCGCCGAGTTCGTCTTTACGTGTGTCGGCAATAACGACGATCTCCGCGAGGTGACGCTCGGGGCACACGGCGCGTTCGGCGCGCTTGGGCCCGGCTCGGTCTTCGTCGATCACACCACGGCCTCGGCCAAGATCGCGCGCGAGCTTCACGAAGCCGCCAAGGCGCGCGGCGCGGGCGCGCTCGATGCGCCGGTGTCAGGCGGACAGTCGGGAGCGGAGAACGGCACGCTCACGGTCATGGTGGGCGGCGAGCCGGACGATTTCGCCAAGGCGGAGAAGGTGATCGCCTCTTATGCCCGCGCCGTCACCCTGATCGGGTCCTCGGGCTCGGGCCAGCTCACCAAGATGGTCAACCAGATCTGCATCGCCGGCCTGATCGAGGGGCTCGCCGAGGGCCTCCATTTCGCCCGCCACGCGGGCCTCGATGTGGAGAAGGTCGTCGACACCATCTCCAAAGGGGCCGCCCAGTCCTGGCAGATGGAGAACCGCTGGCGGACCATGATCGAGGGCAAGTTCGAGTTCGGCTTCGCCGTGGACTGGGTGCGCAAGGACTTCGCGCTTCTCCTCGAGGAGGCGCGCCGCAACGGCGCGAGCCTGCCAGTGACGGCGCTGGTCGACCAGTTCTATGCCGAGATCCAGGAGATGGGCGGGCGCCGCTGGGACACGTCGAGCCTGATCGCGCGGCTCGAGCGGAAGTAGGGCGTCCCCTTACACCCGCTTGTCTTCGGCGGCGTAATCGAGCGGCAGCACCGTCGTGTATTTGATCTGCTCCATGGCGAAGGCCGAGCTTACGTCGGAGAGCTCGATCTTGCTGATGAGCTTCTTGTAGAAGGCGTCGTAGCGCTCGATGTCGGGCACCACTACACGAAGCAGATAATCGACCTGCCCGCTCATGCGGTAGAACTCGACCACTTCGGGAAAGTCCTTGAGCGCCTCGTGGAAGCGGTCGAGCCAGTCTTGCGTGTGGTGGCTCGTGGTGATGGAGACGAACACCGTCACCCCGACATTGACCTTTTTCGGGTCGAGCACCGCCACGCGCCGCTGGATCACGCCGCTCTCCTCGAGCTTCTGGATGCGGCGCCAGCAAGGCGTGGTGGAAAGCCCGATCTGCTTGCCAATCTCGGCAACGGGCAAAGTGCAGTCCCTCTGCAAAATGTCGAGAATTTTGCGGTCCATACGGTCGAGCATGGCTGTCCTGATGATATTTTTGCGCGATTCTAGCAAAACCGGGAACCTCTTTCCAATGTCCGTAATCTATATCTACTTAGTAGATTATTTCTCTATGGGTGGCAAGAGGCAATTTTAGAGGAGCGCCCTCACCTCGCCGCGGAGCACGGGCAACAGCTCCTCCTCGAACCAGGGATTCTCTTTGAGCCAGGCATTGTTGCGCCAGGAAGGATGCGGCAGCGGCAGCACCCGGGGACGCTGCTTGCTGTTAACGTGTTGCCGCCATCGGAGCATGGTGTCCTGGAGTGTCTTCCCTGCCCTCTCGCCGAGATGCCAGTCTTGCGCGTAAGAGCCGACCGCAAGCACGAGCTCAAGCTGCGGCAACGCGGCGAAGAGCTTGCCGTGCCAGAGCGTTGCGCATTCGCGTCGCGGCGGAAGATCGGCGCCGTTCGCCGCCTGCCCCGGAAAGCAAAACCCCATGGGCACGATGGCGAGGCGCGCCTCGTCGTAGAACTCTTGCGCCGAGACCCCCATCCAATCGCGCAAGCGGTCGCCGGAGCGGTCGGTGAAGGGCGTGCCCGAAGCATGCACCCGCGTGCCCGGCGCCTGGCTGCACACGGCAAGCCGCGCCGTGCCGCTTGCACTCAACACCGGGCGCGGCTCGTGCGGCAGAGGCTTGCCTTGCGGGGCCTCGACGCAATGGCGGCAGGCGCGGATGGCGGCGAGCACGCGATCGAGCTCGGCCGCGGAAGCGGTCATAGATCGAGCGTCATGCCGTCATAGGCAATGAGATAGCGGGACGCGTCGACTTTTCCGGCCTGTGACAGCATGGCCTCCCCCATATGGGTGAGGAGAACGCGCTTTGCACCGAGCCTTTCGTAATTGGCCTCGATCGTCACGTAATCGAGATGGATGGGAAGCGTCACATCGTATTGGAAGCATTCCGAGATGAAGAGATCGGCGCCGCGCGCCACGGCAAAGAGCGTGTCAACCCACCCGGTGTCGCCGGTGAACGCGACCACCTTCCCATCGAGCTCGAAGCGGAGCGCATAAGGCGGAGCGCCGGAAGGGTGCTTCACCTCGAACGGGACGACGGTGACGCCGCCAACCGTTAGCGGCTTCTGCTCCTCATACTCGACGAAGGTGAGCGCGAAGCCGGCCTCGCCCGTGGTGATCCCGGGATAGAGCGCCTCAGCCGCCGTGGCGAAGCGCGCCGCGATGCCCTTAGGCCCGGTGACGACGAGGGGACGCGTTCTCTTGCTCACATATTGCGCATCGATGAGGAGCCAGGGCAGACCGCCGAAATGGTCCCCATGCAGATGGGTGACGAACACGGTGTCGATGTCGTTCGGCTGTAGCCCGAGCCGCTGCATGCCGATGAGCGAGGAGGCCCCGCAATCGATGAGAAAGGTCGAGGACCCAGAGCGCACATGGAATGAGGTCTGGAGACGGCCACCGGCACCGAACGCATCGCCGCAGCCGATCATGGTCATTCGCATCGTGGCTGCATCTCGGCTGCTGCTCGTTCCTGCCTCGCGAGGGTGTTCAGACCCTCCCCCTCGCGCGTGGGGACTTGCGACCCGGGCTCCCGCGCCTTCACCCATTATAGCGCGGGAAAGGCCGCTCCCCGCCAGGGCCTATCCTCGTGTCAGCACGGAGCGAGAGTAAACGCGCCATTAGGGATTTCCGCAGATAGTTCTGATGGAGCCTGAAGCGGGGGTCAGCGAAGGCCAGGCCAAGGCTTATGCCATTGGTGGTCCTCGCTTTTTCGTCAGTCAAGTCGTTGCGGGTCTAGCAAGCATGTCCGGAGGCGCGTCAGCCGAGGCTCAAAGAGCCGCGTCGGCAGCGGTCAATAGCAAGCGGCGCGCGTCCCGCAGCGTGCAGGAGGCCCGGGAAAAGCTCACCTACAAATCCGGCGCCAAGCCAGAGTTCGAATACGAGCTCTTACTGATGTTCGTGAAGAACGAGCTGTCGGCTGCCGTGACGACGCCGCTCCTCGCCGTCATCGTCGCCGTGGGCGCCATGTTCTGGGCGCCGCCGCGCGAGCTCTTGTTCTGGCTCGCCACCGTATTCGTCGCCAAAGGCATCCTGATCAGTCTTTGCCGGCAGTTCATCAAGGCGCCGCGCGAGGACGCCACCACCCCGATCTGGCGCGCCAAGATCACCGCCGCCGAGTTCCTCTATGGCGTCACCTGGGCGGCGGTCGCCTTCATCAGCCCCGACACGCAGGGTGAAGCCGCCCACACCTTCATCTTCGCCTCGATTCTCGTCGTCATCTCGATGCGCATACTGTTCGCCTCGACGGTCATGCCCATCGTCTATGCCGGCACCCTGCCGATGACGGTCGCCATCGTCATCCGCTTCGCGCTGCTCGACAATCCGTTCTATTGGGCGATGGCGGCGATGGCCGTCGGCGTCCACATCTACTTCATCTGGCTGATGAACGGGCTCAACTCGACGGTCGTCGCCATGCTCGAGTTTCGCGCCGAGAAGGACGCGCTGATCGCCGAGCTCGAGCAATCGAAGTCGATCTCCGAAGAGGCGCGGCTCCGCGCCGAGGAAGCAAACCTCGCCAAGTCGCGCTTCCTCGCCACCATGAGCCACGAGCTGCGCACGCCCTTGAACGCCATTCTCGGCTTCTCGGAAATCATGCGGTCGGAGATTCTGGGGGCGCACAACAATCCGACCTACAAGGAATACGCCAACGACATTCATCAGAGCGGCCAGCACCTGCTCAACCTCATCAACGAGATTCTCGACATCAGCCGCATCGAGGCTGGCCGTTACGAGCTGCACGAGGCTCCCCTGGCCCTCGCCGACGTGGTCGAGGACTGCCACCGGCTGATGCGGCTCCGCGCCGAGAACAAGGGCCTCAAGATGGTCGAGGCGTTCGAGGCCGATCTGCCGCAGCTGTGGGCCGACGAGCGCGCCGTGCGCCAGATCTGTCTCAACCTTCTGTCCAACGCCATCAAGTTCACCCCGACCGGCGGGACCGTCACGCTGAAGATCGGGCGCACCGGGACCGGCGGGCAGTTCTTGAGCGTGAAGGACACGGGGCCAGGCATCCCCGAGAACGAGATCCCGAGAGTGCTGCGGAGCTTCGGCCAGGGCTCGCTCGCGCACCAGACGGCGGAAGGCGGCACCGGCCTCGGCCTGCCCATCACCAAGGGCCTCACCGAGCTGCATGAGGGCGCCTTCGAGCTGAAGAGCAAGCTGCGCTACGGCACCGAGGTGATCATCACCTTCCCGCGCAAGCGGGTGATGGAGGCCTTGCCGCGGCTCGCCGAGCCCGGTGAGCTCCAGCCTGACAAGCCGCGCACCGCCTGGCGCGCCAGAGGCAGGCGGTAGCCTCAAGGCAGAAGCCAGAAATCGGCTGCTGATTGCCCTGCTCTGCCGCATTGCCTACATAAACCGCTGGGACAATCAGCCGGCACCCCCTTGGAAACGCCTTGCGTCAATATCTGCCTGCTCGACGCTGACACGGGGCTGTGTGTCGGCTGCGGCCGCACCATCGAGGAGATCGCCCGCTGGGCGACCATGAGCGAGGGCGAGCGGCGCGCCGTCATGGCGACGCTGCCGGCGCGGAAAGAGGACCTCGAGGAAGCGAAAGGATAGGATGCGTGTCGACTTGGCTTGCCCTGTTCATCCTCGCCCTTGGCGCCATGCTTCTGGTCGGCAACGAGTCCGGCATGATCGCGGGGCTCGACAGCACGACCTTCGGCTATGGGGCGCTTTGTCTTGCGCTCCTCGTCTTTCTCGGCGGCGGGATGCTGGGGAACTATGGCGGCAGAGCCGGCGCCATGCTGCGCGATGCGGTCACCTGGCTTGCGCTCGGTCTCGGCCTCGTCACGCTCTATGCCTATAGAGAGGAGCTGATGCCGATTGCCGCGCGCGTCGTGGGCGAGCTCATTCCCGGCAGCGCCATGACCGTGGAACAGAGCGCCAACGGTGCCGCCGAGATTCGCATCCGGAAGCGCCTCGACGGCCATTTCACCGCCACCGTGGATGTGAACGGCAAAGCGATCTCCATGATCGTCGATACCGGCGCCTCGACCATCGTGCTCAGGCCGGAGGACGCCGAGAAGGCCGGCATCGACATCGCCCACCTCACCTACAAGGTCCCCGTGCTCACCGCCAATGGCCGCGCGATGACCGCGCGGGTCCGCCTCGACAATGTCGCCATCGGCCCCGTCGACCGGCAAAAGGTGGACGCGCTCGTCGCCCAAAAAAGACGCGCTGACCCAGAGCCTGCTCGGTATGAGTTTCTTAAGCCGCCTGCGCTCCTATGAGTTTTCCGGCGATTTCCTGACGCTGCGCGGCTGACGTCGCGCGGGTCGCGTCTTGTTGTGTTGGAGCGAGGCCTGTGAGTTCGGCCGGCAAACATGTGCTGCACGAGGCACTGCTCTGGGTGGCGATAGCGCTTTCCGGTTTCGCGTTGTTCTATTTCTTCGACGATCTCCGGGCGGCACTCGGCCCCGGCGCGCGAAAGCTTCCGTCAGTGGCTGAGCTCAGGGCCGAGCGGCCGGCAGAGGGCCGGGCCGCGCCTTCGGGCTTCGGCGGCGAGGTGCGGCTCAAGGCCGACGAGCGCGGGCATTTCGTGCTCGATGGGTCTGTCAACGATCGCCCCGTCACCTTCATGGCCGATACCGGCGCCACGATCGTAGTGCTGGCCTACGAGGACGCCGAACGGATCGGGCTCTCCCCCCGTAGCCTCGACTTCTCCGGCCTCGCCCAGACGGCGAACGGCGTTGCCCGCATGGCGCCGGTGACGCTCGACCGCGTGCGCGTCGAGGACATCACCGTGCGCGACGTGGCCGCGGCGGTGGCCGAGCGGGGAGCGCTCACCACCAACCTCCTCGGCATGAGCTTCTTGGGGCGCCTCAAGAGCTTCCAGATGCAAGGGCGCGAGCTCGTGCTAGTGCAGTAGCAAGGCCCCCTCTCCCCTGTGGGGAGAGGGCTGGGGTGAGGGGGAGCACGATCGGGAACCGGGCCGCGCCGGTTGCTGTTGGTCATCAGACAAAAATCGCCTATGCAAGGGGCCAGCATGTTCCCGAAGCCACGCCAAGACCTCGTCCCCAACACCGCCGAGTTCGAGCGCCTGCCTTTCGTCAAGGCGACCGGATTTCGCGAATACGATGCGCGCTGGCGCTATCCCGAAGAGATCAATCTGCTTGGGCTCGAGGCGGTCGGTCTCGGCCTGGCGACGCTGATGCGGGAGCGCGGCGTGCCGGTCCGCGTCGTGGTCGGCCACGACTACCGCTCTTATTCGGCTGCCGTGAAAGCCGCGCTGATGACCGGGCTCCTGGCCGGCGGCGCCGAGGTGCACGACATCGGCTTGGCGCTTTCGCCCATGGCCTATTTCGCCCAGTTCGATCTCGGCGTGGAAGGCGTCGCCATGGTCACCGCGAGCCATAACGACAATGGCTGGACCGGGATCAAGATGGGCATGCAGCGGCCGCTCACCTTCTCGCCCGAGGACATGAC
>JBGQMX010000020.1:0-31049 GCA_041500805.1 Methyloceanibacter sp.
AAATAGGCCCAGAACCAAGCGACGAAGAACATCACCTCGGAGGCGATGAACAGGATCATGCCGTAGCGCAGATGCAGCTGCACGACGGGCGTCTCATAGCCCTCATGCGCCTCTTTGATGACGTCGCGCCACCAGCCGAACATGGTGGCGATGACGATCACGAGGCCCGGAATTACGTACCAAAGATGCGGGGTGCCGGCCTTTTTCGAGATGAAAAAGAGGATCGCGCCGATGGCGAGCGTCAGGGCGCCGGCGGCGCCGACGATTGGCCACGGACTCGGATTGACGAGATGATAATCGTGTTGATTGGCGTGCGCTTCGGCCATGGTTCGCTCCCGTTCCTCCCAATCCAGTCGAGGCGGTTAAGCCGCCTCACATGCTCGATATCGTCACGATCCCGAATTGCCGGCCGGCGGCGCGGCGGCGATGCCGGGCTCCTTGTCGCTGCGGTAGAAGGTGTAGGACAAGGTGATCTCGGAAATATTCTTGGTGTCCTCGTCGGCAACGATCTTCGGGTCGACGAAGAAGGTCACCGGCATCTCCGCGCTCGCGCCCGGTTCAAGCGTCTGCTGCTTGAAGCAGAAGCACTCGATCTTGGTGAAGTAGCGTCCGGCGAGCTCCGGCGCCACGTTGAAGACGGCCCTGCCGGTGACCGGCGCGGCAGAATTGTTGGTGGCCTTGAAGAAGGCCAGCGCCGTCTCGCCGATCTTCACCTCGATGAGGTGCTCGTCCGGGACGAAGGTCCAAGGCAGGCCGCGATCGACATTGGCATCGAAGCGGATACGAATGGTGCGGTCGAGAATTTCGCCGGGGGCGTGGTCGGCGCGCTGCGGCACGCCGCCATAGCCGGTGGTCTGGCAGAAGACGCGGTAAAGCGGCACGGAGGCGAAGGCGAGGCCGACCATGGCGGCGACGAGGCCGGCAAGCGAGAGCGCCACGATGCCGTGGCGGCCTTGCTGCTTCCCCTTATCGTGGTCTTGCTTGGTCATGACGTTTGCCAGAAATCATATGGGCCGCACGGCCACGTTGCCGCCGAGCCTGACAATGGTGACGATGAAGAACAGCACCACGAGCGCCGCGAGCACCCAGGCGATGGCCAAGGATCGCATGCGCTGGCGGCGTTGGCGCTCCTTTTCCACATCTTGCATCACGACGCCCAGATGCGCGGCAAGGCGCCGCCGTCAATGCCGAAGCCCTGCTCCACGAGAAGCGCCGCGAAGAGCAGGAACAGGTAAAGCACGGAATAGGCGAAGAGCTGCTTCGCCGCCCGGTCGCCAGCCTCCCCTTCCCGCTGGCGATAGCACGCGACCGCGAAGGCCACGAACAGCGCGCCGAGCACGAAAGAGGAAACGGCATAGAGCAGGCCGGCAAAGCCCATCAGCGCAGGCAGCATGCCGAGCGGCGCCAAGATCAGGCTGTAGATGAGGATCTGGAGCCTGGTCGCGTCGGTACCGCGCACCACCGGCAGCATCGGCACGCCGGCACGCTCGTAATCGCGCACGCGCAGCAGGGCGAGCGCCCAGAAATGCGGAGGCGTCCACACCAGGATGATGAGGAAGAGGATGAAGGGTTCGAGGCTCACCCCGCCAGTCGCCGCGGCCCAGCCGATCATGGGGGGCACGGCGCCGGCAGCCCCGCCGATGACGATGTTCTGCGGCGTCGTCCGCTTGAGCCACATGGTGTAGACGAAGATATAGAAGCCGATGGTGAGCGCGAGCAGCGCCGCCGCGAGCCAATTCGCCATCAGCCCGAGGCAGATCACCGATCCTACGGCAAGCACGGTGCCGAAGGTGCGCGCCTCCTCGGGGGTCACCCGCCCACGCGGGACCGGCCGCGACGCGGTGCGTGCCATGGCCGCGTCGATGTCGGCGTCATACCACATGTTCAGCGCGCCGGCGGCGCCGGCGCCAACGGCAATGCAGACCAGCGCCGCGATGGCGAGCACCGGATGCATGGAGCCAGGTGCCGCGACGAGACCGACCAGCGCCGTGAACACCACGAGGAACATCACCCGCGGTTTCATCAGGGCGAAATAGTCGGCGACGTCGGCGCCGAAATCGGCTTCGACGGCCCCGGCCGTTACTGGGTATGCGACGTCGGCCATGCCTTACTCACCAATCATCCTGCCGCGGTGTCAAATCCGGCCGCGCCGAACCTCGTAGCGCCGGACCTCATTTGACGCGCGGCAGCGTCTCATAGCTGTGGAAGGGCGGCGGCGACGGCAGCGTCCATTCGAGGGTCGTGGCGCCCACTCCCCACGGATTGGCGCCAGCGGGCACCTTGCGCGCGAACATTTGGGCGATGCTGACCAGGAACACCAAAAGCCCGGCGAAGCCGATGAAGGAGCCGATAGAGGAGACCATGTTCCAGCCGGCAAAAGCGTCGGGATAGTCGGCGTAGCGGCGCGGCATGCCGGCGAGCCCGAGGAAATGCTGCGGGAAGAAGGTGAGGTTGGCGCCGATGAACATCAGCCAGAAATGCAGTTTGCCCAGCGCTTCGGAGTACATGTAGCCCGTCATCTTCGGGGACCAGTAATACCAGGCGCCGAAGATGGAGAACACGGCGCCGATCGACATCGTGTAGTGGAAGTGCGCCACCACGTAATAGGTGTCGTGGAACGACCGGTCGACGCCGGCATTGGACAGCACTACGCCGGTGACGCCGCCGACGGTGAACAGGAAGATGAAGCCGAGCGCCCATAGCATCGGCGTCTTGAAGGAGAGCGAGCCGCCCCACATGGTCGCGATCCACGAGAAGATCTTGATGCCGGTGGGCACCGCGATGACCATGGTGGCAAACACGAAATAGGCTTGCGTGTTCACGCTGATGCCCGCCGCGTACATGTGATGGGCCCAGACCACGAAGCCGATAACGCCGATGGCGACCATGGCATAGGCCATGCCGAGATAGCCGAAGATAGGCTTCTTGGAGAAGGTCGAGACGATCTGGCTGACAATGCCGAAGCCGGGAATGATGAGAATGTACACTTCCGGATGGCCGAAGAACCAGAACAGGTGCTGCCACAGCAGCGGGTCACCGCCATGCGCCGAGTCGAAGAACGCCGTGCCGAAATTGCGGTCGGTGAGCAGCATGGTGATGGCGCCGGCGAGCACCGGCAGCGACAACAGCAGCAGGAAGGCGGTCACCAGCACGGCCCAGACGAAGAGCGGCATCTTGTGCAGCGTCATGCCCGGAGCGCGCATGTTGAAGATCGTGGTGATGAAGTTGATGGCGCCCAGGATCGAGGACGCGCCCGCTAGATGCAGCGCCAGGATGCCGAAATCCATGGCCGGCCCGGGCGTGCCTTTCGTGGACAGCGGCGCGTAGATCGTCCAGCCGCCGGCGATGCCGTTGGTGCCGGGAGGTCCAGGCATGAACAATGAGCTGACGAGCAGCACGAAGGCCGCGACCACGAGCCAAAAGGAGATGTTGTTCATGCGCGGGAAGGCCATGTCGGGGGCGCCGATCATCAGCGGCACCATCCAGTTGCCGAACCCGCCCATCGTCGACGGCATGACCATGAAGAACACCATGATCAGGCCGTGGGCGGTGACGAAGACGTTGAACATCTCGGGATTGCCGAAAATCTGCATGCCGGGCTGCATCAGCTCCGCGCGCATGCCCATCGACAGCAAGCCGCCGACAATGCCTCCCACCATGGCGAGGATGAGGTACATCGTGCCGATGTCTTTGTGGTTGGTCGAAAAGAGCCAGCGCCGCAATCCGGTTGGATGATCCTCGTGATGGGCTTCTTCGGCATGGGCGCTTTGTGCCATGGTCTTTTTCCTTACCTTCTTTTCCGTCTTATCCGTCATTCGTTGCTTCGGTCGCAAGCGACCGCTCCAGCCGCTCCGAGGAGCGGTTTTCCCCTAGTCCTGGGCCGCGGCCACCTTGCCCGTATCACGCGACGCCGTGGCCTTGGTCTTGGTCAGCCAATCGGCGAATTCCTGCTCGGACACGACGCGCACCGTGATCGGCATGAAAGCGTGATTGCGGCCGCAAAGCTCAGAGCACTGGCCGTGATAAACTCCCTCGCGCTCGGCCCTGAACCACGTGGTCTGCAGCCTGCCCGGCACGGCGTCGAGCTTGATGCCGAAGGACGGCATGGCCCAATCGTGGATCACGTCGTTCGACTTGATCCCCACCTGAACGTTCTTGTTCACCGGCACCACGACCTCATGATCCACGGTGAGGAGCCGGGGCTGGCCCGGCTTCAGGTCGGCCTCAGGCACCATGATCGAATCGAAGGTGATACCCTGGTCTGGGTATTCGTAGGTCCAGTACCACTGGTTGCCGGTGGCGGTGATGGTGAGGTCGGGCTTCGGGAAATCGTATTGAGCGAACAGAAGCCGGAAGGACGGGATCGCGATGGCGACCAGGATCAAGACCGGCACCACGGTCCAGGCGATCTCGAGCGGCGTATTGTGGGTGGTGCGGGTGGGCTCGGGATGGCGCTTCTCGTTGAAGCGGGCCATCACATAGACGAGGAGGCCGAGAACGAAAAGGGCAATGAGGGTGATGATGATGGTGACGTAAGTGTGGAAGGCGGTGATCTGCTCCATGATCGGCGTGGCGGCCGGCTGAAAGTCCATCTGCCAAGGCACCGGCTGGCCGTCCAACGCATAAGCGGGGCCGCTCAAGGCAAGACCTGCGGCCGCGATGAAAACGGTCTGCATTCGATCGAAAATCGCCATCCCTTCCACTCCTAAAGCCTGCTCCCTTGCCCGTCGCCCAAGTCCTTAAAGCGGGGCGGCGGACTTTACGATGGTTGGGCGTGGGCGAACAGAGGGTCGCCTACGCCGCTTGATCTAAGCAAGGGCGGCGCGGAAGATTTTTAAGTCCCTGTAAAGGCGTCGCCCCCACCATTTTGCTGCCAGGCCCCCGCGAGAAAGCGGGGCTGGAGGCTCTTTTCCGGTGTTCAAATCATAAAGGATATAGATTAGCAACACTCATGAATCAGCGCCTCGCTGCGGCATATGCACGCTTGCCGCGTAGGCTTTTCAAGCTTGGGAGAAGTTCCCGAGGGGTTGGCGTCGAAATTTGGCCCCAATACTCGGCGAGCGATTTTCCATGTCGCGCAATCCCGCTTCAACGCGCCTCCCCTCACCCTCTAGTCTCCCAAGATGTAATTCGCGCTTGAATGCTCGCGCGCGCCGGTCTCTTTAGCACCATGACCCAACCGTCCAAGTTTCAGTCCTTCGTCGTCCTGCCTCGGGCGCGGCTGATTGCGGGGCTCAGCCTCGCGCTGGCCTTGGTGCTTGGCTTGGCGAGCCAGGTCGAGGCGCAAGGGGCCTCGACCGACGCCTCGCCCGATGCCTCGCCCGCAGCCACCGGCCCTGGCAGCGTGGTGCGCGAGACCCATGGCGCCTGGCAGGTCTCTTGCCGCACGCCGCCGGGCGCCAAGGAAGAGAAATGCGCGCTGGTGCAAAGCGTTACGGCGGAGGACAGGCCGAATGTCGGGTTGACGATCGTGTTCTATAAGGCGATCGGCGAGGACAAGAAGCTCTTGCGGGTGGTCGTGCCGCTCGGCGTCCTCCTCCCCACCGGGCTCGGGCTCAAGATCGACAATCAGGACGTCGGCAACGCGCCCTTCCTCAAATGCGGCAAGCGCGGCTGCGTCGCCGAGGTCGTGTTGCAGGACGAGGTCATCAACAAGATGAAGGCCGGCGGCACCGCCATGTTCATCATCTTCGACACGCCCGAGGCCGGGATCGGCATACCGGTGTCGTTGCAAGGCTTCGGCGACGCCCTGGCCGGCCTGAAATAGCGGAACCATCGCGGGCAAAAAAATTCGGCGACAGAGAAAGGAGACTCTGTCGCCGATGACATCCGTCTTGGGGGACGGACTAACGTCCCCTCCGTGCAGGGTAGCGGAAGGGGACGGTAACTTGCCCCGCTATATGGTTACCGCCCTGCCGTTTTCAAGACCGGGGCTTCCGGCTCAAAACGCGTAGGTGTCGAACACCTTGTCGATATCGCCTTGCCAGGGTCCGCGATAATCGGCGAGCAGGCGGTCCGCGGGCGAGCGCCCGTCCTCGACCGTCTCGAGCAGCGGCTCGAGCGCCTTACGCTCGTCATTTCCGTTACGGTCGAGTCGCGCCCGGCGCTCTAATCCGCAAAGCGCCAAATTCACCACGTCGCGCGCAACCGTGCGCAGCGTCACGCCGCGAAACGGCGTGGCGAGCCCTAGGCGCGGGACGGCGTCGCGCAAGCCCTGCCGCTCGGCCTCGGTCCAGTCGGCCGTCAGCGCTGCGGCCGCATCTTGCGACGCCTGGTCGTAGAGGAGCCCGACCCACAGCGCCGGCAAGGCGATGAGCTCCGCGAAGGGGCCGGCATCGGCGGCGCGCATTTCGAGGAAGCGCTTGAGGCGCACATCGGGGAAGAGAGTGGTGAGGTGGTCCGCCCAATCGTCGAGCGTCGGCCGCACACCCGGAAGGGCTTCGAGCTTGCCGGCAAGAAAGTCTCTGAACGAGGCGCCGGCAACGTCGATATAGCGCTCGTCGCGATAGACGAAATACATGGGCACATCGAGCGCATAATCCACGTAGCGCTCGAAGCCCATCCCCTCCTCGAAGGCGAAGGGGATGAGCCCGGTGCGATCGGGGTCGGTGTCGCGCCAGATATCGGCGCGGTAGGACTGGAAGCCGTTGGGCTTGCCTTCGGTGAAGGGAGAGTTGGCGAAGAGCGCGGTCGCCACCGGCTGCAGCGCAAGGCCCACGCGGAGCTTCTCGACCATGTCGGCCTCGCTGCCGAAATCGAGATTCACCTGAACCGTCGCGGTGCGGAACATCATGTCGAGGCCGCGCGTCCCACGCTTCGGCATATAGCGCTTCATGATGCGGTAGCGCTCTTTCGGCATCACCGGCGTCTCGGCAAGAGTCCATTTCGGCGAGAAGCCGATGCCCAAGAAGCCGATGCCGAGATCGCGTCCTACCTCGCCCACCTCGACGAGATGCTGGCGCAGCTCCTCTTGCGTCTGATGCACGGTCTCGAGCGGCGCGCCGGACAGCTCGAGCTGGCCGCCGGGCTCGAGGCTCACGGCGCCGCCTTTCGGGCAATCCTTGCGGCGAAGCGCGATGATGTTGCCCTTCTCCGTGACCGGGTCCCAGCCGAAGCGGTCGCGCAGCGCCTCGAGCAGCGCGCGGATGCCGCGCTCGCCCTCATAGGGGACCGGGGTGTAATTGCTCGTGTAGAAGCCGAACTTCTCGTGCTCGGTGCCGATGCGCCAGTCGCGCTCCGGCTTCGAGCCCGCCTCCAG
This sequence comes from Methyloceanibacter sp., assembly GCA_041500805.1. Classification (GTDB taxonomy): domain Bacteria; phylum Pseudomonadota; class Alphaproteobacteria; order Rhizobiales; family Methyloligellaceae; genus Methyloceanibacter. Next base: position 7,259 of record JBGQMX010000020.1, read on the forward strand.
ATCGGCGACAAGCTCGTCCCGTGAGCAGATGATGGGACTTTCCGGCCCACTCACCCGTGTCGACATGAGGAGAGCTCCGTTAGGGTTGGAAAACGCTTGCCGGATGCGGGGATCGATATCCCTTAGCGCAAGGGGCGGCCTTTATGGCGCTCGCCGCACGAGCCTGACAAGTGATTACCGCCAGTCGCCAAGGGCGGCATTCACAAGGGCGAGAGCGGCGACGGCGGCAGTGTCGGCCCGCATCACCCTCGGCCCGAGGGAAATGGGGAGAACGAAGGGCTTTGCAAGGAGAGCGGCGCGCTCCTCCCGCTCGAACCCGCCCTCGGGGCCGATCAGCACGGCAAGCGGACGCGGCGCGGAAGCCCTGAGCGCCTCGATGGGGGAGGCGTGCGGGGCGGCCTCGTCGGCGAAGATCAGGAGGCGCGCATTGTCCCATTCGCCAAGCACCTTCGACAGCTTCTCGGGCTCTGACACGCGTGGCACGCGCAAGATGCCGCATTGCTCGGCGGCCTCGACGGCATTGGCGAGCAGGCGGTCGGTCTTGACGCGCTCGGCCACCGTGTGGCGGGTGATCACGGGGCGGAGCACGCTTGCTCCCATCTCGGTCGCCTTCTGCGCCATATAGTCGAGGCGCGCGCGCTTGAGCGGCGCAAAGAGATAATGCAGGTCAGGCCCTTCCTCTTGCGGGCGCGTTTGGTGCTGCAGCAAAACTTGCGCCTTTTTCTTGCCGATGGCGCTAAGCTCGGCGCACCACTCGCCGTCCTTGCCGTTGAAGACGAGGAGCCTTTCGCCTTCTCTCAGCCTGAGCACGTTTACGAGGTAATGGGCCTGCTCCTTGTCGAGCTCAACCTCGCCACAAGCTCCCAACGGAGCCTTGACGAAGAGGCGCTGAAGCTTTGCCGGCATGGTCGCTTGGTTGAGTAAAGGGAAGGATTCAGGCGTCAAACACATGACACGTCCCCTGCCCCAAGGCAAAGCGAGCGCGGTGGCGGACGCCGGCGCCAGGAACCTGGTCGACCGCTTCGCACCCAAGACGCTCATTCCCTATCTCCGTCTCGCCCGCGCCGACCGGCCGATTGGATTCTTCCTGCTCGCCCTTCCCTGCTTCTGGTCGGTGGCGCTCGCCTCGCGCAACCTCGACGAGGCCTATCCCGATCCGTGGCTCCTTCTCCTCTTCGCCATCGGCGCCCTGGTCATGCGCGGGGCGGGCTGCACCTATAACGACATCGTCGATCGCGACATCGATGCTCAAGTTGCACGGACGCGGTCGCGCCCGCTGCCGAGCGGGCAAGTCAGCCTTGCGGCGGCCATCGTTTTCATGGTTGCGCTGTCTCTCATCGGACTTGCCGTGCTGTTGAGCTTCAACAGCTTCACCATCTGGCTCGGGCTTGGCGTGCTGCCGATCGTGGCGCTCTATCCCTTCGTCAAGCGCGTCAGCCATTGGCCGCAAGCGGTGCTCGGGCTTGCCTTCAACTGGGGCGCGCTCATGGGCTGGCCTGCGGTCCTCGGTCGCCTCGACTGGCCTGCCGTGGTGCTCTATGCGGGGGCGGTCTGCTGGACCATCGGCTACGACACCATCTATGCCCACCAGGATCGCGAGGACGACGGCCTGCTCGGACTGAAATCGACCGCCCTCAGATTCGGCCGCGCGACCAAACCATGGCTTACTCTTCTCTACAGCATCGCCTGGCTAACCATCACCGCAGCGGGGATCATGGCCGGCGCCGGCACGGCCTTTCTGCTCGGCATGATCGTGGCCGGAGCGCAGCTTGGCTGGCAGGTCGTGACGCTCGATATCGACGATGCCGAAAGCTGTCTTGCCCGCTTCCGGTCGAATCGCGACTTCGGCCTGATCGTGCTCGGAGCCATCCTCATCGACATGGCGCTTGCGGCGGTGCTGTGAGTTACGGGAGGCTTAATCCGGTGACGCCAAATAGCATCGGGCCCCAGAGCTTGAAGCCCCGGGGCCCGGATGACGCCTTGCTGTTAGCTTCCCCGTTTTTCGGCCGCCTTCAGACGGCCTTGATTGCGACGATCCTGCCATAGAAGCTTTCCGAACCGCTTAATGGACGTTGTTAATGTCTGGTATGCGGTGCTTAGCTTGCCACATGGTTTAGAGAATCTTCCGCCAGAGACCCATGACCGCCATCAAGCCCGCCGAACGACCACAAGCCGCTCCCTCGCTCGATGAGGACTACGCGCTCCTCAAACGGGCGGTGCGCGACGCAGGCGACCTCGCGCTCACGTATTTCCGCCAGCAGATCCAGGTGAAGCGGAAGCCGGACGGCTCCGAGGTGAGCGAGGCCGACATCGCCGTGGACACCGCGCTCAAATTCGCACTCACCAGCAAGCGGCCCGACTATGGCTGGCTCTCCGAGGAGACCTTGGACGATCCCGAGCGGCTCGAGCGGAGCCGTGTGTGGATGGTCGACCCCATCGACAGCACCAACGCCTTCCTGCGCCATGTGCCGGAATGGACGGTCTCCGCCGCGCTTGTCGAAGACGGCCAGCCGGTCATCGGCGTCGTGTTCAATCCGGCGACCAAGGAATTCTTCCACGCCATGCGCGGGCGAGGCGCCTTTCTCAACGATCGGCCGATCAAGGCGAGCGGGATCGGCACGCTCGATGGCGCGCGCCTGATCGCGAGCGGCGGCCTGTTCAAGAAGAAGATCTGGAAAGAGCCGTGGCCCGAGGTCAAGACGCGGTGGGTGAACTCGGTCGCCTATCGGCTCGCGCTCGTCGCCTCGGGGGAGGCCGACGCCACCATCTCGCTCTCGGCCAAATGCGAGTGGGACCTGGCCGGTGCCGCGATCATCGTCGAGGAGGCGGGCGGCATCGTCACCGACCATCATGGAGAGGCACACCGCTACAACCGCGCGACCCCGCGCTTCCCAAGCCTGGTGGCGAGCGGGAAGGCGCTCCATCCCCTCTTGATCGAACGCACGGGCCGTATAGACCTCTGACGCCCAATTCGGCAGAGTTGGGGTTTGCGTGCAGGGGAAGGACGGAAGCATGGCTGCCAGGGACGGCGCAAAGGGGAGGGGGAAGCAATTGCTCCACCTCGTCTTCGGGGGTGAGCTCACGACGCTCGACAGAATAGAGTTCAGCGACCTCAAGGCACTGCATGTCGTCGGCATCTTCCCCAACTATGCGCAAGCCTATGACGCCTGGAAGGACGCCGCCCACCGCACCGTCGACGACGCCCATATGCGCTATTTCATCGTGCATCTGCACCGTCTGCTCGACCCCGGGCACGAGCCGGGCGGCGGCGCGGCCTAGCGGCATAATGCGCAAGAGGTTTTTCGCCTTAGAGGCCGGCGGGCACGCGTGCTAGAAGTGCAGCGGACGGGCGGCGGTGCTCCTGCCGAGGCGCCGAAAATGGGGAAAAGCTTGAAAGATCAGTTGTTCAGGGACGTGAGCACGATCACGCGGAGCGCCGACGAGCTCCAGATCGAGTACACGACCTCCGAGGTCATCCTGCGCATCTGGCGGGAGCATTTGCGGCCCCGCATCGGCCTGCTCCTGCTCGCCTCGATGGCCATGATCCTCACGGCGGCGACCACCGGCGCCATCCCCTTCCTCATCCAGCGCACCGCCGACGACGTGTTCGTCGCCAAGAACCAGATGATGGTCTACTGGATCACCGCCGCCATCGTGGTGGTGACCATCATCAAGGCGATCGCCGAATATATCGCCGACGTCACCGTCGCCTATCTCGGCCACCGCTTCATCGCCGACCTCCGCATCGAGATGTTCGCGAGACTCGCCCGCGCCGATTTGAGCTTCATCCAGACGGTGCATTCCGGGCGGCTGCTATCGAGCTTCCTCAACGACGCCAATCTGCTGCGCGGTGCGGCGAGCCGCTCCATCGTCACGCTCGGCGAGAACTACCTCAAGGTCATCATCCTGGTCGGCACCATGTTCTACATGGACCCCCGCTTCGCGGTGCTGATCCTGATCTTCATGCCGTTCGCCTGGTTCATGCTGTCGAGCCAGCGCCGCAAGATGCGGAAGTCGACCACCAAGTCGCTGCAGGAGACGGGCGACCTCTCCGCCCTCATCACCCAGACCTTGCGCGGCATGCGCATCGTGCGCGCCTACCGGCAGGAGGACAGGGAGGAAGCCCGCGCCACCTTAGCCATCAACCGCGCGCTCGAATTCACCATGCGCGGCACGCGCGCCCGGGCGCTGTCGAGCCCCTCGATCGAGCTCTTGACGGGGCTCGGCTTTGCGCTGGCGATCTACTTCGCCGGCATCAAGGGCGTGCGCGGCGACCTGACGCTTGGCCATTTCATGGGGTTCATGACGGCGGCGCTCCTCATCTACGGTCCCTTGAAAAGCGCAGCCACCCTGCAGACGCAGCTCCAGGAAGGGATCGCCGCGGCAAGCCGGGTGTTCGGCGTCGTCGACCTCGAGGTGCGCCTCGTCGAAGCCGAAGACGCCAAGCCGCTCAAGCTTGACCGCGGCGAGATCGAGTTCCGGAACGTGTCATTCGCCTATGAGCCCGAGAACAGCGTGCTCAAGGGCGTGAGCCTCACCGTCCCGCCGGGCCGCACGGTGGCGCTGGTCGGGCCTTCCGGCTCGGGCAAGAGCACGCTCGTCAACCTCACGCTCCGCTTCTTCGATCCGGATCGCGGCAAGGTGCTGATCGACGGCCAGGACATCAAACAGGTTACCGTCGCTAGCCTGCGCGATGCCATCGGGCTCGTCACCCAGGATCCCGTGCTGTTCGACGATACCATCCGCGCCAATATCGCCTATGGCTCTAAGCCGATGGATGAGGCGCAGGTGATTGCCGCCGCCAAGGCCGCCGCCGCGCACGACTTCATCACCGGCCTGCCCAAAGGCTACGACACGCGGGTCGGCGAGGCGGGAGGGCTCTTGTCCGGCGGCGAGCGCCAACGCATCGCCATCGCGCGGGCCATCTACAAGGATGCGCCGATCCTCTTGCTCGACGAGCCGACCAGCTCGCTCGATTCCGAAGCGGAAGCCAAGGTGCAGACCGCGCTCGAAGGACTGATGCGTGGCCGCACGGTGCTGATGATCGCCCACCGCCTGTCGACGGTGAAAAAGGCCGACCTCATCTGCGTGCTCGACCAGGGCCGCATCGTCGAGATCGGGCGGCACGACGAGCTCGTCGCCAAAGGCGGCCTCTATACGAGGCTGCATCGCACTCAGTTCGGCATTGCCGGAGGATTTGCGGCGGCTTCGCCCGAGGATGCGGGCACAGAGGCCGTCGCCGTGGCCGGCAAATAGCAGCGCTCGCACGGTATGTTGAAACGGCTGCTAGCATCGAAGCCCGCCGTAGCCCTCGGCAGCGCGCTCGCCGCGGCCTATATCCGCCTCGTCTATGCCACGAGCACGATCAAGCGCGATCCCGCCGAGACCGACGCCAAGCTCTTCGCCGAGCACCCGCAGATCCTCGCCATGTGGCACGGACAGTTCCTGCTATTGCCGAAGCTGAAGCCAACGCGCCCGGCCGACGTCCGCGCCATGGTCTCCCGCCATGGCGATGCCGCGATCATCGGGTCGGTGCTCACGCGTTTCAGCATGAGCCTGATCAGGGGGGCCGGCGCGGGAAAAAGGCGCCGCAACCGCGGCGGGGCGACGGCGCTTCGCGAGTCCTTGCGCGCGCTCACAAGCGGCGCGACCGTCGCCATGACCGCCGACGTGCCGCCCGGTCCGGCGCGGAAGGCGGGAGAGGGCATCGCCACGCTGGCCGCCATGTCGGGGCGCCCTGTCGTGCCCTTCGCCATCGCCACAAGCCGGTTCATCGCCCTTCCCACCTGGAGCCGCTTCACCGTCAACCTGCCCTTCTCGACGTTGGCAATCGTGATCGGCGATCCGGTCAGGGTCGCTCCCGGCAACGACGCCCTCGCCATCGAGACGGCCCGGCTTGCCATCGAGAGAGGTCTCGCGGGGGTGACCGCACGCGCCTATGCTCTTGCCGGAGCCGTCGATCCGTTGAACAAGCAAGAGTCCGTCAAGCCTGGGCTTTCGCTCAGGGCCTACCGGGTGCTCACGCGCCTCGCCGTGCCGCTCGCGCCGCTCATCCTTGCCTGGCGCACGCGCCGCGGCAAAGAGGAGCCGGACCGGCGCCCTGAGCGCTATGGCTTGGCGAGCGCGCCTCGTCCCATGGGCTTCCTTGCATGGTTTCACGCGGCAAGCGTGGGAGAGGCCAACGCCGCGCTCCCGGTGATCGAGACCATCGCCGCCGAGCGGCCCGAGGTGCGCATGCTGCTCACCACCGCCACGGTCACCTCGGCGAGGCTGGCGCGCACAAGGCTGCCCAAGGGCGTGCTGCATCAATATGTGCCGCTCGACAATCAGACCTATGTGCAGCGATTCCTGCGCCATTGGCGCCCCGATCTTGCCGTGCTCGTCGAATCGGAGATCTGGCCGAACCTCGTGCTCGAGACCAAGGCGGCAGGCATCCCCCTCCTCCTCATCAACGGCCGCATGTCAGCCTCCTCCTACAAGCGCTGGCGAAGACGGCCGGGCTTGAGCCGCCCGCTCTTCTCCTCCTTCGACCTCGTGCTCGCCCAGAACGACAGCCTTGCCGAGCGTTTCGCCCAGCTCGGGGTGGCGCACGCGCTCGACGTGGGCAACCTCAAAGCCGACGCGCCGCCGCCCCCTGCCGACCTGCCGGGGCGGAGGAAGCTTGCCGCGGCGCTGTCGGGGCGCACGGTGTGGCTTGCCGCCAGCACCCATCCCGGCGAGGACGGCCTGGTGGCGGTGGCGCATCTCAAGATGAAGTCGGCGCGGCCCGACCTCCTCACCATCATCGTGCCCCGCCATCCCGAGCGCGGGCCGCTCATCGCCGAGCAGCTGAAGACCGCGAACATCTCCGTCGCGCTCCGCTCTGAGGGAAAGCTGCCGGGGCCCGACACCGACATCTATGTGGCCGACACGATCGGCGAGCTTGGCCTCTTCTATACGCTGTCGCCGGTCGCCTTTGTCGGCGGCTCGCTCGTGCCGCGCGGGGGACAGAATCCGGTGGAGGCGATCAAGCTCGGCGCCGCCGTGCTCACCGGGCCGAACTGGCAGAACTTCCGCGATTCCTATTCCGAGCTGCTGAAGGCCGGCGGCTGCCAAGAGGTGACCGATGCAGCAAGCCTCGCGGACGCCGCGCTCGCTTTGCTCGACGACGCGGCCGCGCGCGCGGCGATGACGGGGCGCGCGAGCAGCGCCATCGCCGCCATGAGCGGCGCCCTGACCCGCACGCTTGCCGAGCTCGAGCGCTTCCTGCCGCCGAGGACGACCCTGCAACATGCGTCTTGAGACGCCGTCCTGGTGGTACCGCGAGAGGAGCGCGCTCGCCGCCGCGCTCGCTCCCTTGGGCCGCCTCTATGGCAGGCTCGCCGAGGGCCGCGCCGCGCGGGTCAGCCCCTACCGCTCGCGACTGCCGGTGATCTGCATCGGCAATTTCACCGCCGGCGGCGGGGGCAAGACGCCGACCGCCATCGCCGTCGCCGCCTTGCTCGGCGAGATCGGGGCGCGCCCCTGCTTCCTGACCCGCGGCTATGGAGGGACGAGCAAGGGACCGCTCCTCGTACGCAAAGAACACAGCGCGGCCGAGGTGGGCGACGAGCCGCTGCTGCTGGCGGAGGTCGCGCCCACCATGGTTGCTGCCGACCGCGCGGCGGGCGCCAAGGCCATCGAGGCCACTGACGCAAGCGTCGTAGACGCAAGCGTCATCGTGATGGATGACGGGTTCCAGAATCCGGGCCTGGTCAAGGACTTCTCCCTTATTGTGGTTGATTCTGGCGCAGGGCTCGGCAATGGCCTGATCATGCCGGCCGGACCTCTCAGGGCGCCGCTGGACAAGCAGCTCGCCCGTGCCAACGCGCTCGTGGTGATCGGCTCTGGCGACAAGGCGGTGTCGTTGGCCAACGCTTTCAAAGCCCAGGGCAAGCCCGTGCTCGCGGCACGCATCGTGCCGCGCCAAGACTTCCGCTGGCTCCGCGTGCTGCCGGTGATCGGCTTTGCCGGCATCGCCAACCCTGCGAAGTTCTTCGCGACGTTAGGCACGAATGGGGCGGGGCTCGAGGAGAAGCGCGCCTTCCCCGACCATCACCGCTACACCAACCGGGAAGCGGCGGCGCTGCTCAAGCTGGCGAAGGACCGGAAGGCCATGCTCGTCACCACCGAGAAGGATTGGGTGCGGCTGCCTGACGAAGAAGGCACGCCCGTGGGCGAGCTCAAATTCCGCTCCCGCCCCTTTTCCATCGCCGTCCAGTTCGACGATGCGGCAGCGGTGAAGACTCTGCTTGCCACTGTAACCGCGAAAGCTCGCAGCTAAGTCAGCTCGCCTGAGCGCCAGCCACAGGCTGCATCCCTCCCCTTGATGGGGAGGGCGGCTCGGCCATCGGCCGAGCCGGGTGGGGTGAGACTCTCTTCGCACTTCCCCCCACCCCAGCGTCGCCTTTGGCGACGCCGGACCTCCCCACAAGGGGGAGGTATGCCACTCTTGGCGACTACTCGGGATCAACTACCCGGCAGACGTTGGGTGGGTCTCGCGGAAGCGCTTGAGAGAGGTCGCCGCGTCGATATAGGCCTCCTGCCGCTCCACGCTCCAATAGCGGAGCTCATCGAGTGGGATGGTGCGGCCGGTGACGGCGCAGCGCACGAAGTCGCCAGGGCTCATCACCTGCACCTCGCCGTCGAGATATTTAAGCTTGGCCTCACCCTTGAAGCCGAGATTGCGTTCGAAGCAGTTCATCAAGACTGAGCGACTCGTCTCTTGCTGTTGTTGTCTGACACCATAACCTCAAGCGATCCGTTGTGACCAGCCCGGTCTAAAGCAAAGTCCCCTGCTTTTCGCCGCCGCGCTTGCGCGGCACTTTCGCATCGGGCTCCGCCTTCGGCTCGCTTGGATCGGCATGAGCTCCAACATGGCCATCGGCGAACTCGATGTCGAGAGCAGCGCCCGGCCTCACCTCGGCGGCACGCCTGAGCATGGTTCCGTCGGCGCTGCGCACGAGCGCAAAGCCCCGCGCCAGCACGTTATGATGACCAAGCGTCGAGAGGAGCTTTGCCTGGCTATCGAGCCGGCGCCGCGAGCGCTCCATCAAGGCGGAGAGCGAGCGCGCCTGCGCGCGGTCGAGGCGGGCGAGCCGCTCGCGCCCTTGAACGGCGGCACGCGCCACGATATGCGGCCTGAGGCGGGAGGCGGTGCGCTCGAGCCAGGTGCGATGGGCGCGGGCATTGGCAAGAAGCGCGCGCGGCAGCCGTCCGCTTGCGCTGTCGAAACGCTGGCGCGGCAGATCGAGGATGTTAGCTTTCCTCGGCAGCCCGCGCGTCGCAGCCAGGAAGCGGCCTCGCTGCGTTTGGAGCGCGCGCCGCAACGTGCTCGCGGCACGCAGGCCGAAGCCCGTCACCGCGATGAGGAGGTCGGCGCGCACCGGAACGGCACGCTCGGCAGCGGCGGTCGGGGTCGGCGCGCGGAAATCGGCGACATAATCGATGATGGTCCAGTCAGTCTCATGCCCCACCGCCGAGATGAGCGGGATCGCGCTTGCGGCGGCCGCGCGCGCCACGATCTCCTCGTTGAACCCCCAGAGATCCTCGAGGCTGCCGCCACCACGGGCGACGATGATGAGGTCGGGGCGCGGCACGGCGGCGCCGATCATCAGCGCGTTGAAGCCGGCGATTGCCGCAGCCACTTCGGCCGCGCAGCTCTCGCCCTGCACCCTGACCGGCCAGACCAGCACATGGCAGGGGAAACGGTCGGCGAGCCGGTGGAGAATGTCGCGGATCACGGCCCCCGTGGGCGAGGTGACGACGCCGACGATGCGCGGGAGGTAGGGGAGCGGCTTCTTGCGCGCCTCAAGGAAAAGGCCTTCGGCAGCGAGCATCTTCTTTCGCTGCTCGATGAGCGCCATGAGCGCGCCGATGCCCGCCGGCTCGAGCTCGTCGATGACGATCTGATATTTCGACTTGTCGGGATAGGTGGTGACGCGGCCGCGCGCAATGACCTCGAGGCCCGCTTCCGGCTTGAACTTGAGGCGGGCGAAGGTGCTCCGCCAGATCACCGCCTCGATCGCCGCCTTCTCGTCCTTCAGCGTGAAATAGCAATGGCCGCTCGCGTGCTGGCCCTTGTAGCCCGAGATCTCGCCGCGGAGCTTCACGAGGCCGTAAGCGTCCTCGACCGTCCGCTTGAGCGCGAAGGCGAGCTCGGAGACGGTATATTCGACGAGGTTGGTCGCGGCGCTTGCGGCCTCGATACGGTCGGCCATGGAGTCGGTCATCTCTTTTCGCTAGCGCTCTTTTCTCGTGCTAAGGAGCGCCGATCTCGACCCGAGGGTCTGGATGGACTGCAATACAAGCCTGGGCGGCTCGTAACAAGCGGAGCGTGATCGCCGTGAAGGTGCTGTTGATCGGAGGCGGCGGCCGCGAGCACGCGCTCGCCTGGAAGCTTGCGCAAAGCCCCCTGCTCGACACGCTCTATTGCGCCCCCGGCAACGCCGGCATCGTCGAGATCGCGGACTGTGTCGCGCTCGATGTCGAGGACCACGCGGCGGTCGCGAGATTCTGCAAGGAGAAGGACATCGGCCTCGTCGTGATCGGACCCGAGGCGCCATTGGTCGCGGGGCTCGCCGACGATCTCGAAGAAGCCGGCATCAAGGTTTTCGGCCCGTCGAAGGCGGCTGCGCAACTTGAGGGATCGAAGGGCTTCACCAAGGATTTGTGCGCGGCTTACGGCATCCCCACCGCCGCCTACCGCCGCTTCAATGAGGCCTCGGCCGCCAAGACCTATGTCGCGGGGCAAAGCCTTCCCATCGTCGTCAAGGCCGATGGGCTCGCCGCCGGCAAGGGCGTGACCATCGCAAAGACACGGGAGGAGGCAGACGCCGCCATCGATGCGTGTTTCGCCGGCGCCTTCGGCGCGGCCGGTGCCGAGGTCGTCATCGAGGAATTCCTGCATGGCGAGGAGGCGAGCTTCTTCGCCCTGGTGGACGGCGCGACCGCTCTGCCGCTCGCCACGGCGCAGGACCACAAGCGCGCGTTCGACGGCGATCAGGGGCCTAACACCGGCGGTATGGGCGCCTATTCGCCGGCCCCGATCATGACGGATGCGCTGTGCGCCCGCGTCATGGAGGAGATCATAGAGCCGACGGTGCGCGCCATGCAGAAGCGCAGCACGCCGTTCAAAGGCGTGCTCTATGCCGGGCTGATGATCCAAGACGGAGCACCCAAGCTCATCGAATATAATGTGCGCTTCGGTGACCCAGAGGCGCAGGTGCTGATGCTGCGGCTCAAATCGGACCTGCTGCCCGCGCTGCTTGCCACCGCCGAGGGGCGGTTAGGCCATATCGCGCTTGAGTGGCATGACGATGCGGCGCTGTGCGTGGTCATGGCGGCGAAGGGTTATCCCGGTCACTACGCCAAGGGCTCCGAGATCAGAGGGCTGATGGAAGCGGGCGAAGATCCGCAGGTCGAGATCTTCCACGCCGGCACGCGACGGGAGGACGACCGCGTGCTGGCCGATGGCGGGCGCGTGCTCGGCGTCACCGCGCGGGGCAAGGACATTCGCGAGGCGCAAGCTCGCGCCTATCGAGCCGTCGACAAGATCGACTGGCCGGGCGGCTTCTGCCGCCGCGACATCGGCTGGCGCGCTATGGCTCGCGCGTCGCGATGAAGCGATAGCGGCGCAGATTGCCCCCGCCATCCTTGAAGGTGAATTCAAGCGTCAGCTGCGTGGGCTCGGCTTTCTCCGGCAGGAACACCCAGGCCGTCAAATGCGCCTCCGAGCCCGGCGAAACGCTTCCGCGCCACGCCTCATGCGGTCCAACCACCATGTCGATGGGGATGCTCGTGGTCGCCAAGTCGAGGGCGGGATCGGACCAGACCTGGAAGTTGCCCTGCCGCGTCGAGACCGAACTGATCGGCGCCATGAGCCGCGCCGAGCCGGGCCGTACGCGCCGCAGCGACTCCCCCACCAAGCGGTACGGCGCGCGGTTGGTGACGGTCATGCCGACCTGGTACCAATCCGTCTGGAGCTGCCGGAAGCTCGCCCTGATGATGGGCTCGGCGCCCGTTCGCCCTGCGCTGAGCGCAAAACTGAGCGTCAAGGCCGCGATCATGAGGATCAGCGCCACCGCGATCCCGAGCTGGATCGACCCGCTCATGTGTCATCTTGCATGATCGACCCGACGCCTTTTCGCCATCCCTTTATGCCAAATCATTGCGACGGCGACCGCCCTTCACTAATTTCCCAAGAGAAATCGGAGATCAGCATGCCCCTCTTTTCCTTTGCCAAGACCATGGCTTCAGCCCTGGCGGTCGTGAGTTTGCCTGGCCTTTGGCTCCTCGGCGGGATCGAGCCTGCCGCCGCCGGGCCCGCTTTTGCCGCCAGCCTCGGCAGCCCTGCGTCCCCCGTGGAGCCCGCTCGCATCTATCGACGCGGGCGGCCTCCCATCTACCCCTATTACTACTCTCCCGGGCGCCCCGGCGGTTACAGCTTCTATTTCGGTTTCGTGCCCTATCAGAAGGGCGACTACGAGACCCAGGCGCTGCAGCGGATGTTTCCCGAGGCGAACTACCCGCCGAGCATGCGCTACTGGACCCCTCGCTCAGGATTTTAGCGCGCCGCCTCCCTCATGAGCCCAGCGTAAATGCTCTATCTGATCGTCAAGGCGGCGGTTTCCGGACTCATCATCATGGCGGCCTCAGAGGCGGCGAGGCGCAGCCCCACCTACGGCGCGCTGCTCGTCTCGTTGCCGCTCCTGTCCATACTCGCCATGATTTGGCTATGGCGCGACACCGGCGACAGCGAGCGAATCGCCGCGCTCTCGGAAGGGACGTTCTGGCTGGTGCTGCCGACGCTGCCGATGTTTCTCGTTCTGCCCGCCCTGCTGCGGCATGGTTTTGCATTCTGGACCGCGCTGGCGGTTTCATGCGCGCTGACCATGGTGCTCTATCTTTTGGCTGTCTCGCTTCTTCCCAAACTCGGGATCAATTTCTGACCTTGCCCAGCCATCTCTGACGCCATTCCTACGCGATGCCACCAGCTCTCGGTTGGCGCGATCTCGCTTAGGAATGTCTTGCGTATCGGGCAACCCCCCGCTCACATAAGATGAAAGCGCGCTCGACGGAGGGGAGACATGTCGGCCAGGCATCCGGTCATTGCCATCACAGGGTCATCAGGCGCGGGCACGACCACCGTGACGACGACCTTTCAACAGATCTTTCGCCGCGAGGGCGTCCAGGCGGCGATCGTCTACGGCGATGCCTTTCATCGCTACGATCGCGACGCCATGCGGGCGAAGATGGAAGAGGCGCACGACAAGGGCGAAACGCATTTCAGCCATTTCGGTCCAGAGGCCAATTTCTTCGAGGAGCTCGAGACGCTGTTTCGCGTCTATGGCGAAACGGGAACCGGGAAGGTGCGCAAATATCTGCACGAGGAGGAAGAGGCGGCCGCGCTTAAGCAGAAGGCCGGGACCTTCACGCCCTGGGAGGACATCCCGTCAGACACCGACATGCTCTTCTACGAGGGCCTGCATGGAGCGATCGTCACCGAGACGGTCAATGTCGCCCAGCACGCCGATCTCCTGATCGGGGTCGTTCCGGTCATCAACCTCGAATGGGTCCAGAAACTCCATCGCGACAAGATGGTGCGCGGCTACACCCAAGAGGCGATTGTCGACACCATCCTGCGCCGCATGCCTGACTACATAAATTACATCTGCCCCCAGTTCTCGCAGACCCACGTCAATTTTCAGCGGGTGCCGACCGTCGACACGTCGAATCCGTTCATCGCGCGCGACGTTCCGAGCCCGGACGAAAGCATGCTCATCATCCGCTTCAAGAATCCGCGGGGCGTCGACTTCCCCTATCTCATGGCGATGTTGCCGGCTTCCTTCATGTCGCGGCCGAACACCATCGTCTGCCCCGGGGCGAAGATGCCGCTCGCCATGCAGCTCATCTTCACGCCCATGATCTGGCAGCTGATGGACCGCAAACGGCGCGCCTCATAAAGTACGAGAAGACAACTAACCACGAGGGGCCCGGAACTGCCTCTGCTTCAGCTTTTTTCTTGGCGAAGGAAGTCCCTCAATTTTGGGAATTCGGTCCGCACGTGCTCGTCCTTGGCGGCAGCGAAGCTCGCCGGAAAAAAGAGCCGGAACACCGGGTCGAGACATCCGGCGAATCCTGAAAAGCCGGCCTCAATCGATTGCTCGATTTGGACGCCCGCGTCGTCATCTCGCAGTTGGAGGACGAGCCTCACCGGCAGTCGGAACAACGGTCTTCTCAGTTGCCAGATCAGTTTCCTTCCCGGCACCAGATCAACCAGCTCGCACGTCACCTTGACGCGGCGGTGGCCGACCAGCTCGTCCATAAAGACGACGCTGCCGATGCTCCCTGGCGTTCCCTTCACGGTGCGAAGATGGAAATGCGTGCCGGGCCACCAGCGCCTAAAGGCCTCGTCGTCGCAGGTCGAAAGAAAATCCGTGATCTCCCGACCGGACAATCCAGCGACATGCAGGCGGGTCGCGATGGAAAACATGTCTGATCTAGCTCCGTGACTGGCCATAAACTACAGTGCGACCGAACCCTTCAAGGGGCGGTCCGTGGCACGCTCGGGCGCCTGCAGCAGGCAGACTCTCCAATTTTGCCGCCATAAAACAAGAGGGCGCAAGCCATGCCGAACAAGACCGCTTTCGTGACCGGTGGCACCGGTTTTATCGGTCTCAACCTCGTCGAGCAACTCACCCAATCGGGCTGGGACGTGACGGCGCTGCATCGACCCAACTCCAGGCTGACGGAGCTGCAAAAATATCCCGTCCGCCTGGTGGAAGGGACGATCGAGGACGCCGCCTCGCTCGATCGTGCCATGCCTGAGGATGTCGATGCCGTGTTCCACGTCGCTGGCGACGTCAGCCTATGGTCCGGCCACAAGCAACGGCAATGGCGAACCAATGTCGAAGGCACGCGCAACATGGTGGCGACGGCGCTGGCCAAGCGAAGCCGAAAGTTCGTTCATACATCGTCGACTGCGGTCTACGGGATGCAGACCGGACCGTTCGACGAGACCTCCCCAAAGCTCGGAAAAAACAGCTTCAATTACCAGCACTCGAAAACCGCGGCGGAAGAGGAAGTCGCCAAAGGGATTGCTCAGGGATTGGATGCGGTCTTTCTGAACCCCGCCAATGTGATCGGCCGTTACGACTGGGGGACATGGTCGCAGTTCATACGCCTGGCGGCGAACCGGCAACTCTTTCGGATTCCCCCGGGACGCGCCTGCTATGCCGATGTCGGGGCGGTGGTGCGGGCGCATCTTGCGGCAGCCGAGAAGGGCCGGACCGGGCACAATTATCTTCTGGGCGGGACCGAGGCTTCCTATGCCGAGATTGTGCAGATGGTGGGCCAATTGCTCGGCCAACCGACCAATACAGCCGTCGGCCGGGCGGTCGTATTGCGCCTCGCCGGCCGCGTCTCGGAATGGATATCGACGATCACCGGGAAAGAGCCAACGATATCAGAGGAATCGGCTGCGATCGTGACGGCAAGCATCATTTGCCGAAGCGATAAGGCCATAAGCGAGCTCGACTATCGGCCCGCGCCGGTCGCAACCATGCTGAAGGAGTGCATCGATTGGATGATCGCCGAGAACCTCATCGGCCCAGGGGCGGTTCGCCGCTAGAGCGCTATCGGCTCAGGCTGAACCGCGACAGCGCTCTCGCTTTTTGTTTGAGCATGATCTCTTCGGAAAACCGGTTCCCACTTTTCCGGATCATGCTCTAGGTTCTGTCGGGCTTCGGTGCCGCGCCGGCGCGACGGGAAATGGAAAATCGGCTGAATATTCGGCTCATGACCCGGTCATACATGCGCGGTGGCATGAGCCGGCTCAAGCGAACGCTCAAGCCGAGCGACCGTGGCAAATAAATGTAGGACCGTCTTCGCTCGATACCCTCCATTATCGTCGCAGCGGCAGCGTTCGCCGTGAGCGCTTTCCCGCGCGACATGTCCGCCCCCATCATTCCATTAATCTCATCGAGCAAAGGGGTTTGCACATAGCCCGGGAACACCGTCGTCACGGTGATACCCCGCTGCCTGAGCTCGGATCGAAGGCTTTCCAGATAAGCCCCGACCGCGGCCTTGCTCGCGGAATACGCCGATTCGAACGGTATCCCGCGCACGCCTGCCATGCTTGAGATGCCGGCGATGTGGCCGCTGTTGCGCTCCAGCATCGATGGGAGGACGGCATCGATCATGTAGACCGTGCCCAGAAAATTGATCTGCAGGATCTCCTCCAGTTCGGAAACCTTGAGATCATCGACCGTCGAGGCGCGACAGATTCCGGCACAGGGGATCAGAATATCAGGCGCCCCAAGAGCGCCGGCGATCCGACGAACCGCATCCTGTACCTGCTCACGCTGGCGGACATCGGCCGCAGCCGCCGCACACGGCACTCCGGCCTGGCGAAGTTCATCCGCGAACTCCTCCATTTTGCTTTTCTCGCGGTCGACCAGGCCAATTCTGGCTCCACGCCGAGCAAACAATCGGCATAGTTCCTGCCCGATACCGCTGGCCGCCCCCGTTATAAGTACGACCTGCCCGGTGGATCGCATATTGAATTTCCTCTCGGCTCGGTGCCACTTGCCGGTGCTGATCATGATCTGGATTGGGTCCGGGCACGAACTGCGCATCCTCACGCCTGATGTCCGGTTACGGGCACCAACCGAACTCACTAATGGAAGTTGACCGAAGGGGACAGGATGAAGTCGTTGCGTCGAGACGGGGTCGCGCTGTTCTACGAGGAAGCGGGTGGCGGCGAGCCGCCCATCGTGCTGGTCCATGGCTGGTGCTGCGACCACTCTTTCTTTGCGCCCCAGATCGAGCATTTCGCGCGCGAAGGCCACAGGGTCGTCGCCGTGGATTTGCGCGGGCACGGGCAAAGCGACAAGCCCCATGAGACTTACACCATGCAGCTCTTCGCCGACGACCTCGCCTTCCTATGCCGAGAGCTTGGGCTCGCCAAACCGGTTGGTCATTGGGCACAGCATGGGCGGCGTAGTGGCGTTCGCCTTCGCCGTTCGATACCCAGAGCTTCCTTCGGCCATCGTGACGATCGACGCCGGCTTGACGCCGCCGGCTGCCGTCGGCACGGCGCTGGCGGGCTTTATCGATGGACTGCGCGGGCCCGGTCACCGGAGAGTGCTTAGCGATTACGTCGAGAGCGCGCTGTTCCTGCCGACCGACGACGCCGCGCGCAAGGCGCACATCCTTTCGATCATGACGTCGGCGCCGCAACACGTGGCGGTGTCGGCGCTCGAGGGCGGCCATGCCTACGATGCAAGCGAGGCCAAGGGGCGGCTCGTGGGGCCGGTCCTCTATATTGCCGCTGACGAGAGTCCGCCGCGGGCCGACCTCGCGCGGCTCCGCGCGCTCGTGCCTGAGCTTCACTACGGTCACGTCGTGGGGTCGGGGCATTTCTGCCAGCTCGAAGTGCCGCTTCAGGTCAACGCCATGATCGACCGGTTCATCGCCGTCACGCGGCCCGATGCTAGCGGCGGGCGGCGAAGAAGGCTTTGAGCAGCGCGGAGGCGCGCGCCTCGCCGATGCCGCCGATCAATTCGGGCGCGTGGTGGCAGGTGGGCTGCGCAAAGAAACGCGGGCCGTGCTCGACGGCGCCGCCTTTCGGGTCGGGCGCGCCGAAATAGAGCCGCCTGATGCGGGCGAAGGAGATGGCGGCGGCGCACATGGCGCAAGGCTCGAGCGTGACATAGAGGTCGCAGTCCACGAGCCGCTCGCTGCCGAGCTCGGCGCAGGCCTGCCGGATCGCCAGAAGCTCGGCGTGTGCCGTGGGATCGTGCATCCCAAGCGTGCGGTTGCCGGCGCGGGCCAGAACCTCGCCGTCGGGGCCGACGATCACCGCGCCGATGGGCACCTCGCCGAGGTCGCGCGCTGCTTCCGCCTCTGCAAGGGCGAGGTCCATCGGGCGCTTGCTTGGCTGCGCCACATCTGCAAGCTTCGCTTTCACCATGAGCGGCAAAGTGGGCGGTAAGGGCAAGGGGGGTCAAGGGCCGCGCAAGGGCAAGGCCAAGGGGCTGGCAGCAAAGCCACCCGGGCCAAAAGCGCCCGCGCCAAAGGCGTCCGCGCCAAGGCGACCCGCGCCAAGACGACCCGCGCCAAGACGACCCGCGCCAAGACCACACGTGGCAAGGACGCCAGCGTCAAGGCCACAAGTGGCGGCGCAACAAGAGCCGATGCGCATCGCCAAGGCGATCGCCCATGCCGGGCTTTGCTCCCGCCGCGACGCCGAGAAGTGGATCGAGGCGGGCCGCGTCGCCGTCAACGGCAAGGTGCTGACCACCCCAGCTCACGTGGTTGGTCCAGGCGACAGGATCACGGTGGACGGCAAGCCGCTCCCTCAAGCGCAGGCGCTTCAGGTTTGGCGCTATCACAAGCCGAAAGGCCTCGTCACCAGCCACAAGGACCCGCAAGGGCGGAAGACCGTGTTCGAGGCGCTGCCGCCCGAGCTGCCGCGGGTCGTCTCGGTGGGGCGGCTCGACCTCAACACCGAGGGTCTCTTACTTCTGACCACCGACGGCGCGCTCGCCCGGCATCTGGAGCTTCCGAGCACCGGCTGGCTCAGGCGCTATCGCGTGCGCGCCCATGGGCGCGTTACCCAAGAGGCGCTCGATGGGTTGCGCGAGGGAATCACCATCGACGGCGTCCATTACGGGCCGGTCGAGGCGCGGATGGACCGCGAGCAGGGCGCCAATCTCTGGCTGACCTTGGCGCTCCGCGAAGGCAAGAACCGCGAGGTGAAGCGCTTGGCCGAGCATCTCGGGCTCGTCGTCAATCGCCTCATCCGCGTCTCCTTCGGGCCGTTCGCGCTCGGCGATCTGGCGGCGGGCGCGGTCGAAGAGGTGAAGCCCAAGGTGCTGGTCGATCAGCTCGGCGCAAAGCTTGCCGGGGAGTTCGGTCTTCGCCGCGGGCAGCTTGACCGGCAAGCCACCCACCGAAAATGAGCGCGTCTCCATGCGCATAGTGGCGGGCCGGTTCAGGGGCGCGAGGATCGAGGCGCCGAAGGGGCTATTGACGCGCCCGACCTCCGACCGTGTGCGCCAGGCCCTGTTCAATGTGCTTGAGCACGGCGCCCCGCGCTTCGAGTTCGAAGGCGCGCGCGTGCTCGACCTGTTCGCGGGCTCGGGCGCGCTCGGGCTCGAGGCGCTCTCCCGCGGAGCGCGCTATGCCGTGTTCATCGAGGACGACGCCGCGGCGCGGGGCGCGATCCGCCGCAATGTCGAGGCCTTGGGGCTGACCGGCGTCACCAAGATCTGGCGGCGCGACGCGACCAAACTCGGCCCGGCCGGCACGCTGCTGCCCTTCGACCTCATCTTCTGCGATCCTCCTTACGGTCAAGGCCTCGGGGAACTGGCGCTCGCGTCCGCGGTTGATGGGGGGTGGGCTGATAAAGGCGCCGTCGCTGTGCTGGAAGAGCGCGCCGATACCGAAATCGCGTGGCCCGCTCCCTTCACCGAGATCGACCGGCGCCGCTATGGCGACACCCAGATCGCGCTCGCAAGGGCCGGAGCTTAAACAGGTTTTCGACCTTAACCCGGCAACCCCCTTGTTGTGCTTAAATGCTGCTAGAGGCGCCGTCCAGGGAGTGCCATGACCCTAAGAGCCCTGCTTTTTGCCCCGTTGCTCATGGCGGCGCTTGCTTCGGGGGCGCAGCAGGCCGGCTTCACATCGGGGGTGTGGGCGGGAGCCGCCAATTACGGCGAGGACGGCAAGTTCCGCGACTGCACCATGACGGCGCAGTCGGAGAACGGCGTCCTGCTCGGCTTCGTCATCAGCAAGGATTTCGACTGGGGGCTGGTGCTCGCCGACGATAGTCTCGATTTCGAGCTGGGGACGACCGAGGCGGTGCTGCTCCGTATCGATGCGCGCGACCCGATCCCGGCCATCGCCAAGGTGGTCGATGTGCACGGCATCGTCATCCCGCTCGAGAATTCGGAGCCCGTGCTCGACGCGCTCCGCCAGGGCAAGGTGCTCACCATCACCGCGCAGAGCGCCAAGGTCAGCTTCAAATTGACCGGCACCAAGGAAGCGATCGCGGCCCTTGCCGCCTGCGTCACCGAGCATCGCGAGACGGAGAAAGTCGAGCTGCTCAACGACGGGAGAACAGCTTCTCGATATCGGCGAGCTTGAGCTCGATATAAGTGGGGCGGCCGTGATTGCACTGGCCGGTGAAGGGCGTCCGCTCCATGTCGCGCAGGAGCGCGTTCATCTCTTCCGGCGTGAGCCTCCGACCCGCCCTCACGCTGCCGTGGCAGGCCATGGTGGAGAGCGCCTGATCGAGCCGCCCGGCAAGGAGACGGCTCCCCTCGCCTTCCTCCTCGGCGAGTGCGTCGGCAAGGTCGGCGAGCAGGCCTTTGGTGTTGCAGGTACCGAGCAGAGAGGGCACCTCGCGCACCAGGACGGCGGCAGCGCCGAAGGGCTCGACCACGAGGCCGAGGCGCTCGAGCTCCGGCGCGGCAGCGCAGAGGTTCGCGGCCGCCTCGCCGTCGAGCTCGACGACCTCGGGGATGAGAAGCAGCTGGCGGGAGATGCCGCCATTTGAATAAGCTCGCTTCAGCCGCTCATAGACGAGGCGCTCATGGGCCGCGTGCTGGTCGACGATGACAAGGGCGTCGTCCGTCTCGGCGATGATGAAGGTGTCCTGAACTTGCGCGCGTGCCGCGCCGAGCGGGTAGCTCCCCTCCAGGGCATCGCCTTGGGCCACCGTCCCGCGCGTGTCGCCGCTCGGCTCGGCCAGCGGGTGAAGCGGCGCCTGGCCCCTGTCGGCAAAGCCGAAAGACCGCGCTCCTCCGCGCGGCGGCGCGTATTGAGGGTTGTAGCCCTGGGGTGCCGCGGCGCCATCGGACGGCCGCACCATGCGCTCAAGGGCTGCTTGTGACAGGGACGCGGTGGCGCGGTAGCCGGCGGCGCCGAGCGCTTCCCGCAGCGCGCCGATCAGGAGCGAGCGCACGGCGTTGGCGTCGCGGAACCTGAGCTCGGTCTTGGCGGGATGGACGTTCACGTCGACCTCATGCGGCGGCATCGTCAAGAAGAGAGCGAGCATGGGATAACGGCCGTGCGGCACGAGGTCGCCATAGGCGGCGCGCACGGTGCCCGCAAGCAGCTTGTCGCGCACGGGGCGGCCATTGACGATGAGATAGAGCTGCAAGCCGTTCGGCCGATGCAGCGTCGGCAGGCCGGCAAAGCCCTCGACTTCCATCTCGCCGCGGGAGGCGCGCACGGGAAGCGCATCCTTGACGAAGTCCGGCCCAAGAATGCGCCCGAGGCGGGCGAGCGCATGATCGATCAGCCCGGGTGGGCAGGCTTCGAGCCGCAAGCTGGTACGCTCGGGCGTGGCGAGGCTGAAGGCGATCTCCGGCTGGGCGAGCGCAAGACGCTTCACGATATCGGCGATCGCAGCGGTCTCGACGCGCTCGGACTTCATGAATTTCAGGCGCGCCGGCGTCGCGTAGAAGAGGTCGCGCACCTCGACCCGCGTACCGGCCGCCAGAGCGGCAGGCTTGAGGGGTGACTTCCGCCCGCCATCGACCGCGATCTCGTGAGCCTCGGCGGCGCCGCGCGTGCGGCTTTGGATCGAGAGCCTGGCAACGGCGCCAATCGAGGGCAGCGCCTCGCCGCGGAAGCCGAGCGTCACGATGCTCGACAGATCGTCGTTGTCCAGTTTCGAGGTGGCGTGGCGCTCGATCGCCAGCGCAAGATCGGAGGCGCCCATGCCCGCGCCGTCATCGGTGACGCGGATGAGCCCGAGCCCACCGGCGCCCGCAACGATATCGATACGGCGCGCGCCGGCATCGATCGCGTTCTCGATCAGCTCCTTGACGACGCTTGCAGGCCGCTCGACGACCTCACCGGCGGCGATGCGGTTGACGAGGTTCGGCGGCAGCTGACGTATGGCCATCACTTGCCCCAGTCTGCTCGCCAGCAAGATACCGGCGGGTCAGCACTTTACCCGATTCTACCGCCGGCTGGTCGAACGGGTCGATGCCCAGAAGATGCGCCGCCAGGATGGTCTCCAGCATGAAATGCATCATCAGAGCGCCAAGGGCGCGCTCGTCGAGCGTTTCGAGGTCGATGGTGCGCACCGGCCGGCCTGCGGCAATCAGCGCCTCGGGGATAGCGCGCTGCTGCGCCGCGACGAGGTCTCCGGCGGTATGCCCGGAGAGATACTCGGCGCCGGCAAGCTTGGCGAGGTCAGGCGCGATGCGGGGGCCGCGACCGGCGCAGTTCTCGCGGATGACGGTGATGAGATGCTGCGGCGCGCCGTCGAGATAGAGCTGAAGCTGGCTGTGCTGGTCCACGGGACCAAGGGCTGCGACCGGCGTGGTCCCCTGCCCGTTCTTGCCGAGGCTCTCGCCCCAGAGCTGCACGTACCAGGCGGCGAAGCGGGAGAGCCGGTCGCTATAAGGGAGCATCACGGTGGCGCGGACGCCGCGCTCCTTGGCAAGTCCTATGGCGACAGCGGCGCCCACGGCCGGAGCGAAGTCGGAAGCCTTGCGCGCCTTGAGCAGGGCCTCGACCACACCCTGGGCGCCCTCGCGTAGCGCCTCCACATCGAGGCCGCGGGCGAGCGCCGGCAGGAGCCCGACATTGGTGAGGCCGGAGAAGCGGCCGCCGATGCCAGGATCGTGGTCGAGCATGGGAATGGAAAACGCCTCGCAAAGCGCACGGAGGCCATTGCCCGCTCCGGGCGCCTTGGGCTCGGTGAGGGCAAGGAACAGCTCAGGGATGCGGTCGGCGAGCCCCTCCTTCCGCACGGCCTCGATGGCGGCGATGATCTGCACCAGAGTCTCGGGCGTGTTGCCGGATTTCGAGATCACCACGAAGCGCGTGGTCTTGAGGTCGAGGCTGGCAAGCGCAAGCTCGAGCGTGCGGGCGTCGAGATTGTCGTAGAAGCGGGTGCGCGGGCGCGCCTCGCTGCCATGCTTGTCGTCGCCGGGAATGGCCCAGCCGCCCGTTTGCGCCAGCGTCTGGCCGCCGAGGCTCGACCCTCCGGTGCCGAAAAACACAAGCGTACGGGCGCCTTTGGTGAGCTGTGCCAGGGCGTCCCGGGCCGGCGCGATGTCGTCCCGCCGCTCCGGCACGCGCAACAGGGGAAGCGTTCCCTTGGCGTAGGCCTCGCGCAGAGAGTCGAGGCGTGGCTCGAGCTTGGCGAGACGCTTGTCGAGAGAGACTTGGGGGAGACCTAGGCTGCCGATGGCGGGCTCGAGGCAGCCTTCTACAGATTGCGACAGCGTCATGGACCGATCCCCTCGCCCGAACGTCAATTGCGGGCGACGTCGCTCTTTTTGAGCATGATCTTTTCGGAAAACCGGTTCCCACTTTTCCGGATCATGCTCTAGCCCGGGCCTTCCTTGGACTTCGCCGCCACCGGCTTGCCGACGATGGTGGTGATGAGGCGGTCGGCCTCGAACAGGCGCTTGGCCACGCGGCTGATATCCGCAAGGGTCACGGCTTCGATCAGCGGGTTCCGACGGTTCACATAGTCGATGCCGAGATCCTCGATCTGGATCCCGAGGAGTTGGCTCGCGATGCTCGACGAGGACTCGAAGCGAAGCGCATAAGCCCCGGTGAGATAGCTCTTGGCGCTTTCGAGCTCCTCGGCGGTCGGGCCATTCTCGGCAAGCCGTCGGAGTTCGGCTTCGATCACGTCGAGCGACTGGCCGACCGCTTCGTTCTTGGTCGCCACGCTGCCAACAAAGACCGCGCCATGCTCGTAAGGATAGAGATTGGAGTAGACCGAGTAGGCGAGCCC
>JBGQMX010000021.1:0-28820 GCA_041500805.1 Methyloceanibacter sp.
CATGGACTTTTCCATGATCGTCATGGGCAACGACGCCGAGCTCACCGACGTCACGGTCGTGCAGAAGAAGGGCGGTGCGAAGTCGGCAATCGTCGACGCGCATTTCAAGAATTTGGGCAAGGACACGACGGTGACCTACGATCTCATCCGCGACAAGCAGGGCTGGATGATCGATGAGATGCGCTCTGGCTGCTACGTCCTCTCCGAGGCGCTGCAGCAAAAATCGAAGTGTTGAGCGGGCGGCCGCGCTGCTGAGCCGAGTGGCGGGTGCTGACGCCAGTCAGCCGTTGAAGTCTAAGTCTGGACGCGCCGCTTGCTCTCCCCTCCCCCCTTGTGGGGGAGGGCTAGGGAGGGGGGTCGTACTCAAGAACTCGCTGCGGTGCTAACCCCCCTCCGCGCGCGCATGCGCTCAAGCGGCCCAACGGGCGGTAGCGCGAAATAGACGCGCGCGTGCTCCCCCACAAGGGGGGAGCGGGAGCAAGGCGCATCTCCTTCCCCCATTGAAACCGCGCTAAGAGCGCCGCTTGCGTCCCCCAACCTCTTGGCGCAACGCCACGATCTCGGCCTTGAGCGCGCGGAGCTCGCGCATCAGAGGCACCGTCTCCTCCTCGATGAGGTCGCGCTCGACCTTGCGCTCCTCGGACTCGGCCTCGGTGTGCTCCTCGTGAATGGCATTGACGATGATGCCGATGATGAGGTTGAGCACGGTGAAGGTGGTGACGACGATAAACGAGATGAAGAAGATCCAGGCGTAAGGGTGCTTCACCAAGATTGGCTTGACCACGTCATCGACCCAGCCTTCGAGCGTCATGACGGTGAAGAGCGTGAACAGCGACCTGCCGAGCGTGCCGAACAGGTCGGGAAAGTCCGCGCCGTAGAGATTCACGGCCATCACCGCCGCGACATAAAAGATGAGGCCGATCAGAAGCAGGATCGAGCCCATGCCGGGAAGCGCCCTGAACAGGCCGCCGACCACCCGCTGCAGCGCCGGGACCGCCGTGATCATCCTCAGCAGGCGCAGCACGCGAAGCGCGCGCAGCACGGAGAACGCCGCTGTGGCCGGCGCCACCGCTACCCCCACCACGACCATGTCGAAGATGTTCCACCCGTCGCGGAAGAAGGGGGCACGCTGCACGGCAAGCCGCGCGAGAATCTCGATCACGAAGATGGCGATGGCCACGCGGTCGATGGCGATCAGGATCGGGCCGTAGCGCGCCATGGCGCTCGCGCTCGTCTCGAGCCCGAGCGTCACCGCATTGAGGATGATGAGCGCCATGATGACGCGCTCGGTCCGCGGGTCCTCGACGACCTTGTGCAGCCAGTCCATGCCTCGACGCCCCCCAACTCTCTCGCCCTCGCCGCCCGATCTTAGCGCCCGGGCATGCGGCCGTCGCGGGCGCTTGCGCGAAAGTCAGCCCCCACCTCGGCGCAAGACCGGCAGCAGCTTCTCCGGACAGAGCGAATTTGGCGAACTTCATGTCATCCTCCTGGTTGGCGTGGTGTCCCATTGGGGGTACGGCGCCAGGTACGGAGGAGGCGTGACCGCGGATGCAGAGGCGCGGAGAATATTTCTCGGGACAGTTTTCGGGGGACAGTCGAGGAACCTCGATTGTCTGAAACAAGCACTGTTGGGTATCAGTCGCTCAGACCCGGCGCGCATGGTTCTCCATGGTTTTCCGGCGATGGGTGCAGGGGGGACGTACCCATGCTCGCGTGTCTCAGGCGCGGATGTCTGCCGCTCGCCGGCTTCTTCCTGCTGGCGATGGGGCTTGCCGACGAGGCTCTCGCCCAGCGGGCCACGAACGACTTGCCGCTTCCGCCCGGCGAGATCATCACCGGATCGATCTTCCGGGGAAACGGCACGTTCGTGCCCTCGATCGAGACCGGCGCCAATGCCAACACCTACCTGAATAGCGTCCCCCCGACCGAGTCCTTCACGCCGTCTGCGGGCGCCCGCGTGGTGCGCACTTCGGTGCCGACGCAATATGTGCGGGCGTACACCAACGGGGTCACCAGCCCGATCGGCAGGTTCCTCGCCGGGTCGAACACCATAAGGGGACTGAACGCGGAGGAGATCCGCGACGTGCTCGCGCTGCCTTACCTGCCCGACTCTCTCACCATCGTCCTAGTGCCGGCTGGGACCTGCATGATCGTCGGCGACGCCGCGCCGATCCTCGGTCATTTCCGTGCGAACCCGCCGAACATTCCGACCGCGGGCCCGTGGGGACATGGCGGAGTGCCGCAGGAGCGGCTGATCGGTGTGTCATCCGATCCGGGCTGCGCCAATGCGCAGTTCGTCCCCGCAGAAGACTACATCAATCTGCAGCTGATCGGCGATGCCGCGCTGTCCTATCGGCCGCGCGCGGGCGGCGGCAACGCGCTCGCCGTGGCGACGGCGCTTGATACCGGTCCCTTCCCCGAGTTGTTCACCGACATGGACTCGATCTACAACAGCCTCGATCTCATCAATGTCGGCGGCGGTGCCACGCTTCACTCGGCCCTCGTGCAGCTCGGCGGCGAGCCCTACGCGGAGATCCCAACCGTCGAGATTGCAAGCGCCCGGATGTTCTTGGGCACGGTGCATGACGAGATGCGCCTCGATCGGGCAGCCTCTCGTACGGGCGAGCCACCTTTCCGGCAATGGGTGACCGGCTTTGGCGGCAGCGGTGGAATCGACGGCAGCGGCGATCTCCACGGCATCAACTATAGCATGGGGGGCGCGGCCGGCGGGATTGAGCACCGCTTCGGCCCGGCCCTGCTCGCCGGCGTAGCCGTCGGCTATGCACGCAGCAATTACGACGCCGACCAAATCTCCGGTAGTGGCAGCATCGATACCGGCTCGGGCGGCCTCTATGCGAGCTACGCACCGGGGAACTGGTATGTCGACGGCCTGCTGGGCTATGGCTTCAGCGATGGTTCGCTCGACCGCAGCATTGTCTTCCCCGGCGTGGCACGCAGGGCGAGCGGCGATCCGAACGCCAACGCATTTCTCTCCAGCATCGAGACCGGCTATTCGATTGTTTTGGGCAGGAGCACGATGGTGACGCCGCTTGCGGCGCTGCAGGGGATCGTGATCTTCCAGAACGATCTCAGCGAAACCGGCGCCGGAGCCATCAATCTCTTGGTCGAGGACAAGAATACCTCCTCGGCCCAGAGCCTCCTCGGGGCGGAGCTGACGCAAGCGCTGCCGGTCGGCCTTGGGGCCCCCCTGCTGCTCAAGCTGCGCGCCGGCTGGGGGCATGAGCTCGCCGACGTGTCACGCAGCTTCACGGCGGGCTTCGAGGGACTGCCGGGCGCGACGACCTTTACGGTCGATGGGGTCAACGCGCCGCGCGACGTGGCGGTGATCGAGCTCCTTGCCAGCCTGACGGTGCGGCAGTCGTTCGATCTCTACCTGCGCTACGACGGCGCATTCGCAAACGACGCCTCGACGCAAGGCGGCTCGGCGGGCCTCCGCTTCGTGTTCTGAGCTAAAGCTGGGCGAGCTTGGGAGAAGCTCTGGCCGAACGACCACTTTGACGGGCGGCATCCATGGCGCATGCGTCCGTGAAAGTTAGGCCCCGACTTGGTGCTCAAGACTTGGTGGCCAAAGACTTATGCGCAAGACGTCAGGCGCAAAGTCGCACCCTCCTTAGCGCGGGGCGCCCGCACGTGTCTCTTATTTGAGCATGCCCCGTGCAGCGCAATTTCGCAGTTGCGAATTGAGACCGGCGCGCTACTCTCCGGGCGGATCCGTAATATGGCCTCGCCGTGATCTCGCGATTCGGCTGGAGCGTGGGCGCCCCTTAAGGGCACCCGAGTTTTGGCCGGCGTAAGGTCTCGTCTGATCCATGTGCCATGGAACAGTCGAATTTGGATTGACTATGGGGGCGCGGGCCATTCCTGGGGCCGGGGTGGCCGTCATCTTGCGTTGTTGGGTCCCGGCCGCTCGCGCGAGCGGCGATTGGGGCAGCGCGCAGCAAGGCGTCGAATTGAATGAGGGATGAAGGGATGATGCTGCGGCGCGCCGGTCTTGCCCTCCTTCTCGGAGCGGTCTTGATGGCTCCAACGGGGGCTTCCGCCGGTCCCGCCCTCGTCTTCGAGCCGTATAACGGCACCGTATTCTACGCCGAGGACCCCGACGCCCCCTGGTTCCCCGCCTCGCTGACCAAGCTGATGACGGCCTATGTCACTTTTCAGGCGCTCAAAGCCGGCACCGTGACGCCCGACACCCAGGTCGTCTGCTCGCAGAAGGCGACGACGCAGGCGCCGTCAAAGCTCGGGCTCCCCGTCGGCGGCTCCATCACCCTCGACGTCGCCTTGAAGGTGCTCATCGTCAAGTCGGCCAACGACGTCGCCGTCATGATCGCCGAGACAGTCGGCGGCAGCGAGGAGGGGTTCATCGCGCGCATGAACGAGGCGGCGCAGCATCTCGGCATGACCCACACCAACTTCGTCAACGTCAACGGCCTGCCCGACGAGCGCCAGGTGACCACCGCCCGCGATCTCGCCAAGCTCGCCCGCGCCATCATCGTCGAGTTTCCCGAGCACGCCGATCTGTTCGGCACCGTGCAGGTGAGTGTGGGCAAGAAGACCATGCGCACCCATAACGGCATGCTCGTCAGCTTTCCCGGCGCGGACGGGATGAAGACAGGCTTCATCTGCGATTCCGGCTTCAATATCGTGGTGAGCGCCACCCGCGAGGGACGCAAGCTCGTCGCCGTCGTTCTCGGCGAACAGTCTCTCGCCTCCCGCCGCGACCGCGCCACCGACCTGCTCGAGAACGGCTTCAAGCGCTATTTCTGGAAATCGCTGTTCGGGACCAGCCTCGACGGGCTCGCGATCCAGGCCTCGTTGAGCGACGTCCCCACGCATCTCCACGACGATGTGTGCGGTGGCGGGCGGGCCGCCGCCGCCAAGCCTGGACGGAAGAAAACGGTCGGCGGCCGCAAGCCCAAGGCCACGCTGACCCTTGATCCCGAAGAGACGGTGACCGCTGCGACCAAGGACGCCGTGAATGCCACCACCGACGCCGCCGCCGCCGTCACCAAGGGTGCCGTGAACGCCACCAGGAAGACGTTGCGCAAGACCATCACCACGAGCGGCGCAAATTGAACGCCTCGGCCTTTCCTGTCCTGCCGCTAGCCGCCGTCGCGGCGCTCTGCGTTTCCGCCGGCTTCACGCCTTCCCGCGCCGCCGAGCCGCCCGATAATGTCGTCGCCGCTGTCGCCGAAGCAGCTCAGGCCTGCAATGGTCTTGGCGGCAAGCCGAACACCGACGCGGTGCTCAGTGTCCAGGACCTGAACGGCGACGGCGGCGAGGACTGGATCGCCGATTACTCGAAGCTCAAATGCGAGGGCGGCGTCAATCCGCTCTGCAGCGACATCGGCTGCACGCTGCAACTCTATTTTTGGGACGGGGAGACCGCCTGGGACGTGGTCTTCGAGGACATCGTCAAGAGCTTCAAGTTCGGCAAGAGTGACGGCAAGCGCATGATGTACGTCACCACCTCCGGCGACCCTTGCAACAAGCCGACCGCCCAGACCTGCAAATACACCTATCGCCTCGATAAAGACGCCGTCGTCCCGGTCAAGTAGGTAACTATTTCTCTACGACCCCGTGGCCGGCGCGGCGATTGCCGCCTCGATCAGCGCCAAGGCCTCAGGCGAGGCCCAATCGGCAGGGCCGATCAGGCGGCCGATCTCCTTGCCGTTGCGGTCGATCACCAGCGTCGTCGGCATGCCGACCGTCTTCACCGTGCTGAACAGCTTGCCGGTGGGATCGATATAGAGCGCCAGATGCGTGGCACCCACCTCCTTCAGGAAGGACGCGGGCTTATCGGGCGAGCCTTTGTCGATATTTATCGCCACCACCTCGAAGTCCTTGCCCCCGAGCTTGGTCTCCAGCTTATCGAGCGCCGGCATCTCGTCGCGGCAAGGCACGCACCACGTGGCCCAGATATTGAGGAGCACGATCTTCCCCCGCCAATCCGCCAAGGTCTTGGCCGCGCCGTTTCCGTCGACAAAGGCGAGGTCCGGCAGATCGAGCGGTTTCGGCCGCACCAGCAGCGCCGCCAGGGCGCCCTTGTTGAGGCCGACAAGCGGGCCGGTGGCGATCGCCTCGCCACCCTTCCCTGCCCCTGCCCCACCATTGCCGGCAGCGGAATCGCCGGGCGCCTCGGTACGCCCATTGTCAGAAGGGGCGAAACTCACATATACCGTGCCGAATCCGGCAATCGCCGCGAGAACCGCAGCGACGAGATAGATGGCCGGCGGCGCGGCGCGTTCGCCTTGCTTTGCTTTGCTCAAGTCTTCCTCGCTCCTCGCCCTGCCCAGGCTAAAAGCTCATGACCAACACCATGTGGGGTGGCCGCTTCGCCGCAAGTCCAGCCGAGGTCATGGAGGAGATAAACGCCTCCATCGACTTCGACAAGCGGCTGTGGCGGCACGACATCTTGGCCTCCAAGGCCCACGTCGCCATGCTGGCGGCGACCGGCATCCTCAAGAAAAAGGAGGCGGATCAGATCGCGCGCGGTCTCGATCGGGTCCAGGCCGAGATCGAGGGCGGCACCTTCGCCTTCTCCCGCGCGCTCGAGGACATTCACCTGAATATCGAGAGCCGGTTGCGCGAGCTGATCGGCCCGGTCGCCGGCAAGCTGCATACGGCGCGCTCGCGCAACGACCAGGTGGCGACCGATTTCCGGCTTTACCTCAGAGACGAGCTCGGCGCCCTCGACCGCGCGCTTGGGCGCCTTCAGCTTGCGCTCGCCAAGAAGGCGCTCGAGCACGCCGCCGCCGTGATGCCGGGCTACACGCATCTACAGACCGCCCAGCCCATCACCTTCGGCCACCATTGCCTCGCCTATGTCGAAATGCTGGCGCGCGACCGGGGCCGCTTCGCCGATGCCGCCAAACGGCTTGCCGAGTGCCCCTTGGGCTCGACGGCGCTCGCCGGCACGAGCTTCCCCATCGACCGGGACATGACCTCGACGGCGCTCGGCTTTGAGCGGCCCACGGCGAATTCGCTCGACGCCGTCTCCGACCGCGACTTTGCGCTCGAGACCTTGGCCGCCGCCTCCATCGCCGCCATGCATCTGTCGCGGCTGGCCGAGGAGATCGTGATCTGGACCTCGCCGCAATTCGGCCTGGCGCGGCTCTCCGACAAGTTCACCACGGGCTCCTCGATCATGCCGCAGAAGCGGAATCCCGATGCCGCCGAGCTCGTCCGCGCCAAGACCGGACGAATCGCCGGCGCCTTCCAGGCCCTGCTGATGGTGATGAAGGGCCTCCCGCTTGCCTATGCCAAGGACATGCAGGAGGACAAGGAGCCCGTCTTCGATGCGCTCGATTCGCTGAAGCTCGGGCTTTCCGCCATGACCGGCATGGTCGTCGACCTCGAACCGGACCTCGATGCCATGACGCGGGCGGCCGCAAGCGGGCACTCGACGGCCACCGACCTCGCCGATTGGCTCGTGCTCAATCTCGGGCTTCCCTTCCGGGAGGCCCACCACATCACCGGCAAGATCGTGGCCTTGGCCGAGGCCAAGGGCTGCGACCTGAAGTCCCTGCCTCTGGCCGACTTCCAGTCGGTGGAGAAGCGCATAACCAAGGACGCCTATGCCGCCCTCGATGTCGCAGGCTCGGTCAAAAGCCGGACAAGCTATGGGGGTACCGCGCCAGCAAATGTGCGGTCGGAGGCAAGAAGGTGGATAAAGCGTTTGGAGAAAAAGGCCCTATCGCGATAAAAGGATAGGTTAAGGGCCGCGAACAGGCTTGGAATCAGGGGCACGACCATGGGAAGCGCAGTGCGCATCCTTTTAGCGCTTTTGCTGGTGTTGGCTGTCGGGCTTAGCGCCTGCGGGCGCCGCGGCTCGCTCGATCGGCCGAAGGCGAACTATCCCGAGGCGAAAGCCGACCCATCCACCAAGATGTCGGTCGTCCCGGCTCGCCGCCTTTGGATCGACCGCTTGCTCGAATAGACCCCTTTCCTTCCGATGCACCATTTCGCCTACCGGCGCGGCGTGTCCCAGGCCAATGTGCTCCACGCCGAAGAGGTCGACCTTGCCGATCTCGCCGCCGCCGTGGGGACGCCCTTCTATTGCTATTCGACGGCGACGCTTGAGCGCCACTATTTTGTGTTCGCCGAGGCCTTCGCCGGCACCCAAGACACCCTCGTCTGCTATTCCGTCAAGGCCAACTCCAATCTCGGTGTGCTCGCCACGCTTGGCCGGGCGGGCGCCGGCATGGACGTGGTCTCCGAAGGCGAGCTTCGCCGCGCGCTTGCCGTTAACGTCCCGCCGGAGAAGATCGCATTCTCGGGCGTGGGCAAGACACGCGCCGAGATGGCCTTTGCGCTCGACCACGGCATCTTCGCGTTCAACGTCGAATCGGAGCCCGAGCTTCGCGCGCTGAGCGAGGTGGCAGAGGCGCGGGGCCGCGTCGCCCGCATCGCGCTCCGCGTGAACCCCGATGTCGACGCCAAGACCCACCACAAGATCGCGACCGGGAAAGCCGAGAACAAGTTCGGCGTGCCCTTCGCCGAGGCCCCGTCCCTCTACGGCCTCGCACGCGATCTGCCCGGCATCGAGGCCTCCGGCGTGCACATGCATATCGGCAGTCAGATCACCGATCTCTCGCCGTTCAGGAACGCCTTCGCCCTTTTGCATGAGCTGATCGGCACGCTGCGCGTGCAGGGCTTTTCGATTCGCTTCGTCAATCTCGGCGGTGGTCTCGGCATCCCCTATCGGAGCGATCAGCCGGCGCCTCCGCTTCCCGCCGACTATGCGAGGCTCGTGCAGGAGGAAGTGGGCAGCCTGGGTGTCCGGCTCCTGTTCGAGCCCGGGCGCATGATTGCCGGCAATGCCGGCATCCTCGTCGCGCGCGTGCTCTACGTTAAGCATGGCGCGTCCCAGACCTTCACCATCGTCGATGCGGCGATGAACGACCTGATACGCCCCACCCTCTATGAGGCCTATCACGAGATCCTCCCGGTCACCGCGCCCGCGCCCGGAACGCGCAGCATCGTCACCGACGTGGTGGGGCCCGTGTGCGAGACGGGCGACTATCTTGCGCTGGCGCGGCCGCTGCCGGAACTTCGCGCCGGCGATCTCATTTCTGTGATGACGGCAGGAGCCTATGGCGCGGTGCTGGCGTCGGAGTATAACAGCAGGCTTCTGGTCCCCGAGGTGCTCGTGGCCGGAAGCCGTTATTGCGTGACGCGGCCGAGGCCGAGCTACGGCGACATGCTGGCCAGAGAGCTTCTGCCCGACTGGCTTTGATCGGAAGCAGCGCGAGCAAGCCTCCGTTTCGCCCGCTTCTCGGCCCAAGTTACCGTCCCCCGTTACGCTCCTGTGCTAAGAAGTGCCGATGATGCGATCCGTGTTTCGACCGAAAGAGACCTCCCCCGAGACGGCAGAGGATAGCGCGCTTGCCCGGCGCCTCGAATGGCGCGTGCGCCTGAGCTTCCTTGCGCTCCTAGCCGAGCGCATCTGGGAGGCCTTGCTTCGGCCCTTCTTCGTCGTCTGCGCCTTCCTCGTCGTGTCGCTCTTGGAGCTGTGGAGCCTACTGCCGCCCGTTCTGCACCGTGTGCTCCTCGGCGGCTTCGGGCTTGCGCTTCTCGTCTCCTTCCTGCCGCTCATCAGGCTGAAGCTGCCCACGCGCGCGGAGGCGCTCCGGCGCCTCGAACGCAACGCCAATATCAAGCACCGGCCGGCTTCATCCTACGAGGATCGCCTCGGCGCCACGCCGCCCAAGGAGACGGCGATGCTCTGGGCGGCCCACCGTGAGCGCCTCGCCCGGCTGGTCGCCAAGCTCAAGCCGTCCTGGCCCGCGCCCCGGACCGACCGCAACGACCCTTACGCCATCAGGGCGGCGCTGCTCATCACCGTCGTCGCCGCCGTGCTTGCCGCGGGAGGCAATGGTTGGGATCGTATACGCGCGGCGTTCTCGCCGGGCGCTTCCAGCACGCCCGTGCTGCTCAGGCTCGATGCCTGGGTGACGCCCCCGGTCTATACCGGCATCGCGCCGATCGTCCTTGCCGACGGCAGCGAGCCGGTGGGAGCAGGTTCAGAGAGCTTCCGCGCTTTGTCGGTGCCCGAGCGGAGCGAGTTGATCGTCCGGGCGCATGCGCCCCAGGGCGAGACCGTGAGCCTGTCGACGAGCAACGACGACGGGTCCGAGCAGAAGACGGCCGAGCCCAAGAAGGGAGGCAGCGAAGGATTGGTCGAGTTCGACGTGGCGCTGACCCAGCCGGTGAGCGCCGATGTCAAGATCGGCGGCCAGACCGTCTCCAAATGGCGGTTCGACCTGATCAAGGACGAGGCCCCCACGATCAGCCTGATGGGCACTCCGACCACGACCCCGCGCGGGGCCTTGCGCCTCGTCTTCCGCGCCGATGACGATCATGGCGTGGCGAGCGCCGAAGCCCGGTTCGCGCTCAGCGAGGGTGAGGCGGGAAACCTTGTCCCGCTGCCCGCCGAGGCCGGCGCCAAGGTCGAGGCCGACCCCCTGCTCGAGCCCCCCGTGATGCCGCTGCAATTGCCCCACGCCAATGCCAAGCGGGCTGACGGCCGCGCCACGCAGGACCTCACCGCTCATCCCTGGGCCGGGCTAAAGGTGCGCATGACTCTCCTCGCCCGCGACCAGGCGGGTCAGGCGGGGATGAGCGCGCCCTATGAATTCGTGCTGCCCGAGCGCACCTTCACCAAGCCGCTCGCCAAGGCCGTGATCGAGCAACGGAAGCGGCTCGTTCGCGAGCCGGACGGCGCCGAGAGCGTCTCCCGTGCGCTCGAGGCGCTGACCTTGGGCGGCGAGAAGGTCATCGACGACAGCTTCATCTATCTTGCCTTGCGCGACGCCTATTGGCGGCTGGCGAGCGACCCCTCGCGGGCAAGTGTGGCAAGCGTCGTCGGCCAGCTCTGGACCGTGGCGCTCAGCATCGAGGACGGCGACCTGCCCGAGGCCGAGCGCGACGTGAAGGCCGCCCAGGACGCGCTTTCGCAGGCAATCAAGGACAACGCCTCGCCCGAGGAGATCAAGCGCCTCGTCGATGAACTACGCACCGCGCTGTCCCGCTATATGCAGGCGCTCGCCTCGCAGGCGCAGGACAAGGGCAACCTGCCGGCGCAGGACAAGCAGAACGGCGATCAGCTCGTCTCCCAGCAGGACCTCGACAAGATGCTGAAAAACATCGAGAAGCTGGCCCAGTCGGGCTCCAAGGACATGGCCCAGCAAATGCTGTCTGAGCTCAAGGACATTCTCGACCGCCTGCAGACCGGCAACTTCCCCGAGAGCGCGCAGCAGCAGCGCGCCGGGCGCATGATGAAGGACTTGAGCGACGTCATTTCGAAGCAGCAGAAGCTGCTCGACGACACCTTCAAAGCCAAGCGCGAGCAGAACGCGGGCGACAGCCAGAGCCAGCAGTTCGAGGTGAGCCCCCCCGGCCAGCCGCTCGAATTCGGTAACGGCGTCAGCATGGCGCCCCTGTTCGAGATGCCGGGAGAGGCCGAGCAAGGAGGCCAGAAGGGACAGGGCGACTCGGGCAAGCAAGGCGCCCCGCGCGGGTCGGGCCAGGCCGAGCAGGGCAAGCAGGCGCCCGGCGGCCAACCCTCCGGCAAGCACGGCCAGCTCGGCGACCGCCAGGCGGAGCTCCGCGACAAGCTGCAAAGCCTGATCGACCGGTTCCGCATCGAAGGGGCGAACCCGCCTAAGGAGTTCGAGGGCGCGCAAGACGCCATGAAGGACGCCAAGGAGGCGATCGGCGAGGACAATCTCGACAGCGCGACGCAATCGCAGAGCCTCGCGCTCGACCGCTTGCGCAAGGGTGCGCAGGCCATGGCCGAGCAGATGATGCAGAATGGCGAATCGCAAGCCGGCCAAGGACCCGGCAATAACGGGCGCGACCCGCTTGGCCGCCCGGATCGCAGCAACCGGCCCGACCTTGGCCTGTC
This sequence comes from Methyloceanibacter sp., assembly GCA_041500805.1. Classification (GTDB taxonomy): domain Bacteria; phylum Pseudomonadota; class Alphaproteobacteria; order Rhizobiales; family Methyloligellaceae; genus Methyloceanibacter. Next base: position 11,927 of record JBGQMX010000021.1, read on the forward strand.
GGTAAAGGTCCCTGACGAGATCGACATTCAGCGCGCGCGCGAGGTTCTCGACGAGATTCGCCGGCGGCTTGGCGAGCCGGCGCGGCCGGCCATCGAGCTCGATTATCTCGAGCGTCTGATCAAGCCGTTCTAGGGGTCAGATCCTGATTTCTGTCACCTGAAATAGGTGATGAGCGCGATCAGGCTGATCGAGCCGAGCACCCCGAGATAGATGCCAGTGAGCAGCCCTTCGGGCCAGCGGTCTCTCGCTTTGCTCCTCAGCGCCTGCACAATCACGACCGGCGGAATGAGCGCCCCGACAAAAGCGAAGATGAGGTGCAGCGTGGTCATGTGCCAGCCACCTCGCCGATAAAGGGAAGCTCGCGGTAACGGTGGGCGAGGTCCATGCCGTAGCCCACGACGAAGACCGGCGGGCAGGGAAACCCCATGAAGTCCGGCGTGATCGCCGCCGCGCGGGGGCCTCGCTTGTCGATGAGGACGCAAGTGCGCACGCTCCGCGCGCCGCGCCGCTCCAGAAGCGCCTTGGCGAAGGTCAGCGTCCGGCCTGAATCGAGGATGTCGTCGACGATCACCACGTCGCGGCCTTGAAGCTCGCTCTCCACGTCGCGCAAGACCTTGACCTCACCGCTCGAGGACGTCCCCGCGCCATAGCTTGCCAGGAAGATGAAGTCGATCTCGGGCGCGAGCCCCTGCCGGTGGAGCGCCCTGATCAGGTCGGCGGCGAAGATGAAGCTCCCCTTCAGCACCGCGACGATGATGAGATTGTCGAGGCTTGCAGCGGCGATCTCTTGCGCCAGCTCCTCGACCCTTCGCGCGATTTTCTCGGCGCTGATGAGCGGCGTGATGGCGTGCGGCGCCGCAATCCCGGCCATTGCTAGTTGGCCTTGGCGAAACGAACCTTGACGCTCCGGACATTGCTCGGCGGCGAGGGAATTTGCCGCAAGAACGGCGCATGCTCGCCGGCCGCAAGCTCAGGCTCCCCCACCTCAGTCGTCCACTCGGAAATCTCCTCGCCGCTCTCGTCCCTGAGCGCGATCACCACGGTCGGGACGTCCAGCGCGCCCGAGGTAATATTCACCACATCGCCCTGCACTTCGAGCACGGGCTGACCGCCGTCGCTGGTCCAGCCGTAGCGGACGCCCTCGAAGCTAAGCCCATGCGCCCCGACCGGCATGCCGAGCAGTCCGTAGAGGCGGGAGGCGCCGGGCAGGACCGACATCACGGTCGCCGGCGCCAATACGAACAGGCCGACGACGATGGCGATGATGAGCGCAAGCACCGCCCAGCCTATGGCGACCACGGGAGGCTTCTTCCGCTCCCGGCGCTTGGCGGGGAGAGCGTCGCCGTCCAGGCCCGCCATGGCAGCTTCGACCAGCGCGGTGTCGGCCAAAGCGGGGTCGGTCATGCCGGCGTCGCCCATGCCGGCATCGCCCATCGTGACATCGCCCATGGTTGCATCGGCCATGGCGGCCTCGGCAGGAGCAGCCGCCCGAGCCGGAGCCGGAGCCGGGGGGGCGGCCGGCGCAGCGGCTGGCCGCTTTGAGGCCAGTCGCGCGAAAATCCCCCCGGACTTCTCTTTGACGGGAGGGGCTGCGGCCACGGCTTCGTCATTAAAATGCGCGGCTTGAGTGGCAAGGTCCTGCTCGCCAGCGAATTCGGCATCAGACTCGGCCTGGGCGAGCCTCTCGCTCAAGCTCGGCTCGGGCGGTGGCGGTTGCGCGATGCCGGCGAATCCGCGCATGGCGGTATTGACGGTGGGGGCTTGCTTAGGCGGCGCGGGCGGCGGTGCTTTTGGTGGCGCCGCAACGGTGGCACCGAGCGCCGGCGCAGCGACCACGGCAGGCTCCGCCGATGTCGTGACAGGCATCGCCTGCCAGACATGGGTGCACTTGCTGCAGCGGACCTTGCGCCCCTCAGGCGGGAAGACGGCCGCCGTCTCGTAGCGCGTGTCGCAGACTGGGCAGATAATGAGTGTTGCCATCGGAAAAGCCAAAGGGGCCCGCTACCCCCGAATTTATGACGGCCCCATGCCGTTGCCCAAATCCATTGATACCGGACTGGGACTTCAGCATAAAGAGCCAGTCTTCCGCAATGTTAAGAGGCTTAAGGAACACGGGTGATCCGCTTTGACAATGTCGGACTGCGCTATGGCACGGGCCCGGAAATCTTGCGCGACCTCACCTTCCACGTGCTTCCCGGGTCGTTTCACTTCCTGACCGGGCCGTCGGGAGCCGGCAAAACGACGCTTTTGCGGCTGCTTTTCATGTCGCTCCGGCCAACCAGAGGGCTAATTTTCGTGTTTGGGGAGAACGTGGCGGAGCTCTCGGCGAGCGGCCGGTCCGCGCTCAGGCGGCGCATCGGCATCGTTTTCCAGGACTTCCGGCTGCTCGACCACCTCACCACTTGGGAGAATGTGGCCCTTCCCTTGCGCGTCATGGGCAGGCGGGAGGCCGATTACCGGGACGACGTGACCGACCTCTTGCGCTGGGTCGGGCTCGGCGACCGCATCGACGCCTACCCCGAGGTCCTGTCGGGCGGCGAGAAGCAGCGCGCGGCAATCGCCCGTGCCGTGATCGGGCGCCCCGAGCTCTTGCTCGCCGACGAGCCGACGGGCAATGTCGATCCGGCCATCGGCAACCGCCTCTTGCGCCTCTTCGTGGAGCTCAACCGGCTCGGCACCTCGGTCATTATCGCGACCCACGACCATGCTCTGATGGACCAGCTCGATGCCCCGCGGCTTGTGCTCTTCGACGGCCATTTGCAGGTCCGCTGACCCGTGACCATTCTTTCCGACATCCGTGACTATCCCTGGACGAGCCTCCTAAGGGGCCTGCTTCCGGCCCGCGTCGCCGGGCTCATGCCTCAGCGTTTCCAAACCAGCACGGCGCAGATCGTGCCGGCGGCGTCCATTGCCGGCAACGCCCTGACCGTGGTGATCGCCATCATGTCCTTCCTCGCCTGCCTCACCGCGGGCGCCGTGTACATGGTCAATGAATCGGCGGAAGCCTGGGTCAACGACATTGCGAGCGAGATCACCGTGGAGCTCGACCCCGTCAACACCGCCGACATCGAGAAGAAGATGACGCTCGTCTCCCTGTTCCTCGCCAAGCAGAAGGGGATCACCAAGGTGAAGCCGCTGACCGCCGACGACTCCGCGAAGCTGCTCGAGCCATGGCTCGGACAGTCGGCCGCGCTGGACGCCTTGCCCATTCCTCGGCTGATCGCAGTGGAAATCGACCGCTCCAACCCTCCCGACATCCCGCTCATCAAGGAGGCGCTGTCGCAGAACTTCGAGGGCGTCACCCTCGACGATCACACCCGCTGGCAGGCGGAGATCCGCACCCTCACGCGCTCGGCCGCGCTCGGCGGCCTCGCCGTGCTCGGCCTCGTCGCGGCCGCGACCATCGCCGTCATCGTCTCGGCAACCCGGAGCGCCATGGCCTCCAACCGCGAGATCATCGAGGTCCTGCACTTCGTCGGCGCCAATGAGCGCTTCATCAGCCGCGAGTTCGAGCGCCATTTCCTCGGGCTTGGCGTCAGGGCCGGGCTCATGGGCGCGCTGGCCGCTTCACTCGCCTTCCTGCTCCTGCCGCTGATGATGCATATGCTGGGCGGCGGCGTGGTGACCGCGGCCGAGACGAGCCGGCTCATCGGCTCCGGCGAGCTCGATTTGTCAGGGTATTTCCTCTGTGTGCTCGTGGTCGTCGTCGTGGCCTGTCTGTGCATGGTCACCTCGCGGCTCGGCGTGATCCGCGTGCTCAAGTCCTACGCGTGAACCGCACCAATTGCCCCCCGGGGGACCGGAGCAAAGCCGATTTCGCTCGCGCGCGATTTGTGCCTATTCTTGCGCCCGCCTGGCAGCGTTGGAGTAAGCCGTGAGTGAGGCAGAGGAAGACAGACCGGGGCGCTTCAGCGGCTTCGTCGGTGGGGTAAGGCTCATCTTCGATTTTGTGCTGATGCTCGTGGTGCTGCTCATCATCGGCTTCATCCTGTTTGCGACCGGCATCGCGCACGAGCAGCGCGGGCCGCAGCGGACCGCCGACGGCATCGCCGTGCTCACCGGGGGCGCCTCGCGCATCGACCAGGCGATGAAGCTCTTGGCGCAAGGCAAGGCCAAGCGCGTCCTCATCACCGGGGTCAATCGCACCACCACGACGGAAGAGCTGAAGGACCTCGCCAGCCAGGGCGACCAGTATTTCGCCTGCTGCGTCGACATCGACAAGGAGGCCCGCAACACCATCGACAACGCCACCGAGACGAGCCAGTGGGTGGCGCTCCACCATTTCGGCTCGGTCATCGTGGTCACCTCGAACTATCACATGCCGCGCGCTCTCGCCGAGCTTGGCCGCGCCATGCCGGATGTGGTGCTGATCCCCTATTCGGTGGTCGACAACAACGTGCATCTCGACCGCTGGTGGAGCTATCCCGGCACGACCAGGCTGCTGCTCTCCGAATATCTGAAATATCTGCCGGCACTCGGGCGGCTTGGCGCCACCAACCTCGTGCGGAACTTGTTCCCGGGCGGCAACACCGTGGCCGCCGACGTGCCGGAGCCGTGACGGTCCTGAAGCCGAATGGCACGCTCGCTGCTCTTCAACGTCCTGTTCTATGTGACGACGGCCCTGTTCGTCGTCCTCGGCAGTCCGTTGCTCTTTGGTCCACGAAGCTGGGCCATGGCGGCGCTCGCCATGCATGCGCGCTTCGAGCTGTTCCTCTTGCGGGTCATCGTGGGCACGCGCCTTGAGGTGCGCGGCCAAGAGAAGCTGCCCCACGGGGCCTGCCTCGTCGCCTCCAAGCACCAATCGGCCTGGGAGACGTTCGGGCTGATCCCGCTCTTGCGCGATCCGGCGCTCCTGATGAAGCGGGAGCTGTTCTTTATCCCCTTCCACGGCTGGTTCTCGCGCAAGTTCGAGATGATCCCGGTCGACCGCGACAAAGGCCCCACCGCGCTCCGCCGCATGCTGCGCGAGGCGAAGAAGCGCGTCGCGGACGGGCGCGAGATCGTCATCTTCCCCGAAGGCACGAGGCGTCCTCCGGGCGCGCCCCCCGACTACAAGACGGGCGTCATCCTGCTCTATGAGGCGCTCCGCATCCCTTGCGTGCCGGTGGCGCTCAATTCCGGGGTGTTCTGGCCAAGGCGAAGTCTCGAGCGCCGTCCCGGCACCATCGTCGTCGAGTTCCTCGACCCCATACCGCCCGGCCTGCCGAAGGCCGAGTTCCTGACGCGGTTGACCGACGCCATCGAGACCGCTTCCGGGCGCCTGCTGGCCGAAGCTAAGGCCAAGGAACCCGGCAGTGTGCTCGCTGTTAACCTTTGAATGCTTGACTGGGGCTCGGCGGATGTTCTATCTTTGTTCCTGAGATTCGCGATGCCGTCTTGAATTCGTCATCGCTACGCCCATTTGACAGGTCGATTTACCAGTTAACGGACCCGGACCCATGTGGATGCGCAAAGTGGAAGCAGAGAGTGCCCAGTGGGGCCCGGCCGACGAGCCGGCGCTGGTCTGCTCCGAGGCAGCCTTCGCCCAGGCCTTCCATTATTGGCGCGGGGCCTCGGGGCGCCGCTATCTCCATAGCGTCTATACGCTGATCGGCTGTCCTGCCCTCCCCCGGGCCAACTACATCCTCGTCCGCCGTTACGAGGACGGTAGGCGGGTGGCGCTGTCCTTCGGCCAGACCAAGGACGAGGCGGTCACCCTCAATCTTGCCCACCTGCGCCATGAAGGCGCCAAGTGCGGGGCCAACGAGGTGCATATCCACCTCCTGGCTGACACTGCCGAGGAGCGCGCTTTGGCCGAGGCCGACCTCGTCGCTGCACACACGCGGCGGCTCGCGACCAACGCGGCCTGACCCCAGCCTTCAACCATTTCCGTCATGCCCGGACTTGATCCGGGCATCCACGCCGTTGCGCCTCAGCGCGTCGAAGCGCAAGTGGCATGGATTGCCGGGTCAAGCCCGGCAATGACGAGCGTGTTTGGATTGAGAACGTCTACCGGCGGGAGAGCTGCTCGAGCCGCTGCTGCATGGCCGTAAGCTCGGCCTTCAGATTGGCGATCTCATCGTCGCTCGGCTTGCTGTTCGGCCCAGCGATCGCTTCGACGCGCTCGGCCCCCGCATTGGCGTGAGCATTGCTGCCGTCGACTCCGTCCGCTTTGCTGAAGGGGCTGAACAGGCCGAGCGCCCGCTCGAAGGTGGCGAAATTCTTGCGCACCTGCTCCTGCATGGCCTCGAACGCCGACGTCCCGAAGGTGTGAGCGAAGCGCTGCCGATACTGCTCCTGCTGGCGGGTGAGCGAATCGAGGCTGAATTCGAGATAGCTCGGCACCAGCTTCTGCATGCTGTCGCCGTAGAAGCGGATGAGCTGGCGCAGGAAGCCGATGGGCAACAGATTTGTGCCCCTGCTTTCCTGCTCGACGATGATCTGGGTCAGAACAGAATGAGTGAGGTCTTCGCCGCTCTTGGCATCGTAGACGACGAAGTCTCGTTCTCCCCGCACCATTTCGGCGAGGTCCTCGAGCGTCACATAGGTGCTGGTGTCGGTATTGTAGAGCCTGCGGTTGGCGTATTTCTTGATGATGACCGGCCGGCTCTCCTGGTCCGCGTCCCTTGCCACGTGTCTTCGCGCTCCTACGCCTTGGGTTCCCCACCCAAGACTACTCCATGCCGCAACTGCGAAATCAGTAGCACGTTCTTTGTGCGCAGCACCAGAGGCTTTGCCGCAGCCTTAATGGGCCCAGAAGCGTAGGCTTCCCCAGATCGAATCGCTACGTTATGACCTTGGGTCGCTCTGGGACGTGGAGATGAGCTTGGGGAAGTGGAGATGAGTATGAAAGACGAAGAGATTGTCATCGTCAGCGCAGCGCGGACGCCGGTTGGCTCCTTCAACGGCGCGCTGTCGAGCCTGCCGGCGCATGCGCTTGGCGAGGTCGCCATCCGGGCGGCGCTTCAGCGCGCTGGCGTCGATCCGGCCGATGTCGATGAAGTCATCATGGGTCAGGTGCTCCCGGCGGGCCAGGGCATGAACCCGGCGCGGCAAGCGGCCGTTGCGGCAGGCATTCCGGTCGAGGCCACGGCCTTCGGCGTGAACCAGGTGTGCGGCTCAGGGCTCAGGGCGATTGCCCTTGGCGCCCAGCAGATCGCGACCGGCGCCTCCGAGATCGTGGTGGCCGGAGGCCAGGAGAGCATGAGCCTTTCACCGCATTGCGCGCATTTGCGAAGCGGCGTGAAGATGGGCGACTACAATCTTATCGACACGATGATCAAGGAGGGCCTGTGGGATGCCTTCAACGGCTATCACATGGGCGTCACCGCCGAGAACGTCGCCCGCCAGTGGCAGATCACCCGCGAGGAGCAGGACAAGTTCGCCACCGCCTCGCAGAACAAGGCCGAGGCCGCCAAGAAGGCCGGCAGGTTCAAGGACGAGATCGCTCCCGTCACCGTCAAGACGCGCAAGGGCGAGACGGTCGTGAGCGAGGACGAATATATCCGCGAGGGCGCCAAGGTCGAGGATGCGGCGAAGCTTAAGCCCGCTTTCGACAAGGAGGGCACCGTCACCGCCGCCAACGCGTCGGGCATCAATGACGGCGCCGCGGCGGTCGTGCTGATGACGGCGAAGGAGGCGAAGAAGCGCAAGCTTAAGCCGCTCGCGCGCATCGCGTCGTGGGCGACGGCGGGCGTCGACCCCAAGGTCATGGGGTCGGGGCCCATCCCGGCTTCGCGCAAGGCGCTGGAGAAGGCCGGCTGGTCCGTCAAGGATCTCGACCTGATCGAGGCCAACGAAGCCTTCGCCGCGCAGGCTCTTGCCGTGAACAAGGAGATCGGCTGGGACACCAGCAAGGTCAACGTCAATGGTGGCGCCATCGCCCTCGGCCACCCGATCGGCGCTTCGGGCGCGCGCGTGCTGGTCACTCTGCTGCACGAGATGCAAAAGCGCGCTGCCAAAAAGGGCCTCGCCACGCTCTGCATCGGCGGCGGCATGGGCATCGCCATGTGTGTCGAGAGGGAGTGATCGCTGCCCGCGTCAAAGCGGGTCTTCATTTTGAGTGTCTAACCAGGCGCCACAAGAGCGCTTCTTAAGGGAGGAAGGCATGGGAAGGGTGGCTTTGGTCACGGGGGGAACGCGCGGCATCGGCGCCGCCGTCGCGAAGGCTCTGAAGAAGGCAGGCTACAACGTCGCCGCCAACTATCACGGCAATGACGCCGCCGCTAAGGCGTTCAACAAGGCGACCAAGATCCCGGTCTATAAATGGGACGTCACCGACTACGTCGCCTGCGAGGCTGGCATCATCAATGTCGAGAACGAGGTCGGCCCGGTCGAGGTGCTGGTCAACAATGCCGGCATCAGCCGCGACGCCATGCTGCAGAAGATGAGCCACGAGCAATGGTCGGAGGTGATCCGCACCAATCTCGACTCGCTCTTCAACATGACGCGGCCGGTGATCAATGGCATGCGCGAGCGGGGCTTCGGCCGCATCGTCAACATCTCCTCGATCAACGGGCAGAAGGGGCAGCTGGGCTTGACCAATTACTGCTCGGCCAAAGCCGGCGTGATCGGCTTCACCCGCGCGCTCGCGCTTGAGAGCGCGCGCAAGGGGATCACCGTGAACGCGATCGCCCCGGGCTATATCAAGACCGACCTGCTGGCCGGCGTCTCCGAGGATGTGATGAAGGCCATTGTCGGGCAGATCCCGGTGGGGCGGCTCGGCGAGGCCAATGAGGTGGCACGCTGCGTGGTGTTCCTCGCCGCCGACGAGGCGGGCTGGATCACCGGCTCGACGCTCTCCATCAATGGCGGCCAGTTCATGGATTGAGCAACTAAAGTTCGCGTGACCAATAATGCGAGGTTGCGCAGGCCTCGATGCCCCACCAGGCATGGCGGCAGTTTTTGAAAGACCGGCGGGACGTAGCGACGCTTCAGCTTATGGCGAAGCGTTATGTTGCAGTGCAGCATTTCCATATCGCAGTGCACAATGAAATGCGGTATAAGAGTGTTGCTCCCGGCCCCCCAATCCCGTCGAACCATCTTCCCGGGCGCCTCATAGAGGTAAAACCATGAACACCTTCGAGCCAAAAGTTGCCGCCGAGAAGGCGCGCGAGACTGCCGTCCAATTCGAGGCTCCGGCTTTTGATACCCTCTTGCCCGAGGGCGTGCGTTCCATTGCCGAAAAGACCGTCGCTCAGACGCGCGAAGCCTACGAGCATTCCAAAGATGCTCTCGAAGCCGGATTGGAGGCTCTTGAAAGATCTTTCGACGCGGCAGGACAGGGCTCTCTAGCCTTGAACCACAAGCTGATCGAAATCGCCCAACGCAAGGTCAATTCGGGCTTCACTCTCGCGAAGAGCCTAGCTGCAGCGAAGACCCTCCCCGAAGTCGTAGAGGTGCAGGCGGCCTATTGGCGCAATTGGCTCGGCACGTTTACGGCCCAAGCCGAAGAACTGCGTGCGCTGTCGACCAAGGTGACTGCCGATACGGCTGAACCGATCAAGGCGCATGTGACACGCGGCATGAGTGAACTCCGAAAGGCGAGCTGATTTTCGTCTCTCTATACGGTTCACATAAGAAGCAGAGGGCCGGCACGTATCTGCTGGCCCTTAGCTTTTGCTGCGGGCATACTTGCGGTCCGCATCTGCGGTCGATCACCTTGTTGAATTGGAAGGCCCATGCGCCTCGACGCCATCGCAATCGGCATTAACCCGCCTGACGACGTCAATGTCGTGATCGAGGTACCGATTGGCGGCGAGCCGATTAAGTATGAGATGGACAAAGCGGCTGGCACGCTAGTGGTCGACCGTTTCCTCCACACTCCGATGCGGTACCCAGGGAATTACGGTTTCGTGCCTCACACGCTGTCGCAGGATGGCGATCCGATCGATGTTCTTGTCGCCAATACCCGGCCGATCTTCCCTGGTGCTGTCATTAATGTGCGCCCGATTGGCGTGCTGAAAATGGTGGATGACGGTGGGACCGACGAAAAGATTATCGCCGTGCCGACGCTGAAGCTAACGCAGCACTACGAGCATGTGAGGGCCCATACTGACTTGCCCAGAATCGCGCTGGAGCAGATCCAGCACTTTTTTGAGCACTACAAGGATCTTGAACCCGGCAAATGGGTAAAGCTTATCGGCTGGGGCGATGTGGAAGAGGCGAAGCAGCTTATCCGCGATGCGATCCGTCGAGAGCGGGACCACGCTGATCTGCCCTCGTAAAAGCTGAAATCGTCACTTGTTCTGCCGGTTTTGGACGAGGTCGTCGACCACGGCGGGATCGGCCAGCGTAGAAATATCGCCGAGATTGCCGAAATCGTCCTCGGCGATCTTGCGTAAGATCCGACGCATGATCTTGCCCGACCGTGTCTTAGGCAGCCCGGGCGCGAACTGAATCAAATCAGGGGATGCTATCGGCCCGATCTCCTTGCGGACCCAGTCGCGAAGCTCGATCTTGAGCGCGTCCGACCCGTTCTCGCCCGCGATCAGCGTGACGTAGCAATAGATGCCCTGGCCCTTGATGTCGTGGGGATAGCCGACCACTGCGGCTTCCGAGACCTTGGGATGGGAGACGAGCGCGGACTCGACCTCTGCCGTCCCCATGCGATGGCCGGCGACATTGATCACATCGTCGACGCGGCCGGTGATCCAGTAATAGCCGTCGTCGTCGCGCCGGCAGCCATCGCCGGTGAAGTATTTGCCCTTGTAGGCGGAGAAGTAGGTCTCCACGAAGCGCTTATGGTCGCCGTAGACGGTGCGCGCAATCCCCGGCCATGCATCGAGGATGACGAGATTGCCAGAGGCGGTGCCTTCCTGCAGGTTGCCGTCGCTGTCGACGATGGCTGGCTCGACGCCGAAAAAGGGCAAAGTCGCCGAGCCGGGCTTGAGCTTGGTGGCGCCGGGCAGCGGGGTAATGAGAATGCCCCCCGTCTCGGTCTGCCACCAGGTATCGACGATGGGGCATCGCTCTTCGCCCACTACCTGATAGTACCACTCCCAGGCCTCGGGGTTGATCGGCTCGCCCACGCTGCCGAGCAGCTTGAGCGACTTCCGGCTCGAGCGCGTCACGTAATCGTCGCCAGCCCCCATCAGCGCCCTGATTGCCGTGGGCGCCGTATACAGGATGTTGACTTTGTGCTTGTCGACAACCTGCCAGAAGCGCGATTGATCGGGATAGTTCGGCACACCCTCGAACATCAGTGTCGTCGCGCCGTTGGCGAGTGGACCGTAGACGATATAGGAGTGGCCCGTGACCCAGCCGACATCGGCCGTGCACCAATAGACGTCGCCGTCGTGATAGTCGAACACGGTCTGATGGGTCAGCGCGGCATAGACGAGATAGCCGCCGGAGGTGTGCACCACACCCTTGGGCGTTCCCGTCGAGCCCGACGTGTAGAGGATGAAGAGCGGATCCTCGGCGCCCATCTCTTCGGGCAGACACTCCGCCGAGACCTTGGCGGCGAGCTCGTGGTACCAGAAATCGCGCCCGGGATGCATGGCGCACGAACCGCCCGTCCGCCGGATGACGATCACCTTCTCCTCGCCGAGCGACTTGGTCAGCGCCTCGTCGGTGTTATGCTTGAGCCTGACCATCTTGCCGGCGCGCACGCCCTCATCAGCGGTGATGACGAGCTTCGACTTACAATCGGCGATGCGCCCGACGAGCGAGTCGGGGGAAAAGCCGCCGAACACCACCGAGTGGATGGCGCCGATGCGCGCGCAGGCGAGCATGGCGTAGGCCGCCTCGGGAATCATCGGCAAGTAGATGGTCACCCGGTCGCCGCGGTTTACCCCCATCGACTTGAGGACATTGGCGAAGATATTCACCTCGCGGTAGAGCTCGCGATAGGTGATGCGCCGTGCCTCGGCGCTCGGATCGTCGGGCTCCCAGATGATGGCGACCTGATCACCACGCTCCTCGAGATGGCGGTCGATGCAGTTGGCCGAGACGTTGAGGGTGCCGTCCTCGAACCATTTGATCGAGACATCGGGATGGGCGAAGGAGCAGTTCTTGACGCGCGAGTAGGACCTGATCCAGTCGATACGTTTGCCGTGCTCGCCCCAAAACGTCTCGGGGTCTCTGATCGAAGCTTCGTACATGGCGCGGTACATCGCGTCGTCGATCAAGGTGGGTTCTGCCATATTAGGAGTACCATTGGATTGACGCGGTCGCACTAAGGTCTTCCATCGCCGTAGCTCCAGCAATTACGCGGGTTCTAAGAGGCGCAGAGCTGGAGCCCTGCGCCGATCTCGCTTAAAAGAACCCGAGAGCCTTGGGGCTGTAGCTCACCAGCACGTTCTTGGTCTGCTGGTAATGGTCGAGCATCATCTTATGGTTCTCGCGCCCGATGCCCGATTTCTTGTAGCCGCCAAAGGCCGCATGCGCCGGATAGAGGTGGTAGCAATTGGTCCACACTCGTCCCGCCTGGATGCCGCGGCCCATGCGATAGGCGCGGTTGATGTCGCGGGTCCATAGGCCGGCGCCAAGGCCGTACAGCGTGTCGTTGGCGATGGCGAGCGCTTCCTCCTCGTCCTCGAAGCTCGTGACCGACAGCACCGGCCCGAAGATCTCCTCCTGGAAGATGCGCATCTTGTTATTGCCGGCGAACACTGTGGGCTGCATGTAATAGCCTTCCTTCAGTTCGCCATCGAAACTGGCGCGCTCGCCGCCGGTCAGGAGTTTGGCGCCTTCCTTCTTGCCGATGTCGACATAAGAGAGAATCTTCTCCAGTTGATCGTTGGAGGCCTGAGCCCCCATCATTGTATCCGAATCCAGCGGGTTGCCCTGCTTGATCTTTTTCACGCGCGCGATCGCTTTTTCCATGAAGCGGTCATATATCGAGCGCTGCACCAGCGCGCGCGACGGGCAGGTGCAGACCTCGCCCTGGTTCAGCGCGAACATGGTGAAGCCTTCGAGTGACTTGTCGAAGAAGTCGTCGTCCTCTGCCATCACGTCGGCGAAGAAGATGTTGGGCGACTTGCCGCCGAGCTCGAGCGTCACCGGGATCAGATTCTCCGATGCATATTGCATGATCAGCCGGCCCGTTGTGGTCTCGCCGGTAAACGCCACCTTAGCAATACGCTTGTTCTGGGCGAGCGGCTTGCCGGCCTCAACGCCAAAGCCGTTGACCACGTTGAGCACGCCGGGCGGCAGGAGATCGCCGATCAAGTCCATGAGCACCATGATGCTCATCGGCGTCTGCTCGGCGGGCTTCAGCACCACGCAGTTGCCGGCGGCGAGCGCCGGCGCAAGCTTCCACGAAGCCATGAGGATCGGAAAGTTCCACGGGATGATCTGGCCGACCACGCCGAGCGGCTCGTGATAGTGGTAGGCGACGGTGTCGTGGTCGAGATCGGACAGCGAGCCCTCCTGCGCGCGGACGCATGCCGCGAAATAGCGGAAATGGTCGATGGCGAGGGGGATGTCCGCGAGCCGCGTCTCGCGGATCGGCTTGCCGTTATCGATGGTCTCGACCGCCGCCAGCACCTGGAGGTTCTCCTCCATGCGGTCGGCGATCTTATTGAGGATCTCTGCGCGCTTGGCCGGCGCCATCTGCCCCCAGGCGTCCTTCGCCTTGTGCGCGGCATCGAGCGCAAGCTCGATGTCAGCGGCTTGCGAGCGGGCGATCTGGCAGACCGGCTTGCCGGTGATCGGGCTGATATTGTCGAAATACTGGCCGTCCACCGGCGCTACCCATTTGCCGCCGATGAAATTCTCGTAGCGGGGCCGCATGGCCACGCGCGCGTTCAGGGTCTCGATGACCTGGTGCAGCATGGAATCCTCCCATAAATGACTGTGTATTCTTGGTTATTTCCAACTTGGGATGCGTATTGGGTGACCGTCCTCAGCTTTTGGGCTTCATACTCCGCACGGCCTCGGCCATGAGCCGGCCAAGCTCTTGGGCCTGACGTGCGTAAGACTGGAGCTGGGTCTGGGCATAGCGGCTCTGAAGGGTTATCACGCCCTGGATGTCTTTGGCATTGGCGAGTTCACTGGCCAACGCGAAGCCGGCCTCTGCGTTCTCCTTGGCAAACCGGATCGCCAACTCCTGTACGTCCTTGAACCCTGACGTCATCACGTTCGATGGGGCCGTGGACCACACACTCATCGCTTGCGTCATGGCGTCCATGAATTGAGCGTAAGTCGCACGGGCTTGCTCGACATTCTTTTCCGCAAGCTCGCGCAGCTGTTTAGGCATCTCGAAGGGCTGGTTTTGGACCATAAATTTTCTCCGTTGGATCAGTAGCGAGGGCGGGTTAGGACCTCGGTAGGCTTTCCAAGGCCCACTCTCTAAGCTCGATGGGGTCAGTCACGCCTTCCACAGCGAGCGTTGCGAGCGTCTGACTAAGCGCAGCCTGCAGTTCATTGTCCCTATCGAAATCGCGAAACGCATTGCGAGCCTGTAACACTGTCCAAGTAGCGTCAAATGCTTGCTCAAGCGCGGCCCGCAGTGAAGAATTGAGTGGGGGGTTTCGAGAGCCCATTGCTCCCTCCATGCTTTGCAGGTGTGGATAGCGAGTCCATATGACGCCCAGCTCCGCGGGACGCCACGCGCGCGTTTTGCGGAAGTGGATGACGTTAGCGGGCGATCAGCCTAATACCAACGTCCCCGGCCGTAAAAGCCGCCGCCCAGCACAAGCAGCACGACGATGATGATTAGAAGTGTGGTGGTGTTCATGTCGTCCTCTCAGCGCTCGCGAAACGGGACCGCAGCCGGTGTGGGGGTCCACGAGGGATGGGCATTGGTCCGATGCGCTTAAATAGAAAAGCCCCACCGACACGATAGGTTCCACACAAGAGAAAGCCCCGGCTGCAGATCCGATGCTCCGATCCGGCTCGCGCCCGGAAAGGTGGGGACTTCCTCCGCAATCTCGCTATCCACCTGCGCCCTTCTCGTGAGCCACGTTAGAGGCTTGCGGCGGAGTCGTAGTATCGGCCGTCTGCAGCTCGAGCTCGGCATTGAGACCGCGGGCCTGCCACTTAGGCGTCGGGCCTTCCGCATAGGTTAGCGGACATCCTGGGCGGGTGGATCTCGTCGCCACTGGCGGTGCCGAGCTCAACCTCTTTTACGACGGCCGCTTCGGCGACCCCATCGAGTAAACAGTCTGCCAGCGTGAAGGCCAGCTCCCACGCCGTGTCCTTTCCGAAAATTCCATCCGGCCTGGATTCGCATCGTAAGGCAGAATCATCCCATCATTGAGAGCGATGTTTGCGATCCGCGCTCGGAATGTTCGTCTCCGACCTGTTCAAGTCGCGCAGCCGGCTTGAAGCCGAGAACTTGTTTCTCCGCCATCAACTCAGCATCGCTTTACAGCGGGCCCCACCTCGTCTTCGACTGCGTGGCATTGACCGGGTGCTATTCGCATGGATGATCAAGCCCAGCTCGCGCGTGTCCCTCCGGCTCGCAGTTCTTCGCCTGGGGCGGCGATGGAGGCTGCGTCGCCAATGGCAAGATGGTGCAAAAATGCTTCCACATGGGCAGCACCTGTCCATCGGGTTGGAGCAACGAAGGACAGACCGACGGCGAGAGCTGGTGCTGCCCGCCGCCGCCCCGCCCGAAAGGAACGAGCTGCGTCTGGCTCGGAACGGCGCCGTTTTGCGACGGCGAATGCGAGGTCGGGGAGACGCTGAAGGGACGCAGCGGACCAAAGACGATGGGATGCGCCACCGGCAGCAAGGCCTATTGTTGTCGGTAGTCCGTGGCTACAATCGTGCCGCGGGAATATAGTGCAACGTCGTTCAAGCTCGAGAGGAGGTAGGGCATGCGCAGATGTAGTCTTCTTCTTCTTGCACTCGCGCTGATCGCCCTCGCCTGTGCGGGCGTGACGACGACGAGCGCGAGCGCGCTTGCGACGATGTTCGGGCTCAACATCGATTCTGTCCGCGGAGGTTCGGGCCTCGCCGTGAGCGTTGCATCGAAATGCATCACGGTCGGCGACAAGCGCATCTGCCTCGAAGATGACGACAATCCCAAAAACAACGACAATGAGGACGTGAACGACGACAAGCCAAAGAAGAAAAAGACCAGCAATATCTGCGCGGGCGACGTGTCGTGCCCTGCCGGGTACGTAGTCCTCGACAAGCCCAACAAATACGGCGCCTGCTGCGAGCCGAAGGAGGGCTTCCCTGATAAGCCGGCGCCGGCGGCGGAGAAATGCAAGTTCGGCATGGTGGGAACGCCGCCAAATTGCGAATGCCCGTTCGGCTCCGTTTTCTCTGGATACAAAGGCTGTCTTAAGACGTGTTGCGGCACGCCCTCGACGGACCCGAAATACACAAAGGTCTATGTCCAATGTAATGCGGACGCGGCGAAGGCCCGAAGCAACGCTGTCGCTCTGGCCAAGGCCAACGGCGATCCAGGCACAAACGTAACTTGCGAACTGACCAGCAGTTTTCCGCCTCAGCCCGATTGATCGTCGGGCCTAGCCGACCTTCTCTAACGGGCCAAAGGCGCTGATCTCGAATTAAAACGCTCTTTGGAACAGCGCGTTGCCGCGGATCATGCCGCGATCATGTCGGGCGCTGTAGACCGGGTTTGTCGCAAGATGATCGCTGTCACTGCTACACTCCTACCCATCATGCGGAGCCACCGCAGGGGCAATCGTTGTGCCCAGCTCGGTAGTCTCGACCCTTGTCCCTTCCGAAAACTATATCCGCGCGTAGCGATAGTGAAGTCCGCCTAGCACAGCATTAGCGACAATGACGCCGCACCTCTCGATTGGCCTACGATTTGGAGCGTCCTTGTCAATTCCGAGATGGGTCCGCGTCGCGTTGTAATATGCGGTGTATGCCTTCAGGACTTGCCGAAGATGTGCCTCACCCCAGGTGATCACATGGTCGAGGCATTCACGGCGGATCGACCCGATCGAACGTTCGACGTATCCATTCTGCCATGGTGACCGGGGCGCG
>JBGQMX010000022.1:0-27625 GCA_041500805.1 Methyloceanibacter sp.
GATAGCGGCATGAACCGGCTCGGCCTGTCGGCCGAAGAAGTGGATGCGGTGGCCGGGGCACGCGATCTCTGGTCGGTGCTCAAACTCTCTCTCGTGATGAGCCATCTCGCTTGTGCCGACGAGCCGACGCATCCGAAAAGCGAAGTGCAGCGAAAGGCGTTCGACCGTCTCCGCGCGCGCTTGCCGAAGGCGCTTGCGAGCCTTGCCAACTCCGCCGGCATCCTGCTCGGGCCTGACTATGCCTACGACCTGGTGCGGCCAGGCATTGCGCTTTACGGGGGCAAGCCTCACCGCGAAGGCACCAACCCTTTTCTGCCCGTCGTGCATCTCAAAGGCCGCATCTTGCAGGTGCGGACGGTCGCCGCCGGGGAGACGGTTGGCTACGGCGCGACACGGAGACTTCAGCAATCCTCCCGCGTCGCCATCGTCTCGGTGGGCTATGCCGACGGGCTGTTCCGGTCGCTGTCCGCCAAAGACGGCGAGGAGGGTCTCGTCGTCTATATCGGCCGCCATGCCGCGCCGATCCTTGGCCGCGTGTCCATGGACTTGATCACCATCGACGTGACGCATCTGCCGGAGGAGCTTTCGCGGCGGGGCGAATGGGTCGAGCTGATCGGGCCTAACGTCTCGGCCCAGGAGCTCGCCCATCACGCCGGCACCATCGACTACGAGGTCCTCACCAATCTCGGGCGCCGCGCGTTGCGGCGCTATATCGGCGGTTAGAGCATGATCCGGAAAAGTGCGAACCGGTTTTCCGAAAAGATCATGCTGAAACAAAAAGCCAGAGCGCTCTAGGATCTCTCCTCGTCCCATGTCCAAAGCCTCGCGAGCCTTTGTCTGCCAAGCCTGCGGCGCCGTGACGGCCCGCTGGTCGGGCAAGTGTCCCTCGTGCGGGGAGTGGAACAGCATCATCGAGGAGGCCGCGCCCTCAGGCTCCCCTGCCCTCGTCGCCATCAGGGGCGGCAAGGGGAGGTCTGCCTCGGGGAGGCTTGCCTCGGCACGGCCTGCGTCGTTCGAGACCCTCGCGGCGGCGAGCATCGACGCCCCGCGCCTTCCGACCGGAATCGCCGAGTTCGACCGCGTTCTCGGCGGCGGCCTCGTACCGGGCTCCGCCGTCCTGGTCGGCGGCGATCCCGGCATCGGCAAATCGACGCTCCTGCTTCAGGCCGCGGCACGGCTTGCCGAGACCGGCGCGCACGTCGTCTATCTCTCGGGCGAAGAGGCGCCGGCGCAGGTGCGCATGCGCGCGGTGCGCCTCGGGCTCGCGCAAGCGCCGGTTGCACTCGGAACCGAGACGAACCTCGCCAATATCGTCGCCACGCTCGACAGCGCGGCGCCGCCCGCCCTTGTCGTCATCGATTCGGTGCAGACGCTCTGGTCGGAGGCCGTGGAAGCCGCGCCCGGCACCATCTCGCAGCTGCGGGGCTGCGCCTCTGCCCTGATCAGCCACGCCAAGGGGAGCGGCTCGACCCTCGTCCTGGTCGGCCATGTGACCAAGGATGGCCAGATCGCTGGGCCCAAGGTCATCGAGCACATGGTCGACACCGTCTTCTATTTCGAAGGCTCGAGTGGCCACCAATTCCGCATCCTGCGCGCGGTGAAGAATCGCTTCGGGCCGACCGACGAGATCGGCGTGTTCGAGATGCGCCAGGATGGGCTGAAAGAGGTGGAGAACCCCTCGGCACTGTTCTTGAGCGACCGCGACCGCGGCGCGCCCGGAACGGCGGTGTTCGCCGGCATGGAGGGCACGCGGCCGATTCTTGTGGAGATCCAGGCGCTGGTCGCGCCCTCGCTGCTCGGCACGCCGCGACGCGCCGTGGTGGGATGGGACCCCAATCGCCTCGCCATGCTGATTGCCGTGCTCGAGGCCCGCTGCGGGGTGAGGCTTGGGGGCCATGACGTCTATCTCAACGTTGCCGGCGGCTTGCGGCTGCAAGAGCCCGCCGCCGATCTTGCCGCTGCCGCAGCACTCGTGTCCTCCCTTGCCGGCCAGCCTGCGCCCGAGGACACCGTCTATTTCGGCGAAGTGAGCCTAACGGGCGCCGTGAGGGCCGTGGGCCATATGGATCAGAGGCTTAAGGAAGCGGCCAAGCTCGGCTTCACCCGCGCCGCCGTTCCCAACGCAGCCGGTGAAGGCGACCGGCAGGCCAAGGACATGCAGCTCCTGCCGGTGTCACAGTTGGACGAACTTGTCGCCTGGTTTGGCGCGCCGCCCGACTAGTTCGGGCCGAGACCCATGCGACAATGCGCCGGAAACCGCCTGTGCCATTGCCCGGCGGGGCCATTTGTGCTTCATCGCCAGGAATCGTGATAGTAGTGTGCCGCGCCGGCCGAAGGAGCCTCGTGCCATGCCCATCTCCTGGCTCGATGTCATTCTCATCGTGATCATGCTCATCTCGGGCTTCCTGGCCATGGTGCGCGGATTCACGCGCGAGGTCCTGTCCATCTTCTCCTGGGCCGTTGCCGCCGTTGTCGCACTCTATCTCGCGCCCAAATATTCGAGCCTCTTGACCCCCTATATCGACAACCCGAGCGTTGCCCAGATCGTCTTCGCCGCCGGCGTTTTCATCGTCACCCTGATCGTGGTGAGCCTGATCACCTTCCGCATCTCCGACAGCGTGCTCGACAGCCGGGTCGGCGCCCTTGACCGCACCTTGGGCTTCATCTTCGGCTTGGCGCGGGGCTTTCTGCTCGTAGCCATCGTCTTTATTCTGTTCACAGCGCTTGCCCGCGACCAGCCAGACTGGGTGCGCAACGCGCGCTCCTACGCCATTCTCCAGCAGACCCAGGTCGCCATCGAATCGCTGCTCCCGATGAATCCTGAGCAATACCTGCCGCAAAAGAAGCCGGAAGCAGAGCAGCCTGAGGTCCAGCCTGAGGCGCCCGCGGAAGGTGCGCCGGGGGCGGCCCAGCCGGGCCAGAAGTCGTGAGGTTAACGCTCGGTTGAGCGTGGTAGTCGCGTGCCATTGAAGCGCTGGTCAGGGCGCTTATTTACTTGGAGGAGGCAGAGGCCCGTGACAGAGCCCGTTGAAGCTAAGGAACCCGACTTGACCTGGCTCGAAGAGGACAGGCTGCACGAGGAGTGCGGCGTCTTCGGCATCTTCAACCATCCCGACGCCGCGGCGCTGACCGCGCTCGGCCTGCATGCCCTCCAGCATCGGGGCCAGGAAGCGGCCGGCATTGTCAGCTTCGACGGCAGCCATTTCCATAGCGAGCGCCGCGTCGGTCTCGTCGGCGACCATTTCACTTCAAGACCCGTGATCGAGCGCCTGAAGGGCGATGTGGCCATTGGTCATGTCCGCTATTCCACCTGCGGCGATCCCGTCTTGCGCAACGTCCAGCCGCTGTTCGTCGATCTCGATTCCGGCGGTTTTGCCCTCGCCCATAACGGCAATCTCACCAACGCGCTCACCATGCGCGACTGGCTGATCAAGAAGGGCGCCATCTGCCAGTCCACCACCGACACCGAGGTGATCCTGCATCTCGTGGCCCGCAGCGAGAAGCGCCGCTTCGTGGAGAAATTCATCGAGGCGCTGTTGCAGGTCGAGGGTGCTTACGCCTTTGTCGGCCTCACCAACAAGAAGCTCGTCGGCGCACGCGATCCCTTCGGCATCAGGCCGCTCGTGCTTGGCCGGCTCGGCGAAGCCTGGGTGCTTGCCTCCGAGACCTGCGCGCTCGACATCATCGGCGCCGAGTTCGTGCGCGAGGTCGAGAACGGGGAGGTCGTGGTGATCTCCCGCGAGGGCATCGAGAGCCACCGCTTCGTGCCCAAATTCCCGGCGCGGCTCTGCATCTTCGAATACATCTATTTCGCGCGCCCCGACTCGATCGTCGGCGGCCGCTCGGTCTACGAGGTGCGCAAGGAGATGGGTCGGCAATTGGCGCGCGAGGCGCCGGCCGACGCCGACGTCATCATTCCGATCCCCGATTCAGGCGTGCCTGCGGCCATCGGCTATTCGCAAGAGTCGGGCATACCGTTCGAGTACGGCATCATCCGCAACCACTATGTCGGCCGCACCTTCATCGAGCCCGAGCAGCGCATCCGACAGCTCGGCGTGAAGCTCAAGCACAGCGCCAACGAAGGCCAGGTCAAGGGCAAGAGCATCGTGCTCATCGACGACAGCGTGGTGCGCGGCACGACCTCGGTGAAGATCGTGCAGATGATGCGCGAGGCGGGGGCGCGCGAGGTGCATATGCGCATTTCGAGCCCGCCCATTACCCATCCCGATTTCTACGGCATCGACACGCCCGACCAGGACAAGCTGCTCGCCGCCCATCGCACGCTGGAGGAGATGCGGGTCTTTATCGGCGCCGACTCTCTCGAGTTCCTGTCGGTCGACGGCATCTACCGGGCCATGGGCTATGAGGGCCGCGACCACGCCCACCCTCAATTCACCGACCATTGCTTCACCGGCGAATATCCGACGCGGCTCCGCGACCGAGAAGGCCCGCCCCAGCAGAAGCAGCTCTCCTTCCTCGCCGAGGTCGGTTGAAGCAATGGATCGTCATCCCGGCGCAAGCCGGGATCCAGGACTACAATCGCCAACCGTAAGAGCTGGATTCCGGCTTGCGCCGGAATGACGGTGGCCAGCGACAGTGACGCAACAGCGCCTCAAGGATCGCATTGCGCTCATCACCGGCGCCTCGCGCGGTATCGGCCGCGCCGTGGCGCTCGCCTTCGCGCGGGAGGGCGCGCATGTGCTCCTGCTTGCGCGCGCCCGCAAAGCGCTGGAGGAGGTCGACGACCGCGTCAGGGCCGAGGGCGGCAAGGCCAGTCTCATTCCGCTCGACCTCGCCGACGGCCAAGTCATCGACGCGCTCGGGCCCTCGCTCTATGAGCGCTTTGGCCGGCTCGACGTGCTGGTCGGCAACGCCGCCATTCTCGGCCGGCTGTCTCCCCTCACCCATGTCCCGGCCGACCATTGGGAGCGGACCTTCGCCGTCAACGTCACCGCCAATTGGCGGCTGATCCGCACGCTCGATCCCCTGCTCCGCCGCTCAGAGTCTGGCCGGGTCATCTTCGTGACCTCGGGCGTGGCGCGCATCGCCCGCGCCTATTGGGCTCCCTACTCGGTTTCGAAGGCCGCGCTCGAGGCCCTGGCCAAGACCTACGCCAACGAGACCGCCGACAGCGCGATCAAGGTGAACCTTATCGATCCCGGCGCCAGCGCCACGCGCATGCGCGCCGAGGCCTATCCCGGCGAGGACCAGACGACGCTCCGCACGCCGGAGGAGGTCGCCGAGCATTTCGTCCGCCTCGCCATGCCTGATTGGTCCGAAACAGGGCAGATCGTGGAGGCTTAGGGGCCTCACTCCTCCGTCGTCAGCACCATGCCGTCATAACCGGGCTCGACGCCCGGCGGCAGCTCGGCCGCAAGCCTCGCATAATCGAGATCGACATGCATATGGGTGAGCACGGCGCGTTTCGGCTTCACCCGCGCAATCCATGAGAGCGCCTGCTCCACGGAAAGATGGCTCGGATGGGTGGTGTAGCGGAGCGCATCGATGATCCAGACATCGAGGCCCTCAAGATGCTTGAGCGACTCCTCGGGCAAATTGCTTATATCCGGCGAATAGGCGATGCCGCCGAAGCGAAAGCCAAGCGTCTCGCCTTTCCCGTGTTGCTGCCGGAACGGCAGGACCCCGATCGGCCCCCCTGCCCCGGCGATGCTGAGGCCCGCGCCCGCGTGCAGCTCGTGGCCCTTGAGGACGGCCGGATACTCGCTGCCGGGCGGCGTCTCGAAGCAATAGGCGAAGCGCGGATGGAGGCTGCGCCCCGTTGCCTCGTCGAAATAGACGTCGACGCGGCGCTGCCCGTTATAAGCCACCATGCGGAGATCATCGATGCCATGGCTATGGTCGGCGTGGTCGTGGGTGTAGAGCACGCCGTCGAGCCAGCCCACGCCAACGTCGAGGAGCTGCTCGCGAAGGTCGGGGGGCGTGTCCACCAGGACCGTCGTCGTGCCCCCGCCACCCATGCGCTCCACGAGAAGCGAGCAGCGCCGCCGGCGGTTCTTCGGATTTTTGGGATCGCACGCGCCCCAATTGTTGCCGATGCGCGGCACGCCGCCCGATGTGCCGCAGCCGAGAATGGTGACTTTCAGGGTCATGCCGCGCTTGGCTTCGCCATAAGCGCTGCGTTCGGCAACTTGCGGAACAGCCGGAAGAAGTTCTCGGTGGTGACGCGCGCCATCTCCGCTTCGCTTAAGGCTCTGACGGCGGCGAGGCGCGCAGCGGTGTGGGCGACGAACGCAGGCTCGTTGCTGCGCCCGCGCAAGGGCTCAGGGGCCAGATAGGGTGCGTCGGTCTCGACCAGGAGCCGGTCGAGCGGCACCTCGGAAGCAATGTCGCGCAAGGCGACTGCATTCTTGAAGGTGACGACGCCCGAGAAGGATATGTAGCCGCCAAGCGCAAGCCCGCGCCGCGCAAGCTCTGGCCCGCCCGTGAAGCAATGCAGCACGAAGGGGAAGGCGCCGCTTGCCGCCTCCTCTTCCAGGATGCGCGCGATATCGGCGTCTGCCTCGCGGGCATGAATGACGAGCGGCAAGCCGGTTGCCCGCGAAGCTGCGATATGGATGCGGAAGCCCCTCTCCTGATCGGCCCGCGGGCTGTTGTCGTAGTGGTAATCGAGCCCCACCTCGCCGATGGCCACGACCTTGGGATGGCGCGCGAGCGCGACGAGCTCATCGGCGGTGACGTCGGGCTCCTCCGCCGCGTGGTGGGGATGGGTCCCTACGGAGCAGAACACCTGATCGTGTCCTTCCGCAATGGCAAGCACCTCGTCGAAGCGGCGCACCCGCGTCGAGATGGTGACCATGAGGCCCACGCCGGCACCGCTCGCGCGCGCAAGGACGCCGTCGAGATCGGATTTGAGCTCGGGAAAATCGAGATGGCAGTGGCTGTCGACAAGCATCAGAGCGCAGGCGTCCCCGGTGCTCGCGTCCCCGCAGGCGTCCCCGGCGCGAGCGCCTCCGGGGCGAGCCCCTCCGCCTCGACATGACGCGGGAAGACGGCCTGAGGCGCCGGCAGCTGCGTTCCAGGCTTGAGCCTCCCCTCAGGCCCGAGCACGGCGAAGTTGCGCGCTTCGCCCGGCACGCCAAGCTGATCGAGCAGCCGGCCGGCGCTCTCCGGCATGACGGGTGCGACCTGGATAGCGATCTGACGCGTGACCTCCGCCGTCACGTAAAGGATGGTCTCCATCCTTGCCGGATCGGTCTTACGATGCGCCCAAGGCGCCTCGCCCGCAAAATAGCGATTGGCGTCGGCGACCAGCGCCCAGACGATCTCGAGCGCCCGATGAATGGCGAACTCGTCGATGGCCTCGGTAACGCGCCTGAGTGAATCGTCGGCCGCCGCGAGGATCGTCCGGTCGGCTTCGGTGAGCTGCCCCGGCGCCGGCACACGGCCATCGCAATTCTTGGCGATCATCGACAGCGAGCGCTGGGCGAGATTGCCGAGATCGTTGGCGAGATCAGCATTGATGCGCTGCACGATGCCCTCGCGGCTGTAATTGCCGTCCTGGCCGAACGGCACCTCGCGCAACAGGAAATAGCGGAGCTGGTCGACGCCATAGTCCTTCACGAGCACGAAGGGATCGACCACGTTGCCGACCGACTTCGACATCTTCTCCCCACGGAAATAGAGGAAGCCGTGACCGAACACGCGCTTCGGCGGGGCGATGCCGGCCGACATGAGGAAGGCCGGCCAGTAGACGGCGTGAAAGCGGATGATGTCCTTGCCGATGATATGCACGTCGGCCGGCCAATAGCGCTTGAACTTGGCCGAAGCATCGTCGGGAAATCCAACGCCGGTAAGATAATTGGTGAGCGCATCCACCCACACATACATGATGTGCTTCGGGTCGCCCGGCACGGGGATGCCCCAGTCGAAGGTGGTGCGCGAGATCGAGAGATCCTGGAGGCCGCCGCGCACGAAGCTCTTCACCTCGTTGCCCCTCGTCTCCGGCCCGATGAACTCAGGGTGTGCGTCGTAATAGGAGAGCAGCCGCTCCTGATAGGCGGAGAGGCGGAAGAAATAGCTCTCTTCCTCAACCCACTCCACCTCCGTCCCCTGCGGTGAGAGCTTCCGCCCGTCAGCCGCCTCTTTCAACTCGCTCGCGTCGTAATAGGCCTCGTCGCGCACCGAGTACCAGCCGGCGTATTTGTCGAGATAGATGTCGCCATTGGCTTGCATCCGCCGCCACAGCTCCTGGCAGGCGCGGGCGTGGCGCTCTTCGCGCGTCCGGATGAAATCGTCGTTCGAGCAATTGAGCACGCCCACCATCTCGCGGAACTTCGGCGTGTTGCGGTCGGCAAGCTCTGCCGCCGTGATCCCTTGCGCCTTCGCCGTCTGCAGCATCTTGATGCCGTGCTCGTCGGTGCCAGTCAGAAAGAACACATCGTGGCCCTGCAACCGCCGGAAGCGCGCCAGCGCATCGGTGGCCACGGCCTCATAGGCATGGCCGACATGGGGCGCATCGTTTGGATAGGAGATGGCAGTCGTGATGTAATAGGGCCGCTTCTCTGCCATGGTGGCAGGAATAGCCTCGCACGTGGCCGCGAGCAAGCTTGCTCGCATCTCTGGCTAAACAGGATGTTCGCGGGCGACCTGCTGCAGACGGAACCACGCTCCGAGCACTAGGAGGCTGCGATCGAGGTTGAGCGCAAAGGCCTCCGCCCTGGCCTCGGAGATCGCCTCCCAGGCTTCCGCCCAATGAGCAAGATTGGCGGGAGACATGAGGCGTTTGGCGAGATTCTGCTCCTCTGGTGTTGCCCCCTCGCCCGTGGCGCCGAAACGGATGAGGCGCTCGATCAGGCCGAGCAGGAGCGTAAGGAAGAGGTCCAGCCGCTCGGTATCGGCCGGGCCTGAGAGCCGCTCGACCTGCCGATGCAGGTGCGGCCCATCAAGCTCCGGCAAGGTGGCGAAGGCGGCGAGGATCTCGCGATAGAGCTCGATGCCCTCGCCGGAGACGAGCTCGAGCGCGCGGCGGACGCTTCCCTGGCTCAAGGCAAGGGCCGTGGCTAGCGTCGTGGCATCGGCCTCGTGCTCGTCGCGGGCAAGCGCCGCACGCACGGCCTTTTCCAGATCCTCATCGCTCAATGCGCACACACGAAGTGTGCGGGTGCGCGAGCGGATGGTGACGGGAAGCCGGCCTTCCGCGCTCGAGATCAAGAGGAACAAGGTCCTTGGCGGCGGCTCTTCCAGCGCTTTCAGGAGGGCGTTCGCGGCATTCTGGTTCAGCTCGTCTGCGCGATCGACAATGACGACGCGCCAACCCCCCTCGCCTGCCGTATTGCCGAGAAACGCCCTGAGGCGCCTCACCTCGTCGACGCCGATCCATTGCGAATAGCGCTTCGTCTTCTCGACCCAGGAACGCCGGAGCAGGAGAAGGTTCGGGTGCGAGAGCGCGGCCACTTTGCGGAAGACGGGGTGGTCCGCAGCGAGGGCCTCGGCCTCTTGGCCGGCTTCGCCCCGCGCCAGCACGACGCGCGCGAAGTGATAAGCAAGCGTCGCCTTGCCGATGCCTTCGGGGCCGACGAGCAGCCAAGCATGGTGCATGCGGCCGCTCTCCAGCGCATCGAGAAACTCGCCCATCGCCTCGTCATGGCCGAACAGGCGATCGACGTCGCGAGGCGTGGAGAATCCGTCGAGGCGATCTGGCTCGGTGAGAGGCGCGCGGGTGCGCTCCGCGACCATGCTCATGGGCTCAGGCGCTGCAGGACGACCTCCCAGACGTCCTCGGCCACCATGGCCTCGGGCTGGCTCGCGTCGATCACGACGCAGCGGTTGGGCTCCTCCTCGGCGATATCGATAAAGGCCCTGCGCACGCGCTCATGCAGCATCAGCTCCTGGCTTTCGAAGCGGTCGGGGACACCCCCGCCACGCCGCTCCGCCGCGCGCTGAAGCCCCTCCTCGGCAGGAATGTCGAGAACGAAGGTGACGTCCGGCAAGAGGCCGCCGACCGTAAGCCGCTCCAAGGCGCTGATCAGGGCCCGCGGCACGCCGGCGGTCGCCCCTTGATAGGCGCGCGTGGAATCGAGGAAGCGGTCGCACACCACCCATTTGCCTCCGAGGAGCGCTTCCCCGATCGCGGTCTCGACATGGTCGCCTCGCGCCACCGAGAACAGTAAGGCCTCGGCGAACGGACCGAACTGCCAAACCTTCCCCGAGAGCAAGGCTTCGCGAATCTCCTCGGCAGCGGGCGAGCCGCCGGGCTCGCGGGTGGCAAGCACCTTGCGGCCGGCGCGCGCCAGACGATTAGCGAGAATGCCGGCTTGGGTCGACTTGCCCGAGCCCTCCCCGCCTTCGAATGTGATGAATCTGCCGAGGTCCACGGCTTCGCGCTGCATCGGAGCGGCTACAGCAACCAGCCGAACGCAAGCACGAGCAGCGAATCCAAGCCGCGCATGGCGAAGTTGCTCTGGTCGATATCGTCTCCGGCGTAGAGCGGGATGTCGTTGGTCGCCGAGGATTCGGCCGAGGTGATCCTCAGCACCGCCACCCGATCGCCTTTGCGGATCGGCGCCTTGATCGGCCCGTTATAGACGATCGACGCCGAGACCTTGCCGGTCGCGTTGGTGGGCAGGATGATGTCGATGTTGCCATCTCCCACCAGCGGCACGTAGTGCTGGGTTCCGCCCCAGACCAGCGCGTCGCTCACCTTCTGGCCCTGGTCGAACAGCCGGAACGGCCTGAAGCTCTTGAAGCCCCATTCGAGCAGCTTGCGCGGCTCGCCTTCCCGCTCCTGCTTGCTGCCGAGGCCGTTGACCACAAGGATCAGGCGCTGGTCGCCACGCTTGGCGCTGGCCACGAGCCCGTAGCCCGACTCCTCAATGAAGCCGGTCTTCAGCCCGTCGACGCCAAGGTCCGGGGAGGCAACGAGCGGGTTGCGGTTGAGGAAGGTGTGCTTGTTGAAGGTGAAGTCCTTCTGCCCGAAGAAGTGGTAGTACTCGGGGTAGGTGTAGATAAGAAAATGCGCGAGGATCGCGAGCTCGCGGGCCGTCATGAGGTGTCCTGGGGCCGGCAGCCCCGTCGAATTCATGAAGGTCGATTTCGGAAGCCCGATCTCCCTCGCGTATTTCGTCATCTCCTTGGCGAAGGCTTCCTCTGTGCCCGAGATTCCTTCGGCGAGAATGATGGCGGCGTCGTTTCCCGACTGAACCGTGATGCCTTGAACAAGATCGGCCACGCTCACCATGGAATTGAGCGGCGCGAACATGGCAGAGCTGCCTGACGGCGCGCCTCCGGTCCGCCAGGCGTGCTCGCTCACCTTGAACTGGTCCTCGAGCTTGAGCCGGCCAGCCTTGAGCTCGCGAAACACAACGGCGAGCGTCATCAGCTTGCTCATGCTCGCGGGTGCCACGAGCGTATCGGCATCCTTCTCGAAGAGCACGAGATTGGCATCTGCATCCATGAGGATGGCGTGCTTGGCTTTCGTCTCGAAGGTCCCGGGAGGGGTGGCGGCGTCACGCGCCAAAGCCATGGCGGAGCAGGCGCCGAATGTGAGGGCGGCGCCGGCCACTGCGATCTTGATCCATCTATCAAGGCGCAAGGCGTACACGGGTCAACCGGGTCGGAGCGAACTGGATTATAGGCCGCTGGTCGCGGCTACAGCTAGGGTGAATATCGAGCGCCCTTCGTCAAAAATCAACCGGTAAGGGCATCCGGTAGTGCCTCAGTTTGAAATTCTCGGCTTGTAAGAACCACGCCGTCCCGGCTTCGGAGCGGCTGCGTCAACAAGCGCCGCAATATCTTCCATGCTCCAAAGGCGATCCGTGAGGCCGGCGGCCATAGCGGGGCTGACCCGAAGGCTCTTGTGCTGGCGCACAAAGTTGTACCAAACCGTGTAAAGCGCAACCATGTGAACGTGGCTCTCGAATTTTTTCGAGAAGGCATTTGTCAATCGCGTGAAGCGGCGCATATGCATGCGCATCGTAAGATTCTGACGTTCGGCAAATGAAGTGCTGACGTGCTTGGGATCGGGATTGCCTTCGATCAAGGACTTGCGAGCCCCCACGCACTCCGCTGGGCTGTAGCGCCCTTTCATGCTCTCGGGAGCCGCGCCGTAGAGCTTCACAAGCTGCGCGTAGTCCACATCGCCACCGAACGCGCTCTCGACTGCTTCAAGATAGGCGCGATGCCCGTCGCTCGTTAACTGGACGCGATTGGCGAGACGCGACCGTAGATCGTCCATGAAGGCCTTCGCGTATTCGCCGTCGCGGCCGCCAACGAGCCAAGACACAATGAGCTTGCTGTCCGCATCAATCGCGGTCCACGTCCACGTATCGCCAGCGCCTTCGGGAGCTGCCTTGGCGGTCGGAACATTCTTTGCCTTCGCGTAGGTGAAACTCCAAATTTCGTCCACCTGTACGCGCTTAGCAGTCACGTCACGGACCTTCTCATCATGGAAGGCCGCACAGACTTTGCCAGCGTCCGCGAGCAACTTCGCTACTGTGTTGAAGGACACGTCGGCCATGCGCGACACCGCCCGCATGGAACTGCCTTCACAAAGCATCGAAAGGATTTGGATGCGCTTCTCAAGGGGCAGTTTGTTCATGCCCCATATGTATGCACTTTTATGCTTAGCGTCAAGTATCCCTGTCCAGTTTAATCGAGCCCTGTTAACTCACGGTTGAGTGAGTCAAGATGCACAGCCCACTTTTAAGTAGCGCGGTATTGACTTATATGTCAATTCAGGATGAAATAGTGGATAGGGTTGAGAGGGGAATGCTGTTTCCTCTCATCCCAAAGGCGCGTGGCGCGACCATTCGCCGAGCGATGTTTGTAGCAGAGGACTTATGGATCGAATTGAACTCTCCTGAGGGCAATCCCGAATGGGATGAACGCATCGGAAAGTTGAGAGCAGACTTGGAGGTTTTCGTCACTGAGCGGTCCATCACGCCTAAGTACCTCTTTCTGCTATATCCGGCGGCCGATGCCGTCTGGGAGATCAGAAGCGCGAGGGATGACCCCTCATTACGTGTGTTGGGACTTTTTCCGGTTGTGGACACATTTGTATCCACGAATTACGCCCGCCGAGACACGTTGGGAGGATGGCAAGACCGTGCATGGAAGACGGTAAAGCGAGCTGCCCGAGCGGCTTGGCGCCATCTATTTGCGACCTACGAGCCCGTTGTAACGACCGATGTAAAGAAAGTGTGTTCTGGAGCCAGCAATGAAATCTTCTATAAGGAACGAGCCTAAATCAGTCCGAGATATTGCTTACTATCGGCAACGCTATCGCAACCGTGTTTTTTCTAAGCTTGTTACCTTTATATCAGAACAAGCCCAACGAGAACGGTTGACGAAAAAAGATATCGCCGAGAGGCTGAACAAAGACCCCGGTCAAATTTCTAGGCTTCTCAACCAGCCGGGAAATCTAACACTCGACACGATTAGCGACTTATTGCTGGCATTTGATGCAGAAGCCGATCCACCGGAAATTTTTCTGTTTAATGACCGGCGTGCAGCTAATTACATGCACCCATTGATCGCGCGTGCGCTCAAATTGCAAGCGCAAGCCAGTGATCTACAGGCCAAATCGTCCCCTGCCGGAGCAGGTGAGTTGACTCCGCCGCGACCCAAGTTTGAGACTTCGCCAAGCTAATGCATGCAACCAATATAATGGCGTTGTTTTGCGAAGATATTCGCGAAGAAAAGAATGATATCGTCACGCTTGTTGGCGTTCTTCCGGATACACTAAATGTGGTATCTACTTCTAATAGCGATAGCGTTAGTATACTCTCTAAGCTCTGCATTTACATCCGCATAAACTTTGATCCTGAGCTAGATATTGGAGAGCCTGCAGTACGACTATTGCTGCCTGAGGGGGAAGTGCTTAGTCTTGGAAATATAGGTGCGGAAATAGTTAGTAAGGCAAGGACACAAGCCAAGGAGAAGGGTAATCCTCTTGCTGGCGTTATTACCCGCGTTGTTCTTGCACCCTTTAGGCCGCCCCGGGGTGGGGTTGTGATATTAGAGGTGGTGCTTAATAGTGTTGCACATATCGTCGGTGCTCTTAATTTTATAGTGCAAACCGAAGCGGTTACTTCCTCCAACGTTGAGCAGCCGCGTTCCTAGCTATTTCTGATCGCCGAGCTGCAGTCATCTTTTCAGCACGCGCCTTGCCGCCCTTTTGCCCGAGCGCGACCGCCGCCGGGTCTTTGCCCTCGTCGCGGGGGTCAAATTCTTCCTCGCGCTGGCCCGTCGCAATCTCCATGACGCGGACGGCGTTGCCGATCACATCAGCGGGGCGCTTCTGTCCTTTGGGGCCTCGGGGCATCGCTCTCACTGATACTTTCGGCGCTTGAATGCAGATATGTCGGCTGGAATTAGCTTAAACCACTCACCGTTAGCGCGTCTGTCTGCAAAACGTCGATGCCAGTAAGCCTCGATGCCGGCAGGGTCGTCAGTGCGAATGACGTGCACCAGATTGGCGGCTTCCGGGAGGGCAATGCGAATCTCTTTCACGCGCCGCTCAATTTCGTCGCTCCTACCGATCTTGTAGTGCGTGCCTGACTTGATGAGATAAACGAACCCCTCAGCGGACGGTCCTTGTGCTGGAGGTTCCGCTGAAACCGCGCGACCAGCCAGCATCGCTGAAACGTCCTCATAGGCACCGTCGGTATTCACCCAATCTGCGAGCCGATCAAGCAAAGCGGCTTTGGGACCGCGATTTGAGAATGTGCTGAGCGCCGGGAAAGATAAATCGACCTCACGTCGGTAAAGCCTTAGTTCCGCTTCGGTCGGTATTCGTCCGTAGTGTCTAATCGCCTCTGCAAGTTTCATGAACAGGGCTTGCTCGTCTAGCCTGCCCTGTAGCGCATTGGGCGCGAACCCTGCTTCCGCGATTGCGTCACCCCAACGTGCCCAATGTATGCCACGCCAAGCGGACTCACGTATACCCGTCTGCCGCTCAAACATCTCTCTGCCTGGCGGCTTTCCACCCTGAGCCTCAGCCAATCTACGAATTTCGTTTATGATCACATCGCGCACGGAACCTAGCCCCTTGCTTTGCGCTAAGCATATAGGAGCTGAGGGCAGGATGCGAAGCCCGCGTCAAGGGCGCCAGATTTCAAACTGAGGCACTACCGGGCATCCTAGTTCTTCATGACGATCTTGGCGCCTTGATAACCGGCGCCTGTCACCCGGGCAAGGGCCGCTTCGGCCTCGTTTGCAGCGGAAAATGGCCCGACGCGAACGCGGAAATAGACCTCGTCCCCCACCTCGATGGGGTCCACGTCGACCGGCGCGATGGCTGAAAGCGCCGCCCTCGCCTTGTCGGCGTTCTCCTTGCTCTTGAAGGAGCCGGCCTGGATCAGGAGCCCATCGGCTTGCGCTATGATCTTGTCGCCTCGCGGGAGCGAGCCGGTAGTGGCGACCGGCAGCGGCGCGGCCGCTCGCGGGCTCGTTTGCCAGCGAAGGCGGGCGTCACCGGAGGGAGTTTCCTCAGGGGGTGCGGCCGCCTTCCACGGGAAGGCCAAATTCTCAGGATTCTCTGCGGGCAGCGTGCCCTCGCCGGGAAGGCTCCCCACTGCGGTCGGGCCTTCACCGCCGCTTTGCGATTTCCCTTTCGCGGCGACCTGCATCCAGCGCTGGCTGGCGAGATAGCGCCGCTCGTAGCTGTCGTCGCCGTTCATCGGGGCGCGGGCGAGATATTTGACGCGCACCTGCGCCGTGCCATTCCCCCGGAAGTCGAGCAGCTCCGCCGAGCGCCGCGACAGGTCGATGATCCGATCGCGCGCGTAGGGCCCACGATCATTGACGCGGACGACGATGGTGCGGCCGTTAGCGAGGTTGGTCACCCGCGCATAGACCGGCAGCGGCAAGGTGGGGTGCGCCGCCGAGAGCCGGTCCATGTCGTAGATCTCGCCATTGGCGGTGCGGCGGCCGTGAAACAGTTCGCCGTACCAGGACGCCTGGCCCACCTGGTCGTAGCCGGCATCTTCACGCGGGCGGTACCAGAGGCCGGCGACTTGGTAAGGATCGCCGATGCGGTAGACGCCGCCTCCCTTCGGCACGGGCTGACCGAGCGGGATCACGCGCTCGCTGAGACCTTCGCCATTGCCGCCTTGACCGCAGCCCGCGATGCTGGAGGCCAAGCTCGCCATCAGGAGAAGCGACACGGCCAAGCAAGCGGGGGCGGAGAAACCCGCAAAAACATCGAGCCCGCCCGCACATCGCGCAGGCTCGCGCTGACCCACCCCACTCACGTCCCGACCCCCGGAAGGGCTTTCACGAATGCACCGGAAAGACCTGCGCGAAAAGGCGCGAGGTCTACGCAGCCGGCGCCTTCCCGACTGTCAGCCGAAGAGCGTTAGGAAACGATGAATTGAGAGCATGATCCGGAAAAGTGGGAACCGGTTTTCCGAAAAGATCATGCGCAACAAAGCACGATGCGGTTGCGCTCTAAGAGGATGGCTCCGGCGTCGCGCCGATGCGGTCGAGGCAGGCCGCGACGACCTGCGCGACGGGAAGGCTTGCGTCGATAATGTCGAAGCTTTGCGGTCCGATGTCGTAGCTGAGTTGGTCATCGACCACTGACGGTGTCGCATCGGACACGTCGCCTCTACGAGTTGAGACCCTCTCCCGCATCACCTGAACCGGCGCTTCGAGCCAAAGACCGATGAAGGGGACGCCTTGTTCGGCGGCGAGAGCGGCCAGGGCCTTACGCTCCTCGAGCCTTGCATGCACGGCATCGACGATCACGGCGTGGCCTCCTTCCAACACCATGCGCGCCCGCTTGCGGCAGATGGCGTAGACCCGATCGGAGACCTCCGGCGCGTAGGCGCGCTCAGGCAGCCTATGATTTTGGGCGACCCCGAACAGGCGCTTGCGCTCGACATCGCTCCGCACATGCACCGCGCCAGGAAACGCGCCGATATGAGGCGCAATCGCCTTTGCCACGGCGGACTTGCCGCTGCCGGACAGCCCGCCAATGGCGATGAGACGCGGTCGCTCCGGCGCAAGGAACGCTCCCGCAAGCTCGAAATAGGCGCGGGCCTCACCGCGTGCGGTCGCCTTTCCCTGAGTTGACGCTCTGGCGCGCAAGAGCTCGACCTTGGCCCTGATCATCGCCCGCATCGACAAAAAGAGCGGCAGCGTGGCAAGCCCCACGAGATTGCCGGTGCTGCCTTCGGCATCGAGATAGGCGTTGAGCACGGCATTGGCGTGAGCGCCGAGGCCGCGCTTGCCAAGATCCATGAGCAGGAAAGCGAGATCGTAGAGAACGTCGATGGTTGCCAGCGCGTCGTCGAACTCGATGGCATCGAACAGGACGGGAGTGCCATCGAGCTCTACGATGTTGCGCAAATGCAGATCGCCGTGGCAGTGGCGTACATAGCCGGCCCGCGCCCGCGACCGCAGCAAAGGCGAAAGCGCCGCCAGCCTCTCGCGGCTCAAGCGGCCAAGCTCAAGCGCCGCTTCGAGCGGAAAGACGTCAGGATCGGCGGCGAAGGCCCCCTCGTTGTCGAGAATCACCGCCTCGAGCGGCACGACGTTCTGGTCCGGCGTGAGCAGCCGGTTGGCCGAGGCGTGAAAAGCGGCAATGACCTCGGCGAGACGTGGCATTGTAGCCAAAGGAAGCCGCCCTTCGCCTGCCATGCGATCGTAGAGCTTCGCCTCGTCGAATCGACGCATGCGGAGCGCCCATTCGACCACCTGCCCCTTGCCTTCGAGGCGAAACCCGCCGTTATCTTCATGAGTTACCGGGACGACTTCAAGGTAAAGCTGAGGTGCCGTGCGGGAATTGACGGCAATCTCATTGAGGCAGGCGGCCCGCCTCTTCTCGAGAGTGGAAAAATCGAGAAACGGGTATTTGACCGCCCGCTTGATCTTGTAGGCGAACGGCCCCGCCAGGAAGACGATCGAGGCGTGGGTCTCGATACGCTCTACGGTTGCGGGCGGTGGAGCGTAGGCGATAGGCCGGGACATGAAATCGAGCAGTCTAGCCTGAAGGGAATCGGCCTCTCCCATGCATTAACCATAGCACGAGAATCGCGTGCCCGATGGGCCACAGGCCCCTTGAAAAACCTGAAGAAACGAGCTTCGCCCCTTGCTGGCCAAAGGTTAACTGGCTAACGCCGCGGCGGGGTCGGCGGGATTGCGGGATCAACCTGCAAAGCGCCCTCTGAGAGGCCGAGCGTTGGTGATGAGAGGGTGGGCAAAGTGGGCGATCGCCGTCACGGCGGTTGCCGGTCTCGTTACGGGCGGGGCCATGCCTTGCTTTGCCGCCGGCGATTCGAGCGCCGCTGTTGAGCGCCTCACGCCCGAGGAGGTCAACGCGCGCCGCGACACCTTGCTCAAGCAGATGCTCGCGCGGCCTAGCGATCTCGACATCGCTTTCGAATACGCAACGCTTTCCTCCCAAGCCGGCGACTACGAGGGCGCGATCTCGACGCTCGAGCGCATGCTGATCTATGCGCCGAACACGCCGCGGCTGCAGCTCGAGCTCGGCGTCCTCTATTATCGCCTCGGCGCCTACGAGGTGGCCCGCAGCTATTTCGCGCAGGCGCTTGCCAATCCGAATGTGCCGCCCGCGATCGCCGAGCAGATCAAGCTCTACCTGCAGCAGCTCGCGCTAACCGCCGACCCGCCGCCCTTC
The DNA here is from genome assembly GCA_041500805.1 of Methyloceanibacter sp. Classification (GTDB taxonomy): domain Bacteria; phylum Pseudomonadota; class Alphaproteobacteria; order Rhizobiales; family Methyloligellaceae; genus Methyloceanibacter. The sequence goes on from JBGQMX010000022.1 coordinate 18,602, forward strand.
TCTGCCACGCTGTTCTCGGCCATCCGCTGGGAGAGCAATGCGAATTCAGGTCCCGGCACGCAGAGCGTCGCGCTGAACGGCATCGACTTCACCATCGACGAGCAGTCGGTCGGGAAGCCGGGCTGGAGCGCGCTCGATATCGGCACGCTGCATTACAACTGGAACCTCAAGCAAGGCGACCGCATCGAGCTCGACGCACTCGCCTACTCGACCGCCTATTTCGAGAACGAGCTCCAGGACGTGAGCCTCGATTTCTTCGAGGTCACGCTGGGGCCCAGCTTCAACATGAAGCGCTGGGGCGCCGACAACACGCGCGCCTTCATCTACGGCATCGGCGACCTCGCTTATCTCGGCTACGATCCATATTTCAGCGCGCCCGGCGCCGGCGTGCGTCTCTTGAGCTTCGCCGCCGAGCGGAGCGTGCTCGATGCGAGGCTCGAGACGCGCGTGCGCGAGTTCAACGACACTTCTAACCTTCCCACCAATACGCTGCGCAACGGTCCGCAGACCCGCTTCGGCGCGACCTACTCCTATTATGTCTCGCCTGGATTCGTGATCACCACGCAGGGCTACGCCCAGCGCGAGGACTCGAAGGCCGACTTCTATTCTGACTGGGAGATCGCCGCCTCCGGTGGCTTCGCCTGGACCTTCAATAATCCGCTGTGGCAGGCCCAATATCCGTGGACGTTTCAGTTCGGTGCCGGAGCGATTCGCAGGGACTATGACGACCCCGACCCGACCATCAATTCGAACGTGGCAGAGACTGACCGCGTCTTCTGGACCCGCGGCGCCCTGGTGCTGCCAGTGGCGGAAACCTGGGCTTTGGTGCCCCAGGTTGAGTATCGCGACCAGGAGTCAAACTATGATATAAGGGCGTTCACCGATTTGACCGCTCTGGTTGGGGTCCAGAAGAGGTTCTGAGGGATGGCACGCGCACAGTCGTCTTTGCGGCGGACGTCCTGGCTGGACGGGCGAGCGCGGCTGCCTGCCTTGGGCTGCTCTTCCTCGCCCTTGCCACCTCGATCTCGCCGGCCGAAGCCGACAAGGTCGGCGTCGCCGCCGCCGTCAACCCCGATGCGTTCTCGAGCCTGAGCGGCTCCGAGCGGACCCAGCTCAACATCGGCAAATCGATCTTCTTCAACGAGCGCATTAACACCACTGGAAGCGGTCTGGTGCAGGTGCTTTTAGTCGACGGCTCGACCTTCACCGTCGGCCCCGGCTCCGACCTCGTCATCGACAAATTCGTCTACGACCCGAAGAAGCAGACCGGCGAGGTGGTGGCCTCCTTCTCCAAGGGCGTGATGCGCTTCGTGGGCGGCAAGATTTCCAAGAATGACGAAGGCGTCACCGTCAACACCCCCGCCGGCGCGCTCGCCATCCGCGGCGGCATGTTCCAGGGCAGCGTGAACGGCGGCAAGGGCGTGTTCTCGTTCCTCTACGGCGTGAACATGACGCTGACCGGCAAGAACGGGCAGAGCTACACCGTGTTTCAGCCGGGCAACACCATCGACACCACGGGCACAGCGCCGACCATCCGGCCCACGACCTCAGCCGACGTGAACACCATCATGGCGGCATTGACCAACGGCAATACAAACGGTACCGGCACTCCCAATGGCGGTACCGGCACTGGACCGCAACCCGGCAGCAAGTACACCGCCGTTGAGACCCTTAGTCTGCAAGACTTGATATCTGACGCCAACACCGACCAGATCCAGGGCGCTCTGGATAAGCAGGAGAGTAAGCCGCCGACCGACATGACCAACCCGCCGCCGACCGACACGACCAACCCGCCGCCGACCGACACGACGACCAACCCGCCGCCGCCACCGCCGCCGCTCCCGGTGACCGCGCGCGTGCTGACCGCGCCCGGCACCTCGACCGGAGATGATTTCACCGGGCCGTTCAGCCTTCAGAATGGGCGTCTCACTGGGACCGTTTCAGTCACCAACCCGCTCAATGTCGATTTTCCGGCGACGTTACAATGTGTGAACGGCGTCTGCCCCATCACCGTCAACGACCACGCCACCGTCACCCAGAGCGGTCAGACCACGACTTACGAAGGGCTGGCCGTACTGAAGAAAGATTTCTTCGCCTATCATGTGGTGGGAGTACCACAGGGTCCGAGCATCAGTACAAATGCCCTCGATATCAATAACGGTCCGAGTGCTGACCCTCTCCTCGTGTTTGGCGGCAAAGGCTATGATTTCGGCACGCCGGCTGGAAAGACGTACGTCTTTGTCTTAACGCCCGATGTTGTGCAGGTGCAGGGTGGCGCGTTCGGGCCCTTTGCCAGCGCCCAGTCCTCGCCTGAGGTTGACCCCAACAAGCCGCCACCTTCGATCTCGCCGCTGCTCTACCTCGAAAAGGACAGCGCGTCCGTTAACGACCCGAGCCGTGCGGTTTGGCTGCAAACCAGCCTCTACATCAACACCACGCCCGCCAACTCCGAAGCCCCGATCTCCTTCGACCAGCAGTCCTTTGTGAATGTGGCCCTCGGCGACGTCGCAAATGGCGGCCTCGTTGGCGCAAGGCGCGGCGGCGCGAACGTGGACTTTGCGGCGAATGTCTGCGGGGAGGGCGGATGCTCGACCTCGACGAGTCGGGAAACTCTTGCCTTTACCGGAGACGTCGCGACTCTTGCCGGGCCCGACGGCTCGCACTTCCTTGGAAGCGACACTCCGAATGTCGTTATTGGCGCGGATTCGACTGTCAGCCACAATCTGTTTCGCGATCAACCTCTCAATCCCATCGCCGGGGTCAATGATACGCCCCAAAATCAATCCGGCGCGACCTACCATGTCGGCGTCGGCCTTGGAATCCTACAGCCACAACCCCAGACATACGCCGGCAAGTTCGAGGGCTACGCGGCCGGCATCTACGGGCAGCCGCTGCCCGGACAGGCTGAGGTTCGATCTGGCCTTAACGGCACCGGCTCGTCTGTCGGCGTCCTTACGAGCGGGTCGCCCGGCGATTTCAGCATCACCTTCGATCCCCAGCAAAACACGCTATCGGCAAGCCTCACAGTGGCCGAGGCTGATCCCGATGGGGAGCCTGGGGATCCTCACGACAGTTATGGCGGCGTCACTCTTGGCTTTGGCGATACTGGCTTTGGCGATACTGGAGCCGCTGTCCACGGGCGTTCGGCCTTTATCGACAACTTGCACTATGCTGCCATCGAAACGCCTGGAACGACGACTGTGTCGGTCCTTAAGTACGGCGACGAGCTCCCGGCGACCCCGTCCTCGTCCGCATCCTCTACAGCCTATCTGGTCAGCGGCGATCAGCTCAACGTGATGAGCTTCTTCCCCGACACGTTCCCCGAAACCTCGCACGGATCGGGTGTCAGGCCTTTCTGCACCAGCTGCGATTTCCTGAAATGGGGCGCTTGGGGCACGCGCACGGACTTTGCAGACCCCAATAACGGCAACGCGACCTCCACCGTGGATGTCCATCTCGGCTGGTGGGTGGCTGGCGACCTTACCTCTCCTACTGATATCACAGCGCTGGGCATCCAACACGCCACCGCGACCTATGAAGGCCACGTTCTCGGCGACGTCGCCAAGCTAACCGGGACTCAGTGGCAGACCTATGTCGCTGCGGGCGACCTGGCGATGAGTTGGGACTTCGCCGCCCGCAAAGGCGATCTCACCATCAGCAATTTCGACGGGCGCTCCTATAGCACCAATCCATACGGCAATACGCCAAATCAACTCACCCAACCCAGCTTGGACTTCAATAAATTCGGTGGCTCGCTTAGCCAAACCGCCGGCCCAACGATCGATACCATGACCGGCGGCGTCACCGGCTCCTTCGCCAATAACATTGTAAATGGCCAAATCATCAAAGCCGGCGGCGTGCTGGGCAATTGGAATGTAGGCAGTGACGCCTATAGGGCGGCAGGCATCTTCGCCGGCTCGGCCACTTCCGGACCAAGGTAGCGGCAACGCCTCGCAGCTCGCGCCAGCCTTGCCGCGCGGTATCCTAATCCCACACAACCCCTGTCAATTCGCGACGGGGATCATGTACAAATCGTTGGCGTCATGGAGCTCGCGCTCTGCTGCGGCGGCGCCATAAGCACAAGAGAATGTCAACGGATGCAAGCGGGACCGCAGGTCGTCGGCGGCACGATTGGAATCGTGGTGGCAGGCTTCTCCAAGGGCGCGCTCCGCTTTGTCCGGCGGCAAGCTTGTCTGGGCGAAGCCCTCCAGGCACAGCCTGATGCCGGCTTAAGGGTGACTCTGCGCGCAATGTCCTGCTTAAGTCCCGGTCAGGCACGTCTGTTGTCGACCGTGACTGAAGTAAATGAGTACTGCGCGAGGCCGGCCGAGCCTCCGGGGCCCTGATCTCCCCTCTGGCAATCGCCAACCCCCGCCCCTTGTCGCGGGAGTGACAGCCACCAATATTACCGGTCCTCCAAGGGGTTCGCGTTCATCGCGCTTCCACCGTCTTTGCGCTGCGTCATTTCCAGAGGGTTGGGTGGGCGCTAAGATTGATCGCATAGCTTTAAGAGGCTCGCGTGACGCGTGACCCGAAAAACCAGATGTGGGCGGAAGCTTGCACCCTGCTGAAACAGGCCGAGCAGCTTCACCGCCAGTTTTTCGAGCCCGCGCGCGGAGGCGCTCGCTGGGAGCCGCCGATCGACATGTTCGAGACCGAGCGGCAGCTTTACATCATCGCCGCCCTCCCCGGGGTGGCGCCGGAGGCCGTGCGGGTCGACATGGAGGGCGACGTGCTGATCATTGCCGGAATGCGCCCCCTGCCGTCGGGCGGCAAGAACGCCAATATCATAAGGCTCGAGATTCCTTACGGGCGGTTCGAGCGGCGCATCGCGCTTCGCGTGAGCCGCTTGCGCCTCTCCGAGCGGGAGCTGGTGAACGGCTGCCTCGTGCTCACTTTTGCCAAGTCATGAACCAAAGCAAGTCATGAACCAAAGTCTGCTGGAACCGAAGTCCGTTGCGATGAACGACAGCACCCAGTCGGCCAAGCCGGCCGATGAGTCGAAATCGGAAACGCCGCTGCCCGCCGGCGCGCTGATCATCCTGCCGCTGCGCAATGCCGTGCTGTTCCCCGGCATCGTGACGCCGCTGACGCTGGGGCGCCCGCAATCCATCGCCGGCGCGCAAGCCGCAGCCCAGGCCGACCGGCCGGTCGGCGTCCTGTTGCAGAGCGACCCTTCCGTCGAAAGCCCCGGGCCCGAGGATCTTCACCGCATCGGCACCGTCGCCGAGATCTTGCGCTACGTGACCGCGCCGGACGGCGGCCATCACCTCATCGCCCGCGGCCAGAGGCGCTTCCGCGTGGTCGAGTTTCTGCCGGGCTATCCCTATCTCGTCGCCCGCGTCGACGAGGTGGGCGAGGCCGAAATCTATTCCACCGAGATCGCCGCCCGCATCCATCAGCTGAGGGAGCGCGCGCGCGAGGTCATCTCGCTGCTGCCCAACGTGCCCACGGAGATCGCCGGTGCGATCGAGCAGATCCAGTCGCCGTCGCAGCTCGCCGACTTCATCGCCAATGTCTCCGACCTCACGTCCAAGGAGAAGCAGGACCTGCTGGAGACCTTCGAGGTCTCCGAGCGTCTCGACAAGCTGTTGCGCTATCTCGCCCAGCAGATCGAGGTGTTGCGGCTTTCCAAGCAGATCGGCGAGCAGACGCAAGAATCCCTTGCCGGGCGCCAGCGGGAGCACATCCTGCGCGAGCAGCTTCGCCAGATTCAGAAGGAGCTCGGCGAAGGCGAGGAAGGCCAGGCCGAGATCGCCGAGCTGCGCGAGGCGGTCACCAAGGCCGGTATGTCCGAGGAGGCCGAGAAACAGGCGCTGAAGGAACTGAAGCGGCTCGAGCGCATGTCAGAGGCGAGCGCCGAGCACGGCATGGTGCGCAGCTATCTCGATTGGCTGATCGAGCTTCCCTGGTCGAAGCTCTCGGACGAGCGGATCGACATCGCCGAGGCGCGGCGCATCCTCGACGAGGACCATTACGGCCTGCCCAAGGTCAAGCAGCGCATCCTCGAATATCTCGCCGTGCGCAAGCTGAAGCCTGACGGCAAGAGCCCAATCCTTTGCTTCGTCGGCCCTCCCGGTGTCGGCAAGACCTCGCTCGGCCAGTCGATCGCGCGCGCCATGGGCCGCAAATTCGTGCGGCTGAGCTTAGGCGGCGTGCATGACGAGGCCGAGATCCGCGGCCACAGGCGCACCTATATCGGCGCGCTGCCCGGCAACGTCATCCAGTCGATCCGCAAGGCCGACACGCGCAACCCCGTGCTCATGCTCGACGAGATGGACAAGCTCGGCGCGAGCTTCCAAGGCGATCCTTCGGCGGCGCTGCTGGAGGTGCTCGACCCTGAGCAGAATTCGACCTTCCGCGACAACTATCTCGGCATCCCCTTCGATCTGTCGCGGGTGATGTTCATCGGCACGGCCAACGTGCTCGACCAGATCCCCGGCCCCTTGCGCGACCGCATGGAGGTGATCGAACTCCCCGGCTATACCGAGGACGAGAAGGTCGAGATCGCCAAGCGCTATCTGGTGAAGCGCCAGCTCGCCGCCACGGGCCTGACGCCCGAGCAATGCGAGATCGCCGAGGACGCCATCCGCGCCATCATCCGCGACTACACGCGCGAGGCCGGCGTACGCAATCTGGAGCGCGAGCTCGGCGCCATCTGCCATCGCGTGGCGATGCACATCGCCGAAGGCAATACGGGCCGCGAGACCATCGCCGCGTCCGACCTGCACGGAATTCTAGGGCCCCGCCGCTTCGAGAGCGAGGTGGCGATGCGCACGAGCGTGCCGGGGGTCGCGACCGGGCTCGCCTGGACGCCGACCGGCGGCGACATCCTCTTCGTCGAGGCCGCGCGCGTGCCGGGCGGCGGCAGATTGATCCTCACCGGCCAGCTCGGCGACGTCATGAAGGAGAGCGCCCAAGCCGCACTTAGCCTCGTCAAGGCGCGCGCGTCGACGCTCGGCATCGACTCTGCCCTGTTCGAGAAGTCCGACATCCATGTCCATGTGCCGGCCGGTGGCATCCCCAAGGACGGCCCGAGCGCAGGCGTCGCTATGTTCACCTCCCTCGTCTCTCTGCTCACCGGCAGGACGGTCAGGAGTGATACGGCCATGACCGGCGAGATCTCGCTGCGCGGCCTGGTGCTGCCCATCGGAGGCGTCAAGAACAAGGTGCTGGCGGCGGTGCGCGCCGGCATCACCACGGTGATGCTGCCCGAGCGCAACAAGAAGGACTATGAGGACGTGCCGGAGGCCGCGCGCAAGGCCGTGCGCCTTGTCTGGCTATCAACGGTCGACGACGCTATCGCCGCGGCACTTGAGCCTGCGCCCAAGGCCGAGACGATGGTGGCCTCCGACGATGAGCGCCGCGCCGCGGCCGGGTGACGCTCAACCCATTCTACGCCAAGAAGCGGACTAGCCCGCCCACGTAGGCGCCCCCGCCTCGTTCGCAGCTAAGGCGGCCATCACTCGTTCGTGCTGCTCTGGGCAAGGCAAGCGGGCACAGCTGCCGATGCTAGAGACGCGTTGCTTGCTGCCCTACTGGAGCAGCAGCCCTGGAAAATGGGAGCTACACGCCATCACATGAGTAATGGCGGCGCGGTCATATTCGTCGCCGGAGCGGTAGCGCTCGAAATAGGTGTTGAGCTGCTCGACCCGGTCGGGCATCGCGCCGACCGCCTGCAAGCCTACCGAGACGCCGTAATTGGTGAAGGCGAAGCGCATCTCCGGCAGATAAGGCTCGCGCGCGAAATAACCCTCCTCCACCCACATCCGGTCGAGCATGGCAAGCGAGCGGCGCTTCTGCAGCTCGGCCCATGGTTCCTCCGGAAAGAAATGCGTCATCCACAGCATCATCCCGAGCCCGAGATCCTGGGTGATGACGAGATCGCCGGCGGTCTTGTCGATGATCTCGCCCATCTCGGCGATCTCCAGGGCCAAGGCCGCCTCGTCGAGGAGCCGGTAGGACACATAGCCGTCGAACGCATCGAGCGCGCCGAAGCCGTAGCTGGGATAGGGCCCGCTCAAGTCCTCCTTCATCTTCCAGATGACACCGCGGCCGGGAACGACGAACGGGCCATGGATGTCGCGCGCTAACGCCACGCCGCGCTCCCGATAGGAAGGCTTGAGCCGCCCGAGCACGGCAAGGGCATAGAGCCACATGGCGAGGTAGTGGAAATATTGGCCGTCGCGGTCGGCCTCCTCGCCGATGCGGATGCCGCGCTTCCGCCCGAGCACGCGCTCGACCTCGGCTACCAGCCACTCGGCCTCGTCGAGGAACCGCTCCTCCTTCAGCTCTTCGTAGAGCGAGACGAGAAGGACGAGGCCGAAGGCATCGGTCCACAGATAGCGCAGACCGTTCGGCCAAATCCCCTCCGCGCGCATGAATGCAAGCTTGGCGAGGACATAGTCTATGTCCTTGAGGCCGGTCATTGTTGAGCGCGGTCTTGGTCGTCGTCGGGAGGATCGTCCTCGAGCGCGCGGTAGGAAGCGCCCTCCAAGTCCTCGAACTGGCCGGAGCGCAGCGCCCAAAGGAAGGCGACGAGCCCCAAGCCGCCGAGCAGGAGTGCCGCCGGCACGAGCCAGGCGAGCGCCGTCATGACCCTCCCCTCCCCGCCAGGCGCGCCGCGTTGGCCGTGACCAGGATCGAGGAGGTCGACATGACGATTGCCGCGATCAGCGGCGTGACCAGGCCTGCCATGGCAAGCGGCACGCAGATGACGTTGTACACGGCGGCGACGGTGAAGTTCTGCAAGGCCATGGCTCGCGCCTGCTTGCCCGTGGCGATGGCCTCCAGGACAGGCGCAAGCTTCTCGCCTTGAAAGACGAAATCGGCGGCGCGCTGGCTGATATCGGCGGCGCTCGCCGGAGACATTGAGGCATGAGCGGCGGCGAGCGCAGGCGCGTCATTAAGCCCGTCGCCCACCATCAGCACCCTGCGGCCTTCAGCCGAGCGCGCGTCGAGCCAGGCGATCTTGTCGGCGGGCTTCAGCTCGGCATGCCAGGTCTCGATGCCGACCTCGCGCGC
>JBGQMX010000023.1:0-27577 GCA_041500805.1 Methyloceanibacter sp.
GCTTGAGAGCGCGCTCGCCCGCGTGCCGAAGCCCGCTCTCCCCGCCGCGCTGCCGAGGGTCGAGGCCATCACCGCCAATCTCGACGACGCAACCCCCTCGCTTCTCATCGACGCGCTCTTTTCCCCAGATGCGACCGGGACCGACCTCTTCATCGACGGAGGCGAGACTTTCGTCCCGGTGCCGAACCTGGTAGGGCCTCTTGCCGCCGGCAAGCAGCGCTTCGCCGTCGCCTTCGCCTCGCCTGGAGAAGCGGCTTCCGTCAAAGGCAAATCCTTGACGCTAACGCTTATCTCCGACGGCGGCTCCAGCGAGACGGTCTGGAAAGCGGAGTAGTTGCCTTGGCCCTCATCACCGAAGCCGGTATGGTGCCTCCCAACGAGTGCAGCGAAATTTCAGGAGGAGCCCCATGGCCATCACGATCGGAGACCGCCTGCCCGAGGCCAATTTCAGGGTCATGAGCCCCGACGGGATCAAGACGCTGACCACGGCCGAGGTGTTCGGCGGCAAGAGGGTGGTGCTGATCGCGGTGCCCGGCGCCTTCACCCCCACCTGTCATCTGAAGCACCTTCCGGGCTTCATCGAGAGCGCCGGCGATTTCAAGAAGCGGGGCATCGACACGGTGGCCTGCGTTGTCGTGAACGACCCCTTCGTGCTCGGCGCCTGGGAGGAAGCCTCGGGCGGCAAGGGCAAGGTGCTGTTTCTGTCGGACGGCAATGCCGAGTTCACCAAGAAGATCGGCATGGATTTCGATGGCAGCGGCGTCGGTCTCGGCATTCGCTCCAAGCGCTACGCGGCGCTCGTCGATGACGGCGTGATCGAGGCGCTGAACGTCGAGGACTCGCCGGGCGTGGCCGACGTCAGCACCGCCGCGAAAATCCTCGAGCAGCTGTAAGCCTTCGCCGCGACCCCCTCACCCGGCTTGGACCTAAAGGTCCAAGCCACCCTCTCCCACGAAAGGAGAGGGGTTGGACTCGCGGCAGCGTCACGGATCCCCTCGCCCCTTGTGGGAGAGGGCTTTCCGTCGCGATCTTGCGCGAGCGAAGCTCTGCGCAAGTCGCATGGCGAGAAGGGTGAGGGGTGTTTCGAAAATCGATCTCAGCCTTCGGCCTTGGCGCTCCTGCGGCGCTCGCCGAGAAACGGGGCCATGCCTTCGCGGGCGAGCTCGTCGGCCCGCTCGTTCGCGTCATGGCCGTGGTGGCCCTTGACCCAGTGCCAGTGCACCGTGTGGCGGGAAGCGGCCTTCTCCAGCCGCTCCCATAGCTCGGCGTTCTTCACCGGCTTACGATCGGCCGTGCGCCAGCCATTCTTCTTCCAGCTCTTGATCCAGCTCGTGATGCCGCCCTTGAGGTAATTTGAGTCCGTGTAGAGATCGACGTCAGAGGGAGACTTCAGCGCCTCGAGAGCCTCGATCGCCGCGGTCAGCTCCATGCGGTTGTTGGTCGACACGGGCTCCCCGCCCTTGAGCTCCTTGCGATGCGCGCCCGACTCAAGGATCGCGCCCCAGCCGCCCGGCCCCGGATTGCCCGAGCAGGCGCCGTCGGTATGAATGACCACCTTGGGCCGCGCCGCCATGCTCAGTGCTCCCCGAGCCCGTAATCGCGGTAGGACTTGACCCGCTGATGAAAGCGTAGCTTGCGCAGATACTCGTTCGGGTCCTTGGTCTTGACCAGCGCGTTGGCGTCGGTGTTGAGCAGGTCGTAGGTGCGCGTCAAGAGGAAGCGGAGCGCGGCACCGCGGGCAAGCGTCGGCAGCCATTCAAGCTCGGCCGCGCTCAACGGCCGCACGCTTTCGTAAGCCTGCAGCAACGCCCGCGCCTTGGTCACATTGAAGCTCCCGTCAGGCTCAAAGCACCAGGCGTTGAGGCAGACGGCGACGTCATAGGCGAGCATGTCGTTGCAGGCGAAATAGAAGTCGATCAGGCCCGAGAGCTTATCGCCGAGAAAGAAGACATTGTCGGGGAAGAGATCGGCATGGATCACGCCTTGCGGCAGATGGGCAGGCCAGTGCTGCTCAAGATGAAGCAGCTCCTTCTCGATCTCGGCCACCAGCCCCGGCGTCACTCTATCGGCGCTTTTCCCGATCAAGGCGAACAGCAAGCGCCAGCCCGGCAGCGACAGGCTGTTGGCCCGGTGCATGGGGAAGTCGGCGCCGGCCCGATGGAAACGGCCGAGAGCCTCACCAAGCCCCGCGCAATGCTCGATGCTTGGCCGCCGCACCCACAAGCCTTCGAGGAAGGTGATGAGCGCTGCCGGCTTCCCGGCAAGCTCTTTCAGCGTGCGGCCCTCCCGGTCGTGGACGGGAAGCGGGCAGGTGATGCCGCGCGCGGCCAAATGCTCCATCAGCGCGAGGAAATAGGGGAGGTCCTGGCGCGCCACCCGCTTCTCGTACAGCGTGAGGATGTAGCGCCCGGTCTCGGTGTGGACGAGGTAGTTCGAGTTCTCGACGCCCTCGGCGATGCCCTTGAAGGAGGTAAGCGCGCCGATGGTGTAGCTTCCGATGAAGGCCTCGAGCTCTTCGTCAGAGACGTCGGTATAGACGGCCATCTAGAGCGCCGGCATCTCTCTAAGCTCGCGCGGCAATTTGAAGGCGATGCTTTCTTCCGTCGTAGTGACGGTCTCGACCTTGGCCGCGAAGCGCGCCTTGAAGGCGTCGATGATCTCGTCCACCAGCACATCCGGCGCCGAGGCTCCCGCCGTGACCCCAAGCCTCTCGATGCCGCCGAAAGCGTTCCAGTCGATCTCGGCCACCCGCTCGATCAGCATGGCATAGGGGCAGCCGGCGCGCTCGGCGACCTCGACGAGGCGGAGCGAGTTCGAGCTGTCGGGGGAGCCCACCACGATCATGCGGTCGCAGCGCGGCGCGATGCGCTTCACTGCGTCCTGGCGGTTGGTCGTGGCGTAGCAGATATCGTCCTTGCGCGGGGTGACCATCAGCGGGAAGCGGGCCTTCAGCACGCCCAAGATCTCCTTGGTGTCGTCCACCGAGAGCGTGGTCTGGGTGATCACGGCAAGCTTGTTTGGGTTCTTTGGACTGAAGGCTCGCGCGTCGTCGACCGTCTCGATCAGATGCACGGCGCCCGCAGGCAGCTGCCCCGTGGTGCCGATCACCTCGGAATGGCCTGCATGGCCGATCAGGAGGATATCGTGTCCCTCGCCGAACTTGCGCGCGGCCTCGATATGCACCTTCGACACCAGCGGGCAGGTAGCATCGAGATAGAACAGGTTTCGCTGCTTGGCCGCCTCGGGCACGGCTTTCGGCACGCCATGGGCGGAAAACACGATAGGCGCGCCGGTATGCGGAATTTCGTCAAGTTCCTCGACGAAGATCGCGCCCTTGGCCTTCAACGTCTCCACCACGTAGCGGTTGTGGACGATGGCATGGCGCACATAGACGGGCGCGCCATATTTGGCGAGCGCCAGCTCGACGATCTGGATGGCGCGGTCGACGCCGGCGCAGAACCCTCGTGGGGCGGCGAGATAGATGGTGAGTGGAGGACGGTCGAATCGCCGCCCATTAGCCTTAATCATGCCGGTCATCGGCGCCCCGGGAGGAGGTTGAGCGAGCCGCGAACGGCCGGGCCGTGAGCGGTTCAAGTCTGGCCTTGTCGCGCTTACCGAGTGCGGATAGTTTGGCGACCATTGCGGGAACCGGCCGCTGCGACATCATCAAAGCAATTAGGTCAAGCCCGGCATATCAGTCGGGGATGCCTGGCATGTCAAGCCGAGGACGGGGTGAGTTGAGGCGTTCCGACGTTCTTTGGTGGCTACGCCCCTGCTGCCTCGCGGGGCTGCTTGCCGTTCCCGTTGTCGTCTCCGGCTGCGCCGTCTCCAAGCTTTCCAATCCCTTCCGCTCGGGCAGCGAGGACACCTCTGCTTCCGCAGTAACCCCTGACCGCCTGCTCGAGACGGCCAAGGCTGATTCGGGGGAGGACCTGCCGGGGGGCTTGAGCTCCCATTGCCCGCAGGTCGTGGCCTGGCCGCGCGACCGGCTGCTCACCATCTACCAGCCGGGCCATACCGGCGACAGCCTCGCCGTCATCCATCGCGGCGAGATCACCAAGATGGCGCGCGAATGCCAGATCTATTCCGACCGCGTCGTCGTTAAATACGGCTTTGCCGGGCGCGTGCTGCTCGGGCCCAAGGGCGCCCCGGGCACGGTGAACCTGCCCGTGAGCATCCGCGTCGCTGGCACCGAGCAGAAGACGCTCGCCACCGATAAGATGAGCATCGCCACCACCATCCCGCAAGGCGACCCGGTCGGCTATTTCTCCATGGTGCGGGAGATCGCCTTCCCCATCCAGGTCGGCACGCGGCCCGAGGACTACAAGGTGTTCGTCGCCTTCGACCACAACGTGCCGGGTGCTGGGTAGCGGGCGCCTCTCTGGGGCACGCCACCGCATTTATCGCAGCGGTTCGAAGACGATCGGCGATCCCTCGCTCGCGCCGCGATTGCGGCAGAGCTCGGCGAAAGCGTTGGTCTCCTGCTCGGTGGGCTCGTATCCGCCAGGGTAGTGCTGCCGCAATTTCAACGCCAAGCGCCCATTCGTCTTCAAGACCCTATCGCGCAGCTGGTCCAGCAAGAAGGACCACTCGGCGACGGTCCATAGGCGGTTCTCATCGCGGGCATAGTTAAAGGGACAGGCAAAGGACGTGACGAGATCGAAGCGTCCGAGTTCCGGCAGGGGAACGTTCGGCTCGATCGTGTGCTCAACGATATCGGTTATGCCGAGCCACTCCCGAATTCTCTGCCAGAGATCGAAGCCGGGCCGGTCGAGCCCCTCACACCGATGGCCGAGACGCCGACAGATATAGACGAAGTACCCGGCGCCAAGACCGAGGTCGATAATGTCTAGCGGTTCCGATTTGTGAAGGTCGAGGCGCTTGGCCAATTTCCAGGCGCGCGTCATGTGGACGCTGACATCGCCATACTTGAACTTGTGCCGGGTACTCGTTGCCGACCGGCAGATGGTCTCGAAGGCAGCGTTATCGAGTCCATCAAGCAGGTGCGTCGGGAAGCCGGTCATAGCCGCCTACGTCAGGGAAGGAGGTGTCTCAGTTGCGCCCCCTTCTAATTCAGCTTGGACTTCAGCGCGTCGATACCCTGCTTGACGAGCTTGTCGGCAGCTTCCGGCGTGAGCTTCGCGGCGATCACGCTCCGCGCTGCCGCGACGGCCGCATCGGCTGCGGCGGCGCGCACCTCGCGCAAGGCCTCGGTCTCGGCGCGGGCGATCTTCTCCTCGGCAAGCTTCATGCGCCGCTCGAAATGCTCTTTCATGGAGCGTCGCGTCTCGGCGGCAAGGATCTCCGCCTCCTTGGCGGCAAGGTTGATGATGGCTTGAGCTTCCTTGACCGCGTCGCCCTGCTTCCGCCGATAGTCGGCGAGCACCTTCTCCGCCTCTTCGCGTAAGCGCTTGGCCTCGTCGAGCTCCTTGGCGATCATCTCGGCGCGATGGTCGAGCGCTGCGGCGATCTTCTTGTGCACCCCGAGATAGAGCACGCCCCCGACGAACAGGAAGAACGAAACCGCGACCCAGAATTCCGGTTCGTAGATGAACTCCATGGGGCTACTCTTTCCGCGCGGCTTCGACCGCCTTGGCGATGTCGGCCTTGGCCGGAGCTGCCCCGATCAGCTGGCGCACGATGTCGGCGGCAACGTCGGTCGCGATGGCGTTCACCTCGCGCATGGCCGAAATCTTGGCCTCGTTGATGCGGGCCTCGGCTTCCGCGCCGCGTTTGGCAAGCTCGCTATCGAGCTTGGCGCGCTCTTTCGCCGTCTCTTCCTTGAGCTTGGCGCGGCCTTCCTCGATGATGGCATGCGCCTTCTGCTTCGCCTCGGCGAGCGCCTGCTCGTAAGCCGCGATCGCTTCCTCGGTCTGCCGCCTGAGCTTATCCGCGGCGGCGAGATCCTTGGCGATATGGGCGGTGCGCGCCTCGATCACGCCGCCGATGCGCGGCAGCGCCACATACACCATCAGCAGATAGAGAATGCCGAAGGTGATGAGGAGCCAGATGAGCTGGGGCGCCCAGTCGAGCGGATTGAGTTGCGGCATGGTCGCTGCACGTGTCCCCGAAGGAACGCGTTCCAAAAGCCTAGAACACGAACAGGATGATCAGCGCCACCACGAGGCCGAACAGGCCGGTGGCTTCGGCAAGGGCGAAACCGAGCAGAAGATTGGCGAACTGCCCCGGCGCCGCCGAAGGGTTGCGCAGCGCGCCTTGCAGATAGTTGCCGAAGATCGTGCCGATGCCGATGCCGGCGCCGACCAGAGCGATCGAGGCAAGTCCTGCGCCGATCAGCTTGGCTGCTTGTGGTTCCATAGATTTCCTCCCATGCGGCTGAATTTCAAGGACAAAGACAAAGGCTTCCGCGCTCAATGATGCATATGGATCGCGTCGTTGAGATAGATGCAAGTCAGGATGGCGAAGACATAGGCCTGCAGGAACGCGACCAGGATTTCGAGGCCGGTGAACGCCACCATGAAGGCGAGCGGCGCCCAGCCGCCCAATAGCCCGAGCGCCACCACGAAGGCGCCGAACACTTTCAGCATGGTGTGGCCGGCCATCATGTTGGCGAACAGCCGTACCGAGAGCGAGAGCGGGCGCGTCAGATACGAGATCACCTCGATGACCACGAGCAGCGGCAGCATCACCACGGGTATGCCTGACGGCACGAAGAGCTTTAGGAACTTCACCCCGTGCTTGATGAAGCCGAGCAGCGTCACGCCGAGAAAGACGAAGGCGGCAAGCGCGAAGGTGACGATGATGTGGCTGGTCACGGTGAAGGAATAGGGCAGCATGCCGAGCATGTTCAGCGTGAGCACGAACATGAAGAGCGTGAAGACGAAGGGGAAATACTGCATCCCCGCGGTGCCGACATTGTCGCGCACCATATTGGCCACGAACTCGTAGGAGAGCTCGGCGACGGACTGGAGCCGCGATGGCACGAGCGCGCGGCGCCGCATGGCGACCATGGTGAAGAGGGTGATGAGACATGCCGCGATCACCATGAACAGGGCGGAATTGGTGAAGGAGGCATCGAGGCCGAAGATATGGAGGTCGAGGATCCGCTTGATCTCGAACTGGTGCATGGGGTTGGGCAGGCTGCCGCCGCCCCCATGCGCTGCCCCTTCTGCTGCTGCCTCGGTCACCCTGCTACGCCCCTAGTCATCGTCGTCGTCCACTGCATCCTGCGGTAGGTCCTTGCCGGCTGGCGGGGCCTTGGCCTGCATGGTCTTGGCGGTCCGCACTACATTCATGATCCCGGCGGCGGCGCCCAAGATCAGGAACACCACCATCAGGAAGGGCGCGGTGCCCAACCAGCGGTCGAGCGCCCAGCCGATGAACCCCCCAACCGCCACGCCGGCGACCATCTCGGTCGCCAGCCTGAGCGCTTGACCCATCGCCGCACCGCGAGCCTCAGGCTCAGGAGGTGCAGCGTGCCGGAGACGGGCTGCCGCGATCCGCTCCTCAAGCGTGTCGAGGCGCCCCCGAATGCCCTCAGCGTCACGGCCGCTCGTCGTGCGACCGGACTCTTTTTCGGCTCCGGCCATTGGCACTGCTCGGTTTCCGGGAGAGCCCGCGGGACCGGCTGGTCCTTAAGCTTGGGGCGCACCTTAGAGTTTGGGATTTGCGCCTGTCAAGGAAGTCTGGCTGCCGAAACCCTAGGATTCGTGGGCCTCAAACCGACCTCCGTCATGGCCTGGGCTGGCCGGGCATGACGAATTCTATTTCGGCCGATAGTGCCGTAAGATCGGACCGATTTGGAGTGAACGAGATGAATGCCAAGATAAAGGCCCTGAGCGAACAAGCCAGGCGACTGACGCCCGAAGAGCGAATTGAACTTATCGAGGACCTGCAAAGGAGTCTTGCCCCGGTTGACCCAGAGATCGATCGGCTCTGGGCTGAGGAAGCTCGCGACCGGCTCAACGCCTACCGTCGCGGAGAAATCGAAGCGATTACCCTTGAGGAGGTAATAGCGAGCCTTACAAAAGGGTGACGGTCCGCTTCCTCAAAGTCGCCTGAGCTGAGCTGCGTGAAGCCGTTCGTTACTACGAATCACAAGCCGCTGGCCTCGGAGTCGAATTCTTGCTGGAAGTGACCACAGCGGTCGAACAGATAACGGAGTTTCCGGCAGCGTGGCAGATTGTCGGGGTTGAGTTGCGTCGGTGCCAACTCGGCAGATTTCCCTATGGCTTGGTTTATGCCGAGGAGGACAATGGTGTCGTAATTATTGCTGTGACACATCTTCATCGACGCCCTCAGAGCTGGCGGGGGCGGCTTCGAGAGGAGGAGTAGCTAGCTGGCGTCGCGCAGGCGCTCAGCCGTCTCCAGATCCACCGAGACGAGCTGGCTGATGCCCCGCTCCGCCATGGTCACCCCGAACAGCCTGCTCATGCGCGCCATGGTCAAAGGGTGGTGGGTGATGATGAGGAAGCGCGTGTCGGTCTCCTTCGCCATCCCCTCCATCAGCCGGCAGAAGCGCTCGACATTGGCGTCGTCGAGCGGCGCGTCGACCTCGTCCAGCACGCAGATGGGCGAGGGGTTGGTGAGGAACACGGCGAAGATCAGCGCCAGCGCGGTCAAGGCCTTCTCGCCGCCCGACAGAAGCGTCAGCACTTGCGGGCGCTTGCCGGGCGGGCAGGCGAGGATCTCAAGACCCGATTCGAGCGGATCGTCTGAGTCGACAAGCTTGAGCTCGGCCGTGCCGCCGCCGAACAGCGTCTGGAACAGCCGCTGGAAATGCACATTGACGGTGTCGAAGGCTTCCAGCAGCCGCTTGCGGCCCTCGCGGTTCAGATTGGAAATCCCCTGGCGGAGCCGCACGATGGCCTCCTCGACGTCGGCCTTCTCGCGCTCCATCTCCTCGAGCTTGAAGGCAAGCTCGGCCTCTTCCTCTTCCGCCCTGAGATTGACGCCGCCGAGCCGCTCGCGATCGCCTTTGAGCTTCAGGAGCCGCCCTTCGACCTCGGCGAGAGGCGGGATGGCCGCGCCTTCCTTCGCGCCGGACAGCGCCAGGCAGGTCTCTGGCGCGCAGTCGAGCTGATCGCTTATGGCGCGCGCCGCTTCGCTCCGCCGCTCGCGTGCCGACTCCAATCGCGCTTCGGCGCGCGCGCGCGCCTCCCGCGCTGCCGAAAGCCGCTCCTGCACGTCGCGCAAACCCTTCTCGCGCTGCTTCAGCGCGGTTTCGGCGACGGCAAGATCGTCGGCGGCCTTGCTTCGCTCGCGCTCGGCCGCCGCGATGGCGTCGAGCAGCTTCGTCCGGCGCTGCTCGATCTCGGCGGGAAGATTGGCGAGAGCGGCAAGATCGACGCTCGTCTCTTCCTCACGGGCGCGCAAGGTCGCGATCTGCTCGCGCGCATTGGCGATGCGCTTCTGCCACAGCTCCTCTTCGGCGCCGATCGCCTCCATGCGCTCCTGCCTGAGCCGAACCTCGCGCTCGAAGCCCTCAAGCGTCGCCTCGGCACGGGCCGCAGCCGAGCGGCTCCCCGCCGCCTGCGCTTGCGCGACCTCGAGCGCCGCTTCGAGCGACGAGAGGGGAGCGAGAGCAAGCAAGGCCGTCTCGACCCGTGTCCCGTGCTCAAGCGCCTCATCCTGGGTTGCCCGGGTGCGGGCGATGGCCTCGGCAAGCGCGCCGAGCTGCTTGCTGTTGGCTTGCGCCGCATGCTCGGCGGCGGCGATGGCGTCGCGCGTCCGGTCAAGCCCGGCGTGCGCTTCCTTGGCCTTCTGGCGCAGGGCCTTGGTCTTCTGCCCTGCCGTCTCGGCGCCGGCCACCGCTTCAACGAGCTCAGCCTCTGCGGCGCGTAAATGGGCTTCAGCTTTGACTCGTTCATCCTTGAGCGTTTCGAGCCGGCTCCGTTCGACAAGGCGCGCTCCGGCGGCGCTCGCCGCGCCGGCCTTGACGCTATAACCGTCCCAGCGCCAGAGATCGCCTTCTTTGGAGACCAGCCGCTGCCCGGGCTTGAGGTCTCCTTGCAGGTCGCGCCCACGCCCGGCCTCGACGATGCCGATTTGCGCAAGCCGGCGGGCGAGAGCCTCTGGACCTTTGACGAACTGGCCGAGCGGGATAGCGCCTTCAGGGAGCGAAGGGTCGGACATGCCTGCCGCCGCCAGCCGCCAATGGGCCGGCGCCGCCTCGTCGCTTGCCGCGTCGAGGTCGTCGCCAAGGGCCGCACCGAGCGCCTGCTCGTAGCCGGAAGAGACCTTGATCTCATCGACGATGGGAGACCATTTGCCGTCATGGACGGGCGCTAAGAGCTTGATCAGCGTGGCAAGCTCGGTCTCGACTTCCTGGCTTACGAGCTTGGCGGAAGCGGCCAGAGCGCGGGTCTTGGCCTCGTGGAACCGCGCCGCATCCTCATCCGTCTCGGCGGTGGCAAGCTCGGCCTCGATCCTTTCGACCAGGGTGGCGAGCCGGGTAAGCTCGGCGTTGAGGTCGGTGAGCCCGCTGTCGGAGTCGTTCTCAGCTTCGCGCCGCCCAAGCTCCTCGCCGATCTCGCTCGCCTGGATCGTGAGCCGCGCCACGCGCTCCTTGAGCTCGGCCTGCGCGGTTTGCAAGCGGTCGCGCTCGGCCCGCGCCTGGGCGAGCGTGGCTGTAGCCTCGCTCAAAGCCGTCTCCGCCGCGGCAAGGGCTTCCACCGCTCGTACCGCGGTCTCGCGCAGTTGCGGCTGCTGATGGTCGCCGGTGCTCGCTGCCTTAAGGCGCCGCCCCTCCTCGCCAAGCCCGCGCAACATTCCCTCGGCCTCGGCGATATGCTCCTCTTCGCGGGCAAGATCGCGGGAGGCTTGCGCCAGCCGCGTCTCGAGCTCGGCCTGGCGCGCCTTGGCGCGTGCCTCCTCGCGCTCGAGCGCATCGCGCTCGACGCTCAAACGGTGCAGCACGGCAGCGCGGGTGGCTTCCTCGTCGCGCAAAGGCTGAAGCTTCTCTGCCGCTTCCGCCTGCTGGCGCAACGCCTCGCCCTCGGCCTTGGTCTCTTGCGCCACGGCGCCGAGGGCCTCCTGGAAGGAGGCTTCCTCGTGCTCGACGAGCGCGCAGGCGGCGGTCCAATGGAGATGATGCTGGAGCGCTTCGGTCTCGCGGATCTTGCCGGAGATCTCCCGGTAGCGCTGCGCCTGGCGGGCCTGCCGCTTCAGCGCCTGCAATTGCGAGGAGAGCTGGCCGATCAGGTCGGCAAGGCGCGCGAGATTGGCCTCGGTCGCCTTCAGCCGAAGTTCAGCCTCATGCCGCCGGGAGTGCAACCCGGCGATGCCGGCGGCGTCCTCGAGCACGCGGCGGCGCTCCTGAGGCGGCGCGTTGACGATCTCGCCGATGCGGCCCTGACGCACAAGCGCTGGCGAGCGCGCGCCGGTCGCCGCGTCCTCGAACAGGAGGCGCACGTCGCGGGCGCGGGCATCCCTGCCGTTGACCCTATAAGCCGAGCCGGCATCGCGCTCGATCCGCCGCGTCACTTCCAGCGTATCGCTGTCGTTGAGCTCGGCCGGCGCGGTGCGGGCGCTGTTGTCGATGAACAGCGTGACCTCGGCCGTGTTGCGCGGCGGGCGCGCCTCTGAGCCGGCGAAGATCACGTCCTCCATCGTCCCGCCCCGCATGCTCTTGTAGGAGGTCTCGCCCATGGCCCAGCGGAGCGCCTCGAGCAGGTTCGACTTGCCGCAGCCATTGGGGCCGACCACGCCGGTCAGCCCGGGCTCGACCAGGAGCTCGGTCGGCTCGACGAAGGACTTGAAGCCGAGAAGGCGGAGTCGGGTGATCTTCACGGGGATCGTGCCTCTAATTTTGGAAACTCTCGGTGCAGAACGAACGCTTCAACGCGGGTCCCACAAGGGGTCATGACGATTGCGGCGGCGGCGCCTGCTCGATCATGGCCTTGATCTCCTCGAAGGTGACCTCTCCTTGCGCCTTGCGGCCATTGATGAAGAAGGTCGGCGTACCGATCACGCCAAACTGGCGCCCCCGCTGCTTCACCTCGGTCAAGCCGTCGATAATGGTTTGATTCGTTAGGCATTTGTCAAACGTCTCGCGCGTCATGCCGCTCGCTTTGGCGACCGAATAGATGGCGTCGGGGCGGACCTCCTGGCTCACCCATTCGGGCTGCCGCATCAGGAACTGGTTCAGCAGGAAGAAATATTTGTCGGCCGGCGCGCAGCGATTGACGATGGCCGCCGTTCCCGACGTGTGGCCGATGGGGAACTCCCGAACGATGAAGCGCACCTTGCCGGTGTCGATGAACTCCTTCTTCACGCGGGGAAATAGGTTCTTCTGAAAGTTCGCGCAATGGGGACAGGTGAGAGAGACATATTCGATGACGGTGACCGGCGCCGTCGCCTTGCCGAGCGCGCGGTCGCCGAGCGGCGCCTCGGCCATCAGCTCCGCTTGCGGCGGGACGTAGGTCGCCTTGTCGATCGGAGGCGTCGGGCCGATTGCCCCGCCGCCGCAGCCTGACAAGGCGATGGCGACCGCGAGGACGATCGAGGCTCTGGCCGCTTTCACCAGCATCGGCTCCGGCACCTATTGGCCTGGGGTGGTCCCCTCAGGTGGGCTTGCGCCGCCCTCGGCGGGAGCGGTGCTTCCCTCAGGGGGAGCGGCGCTTCCCTCAGCGGGGCTTGCGCCTCCCGCAGGCTTGCCTTCCTCAGGCTTTCCGCCCAGCGCCGCGTCGAAATCCTTGAGCTCATGCTCGCCGGTGAGCCGCTTGCCGTTCACGAAGAAGGTGGGCGTTGAGTCGACGCCGAATTTGTCATGGGCACGCTTGGTCTCCGCCACGACCTTGTCGCGCAGCGTCTGGTCGTCGATGCACTTGTCGAAGCTCTCCTTGGAGAAGCCGGCTTGCTTGGCGATGAGCAGCAGCTTCTCCCTGCCTTCGGTGCCCGGAACCGCCCAGATGTGCTGGGTCTCGAACAGACCGCCGACCATCGGGTAGTAGCGGTCGGGCCCGGCGCAGCGCGCCAGCATGATGGCCGCCAGCGCCAGCCCGTCGAGCGGAAATTCGCGCAAGACCAAGCGCGCCTGGCCGGTATCGATATATTTCGCCTTCAGCTCAGGAAGGACCGTGTTGTGAAATTGAGCGCAGTGGGGGCACGTCATCGAGGCATATTCGACGATGGTGTTCGGTGCGTCGGCCTTCCCGAGGAAGATGTCCTCGGTCGGTCCCGGCGCCATCAGCTCGGCGATGTTTGGGTCGGTTTTCGGCCCTGAGGCGTCATCGTCATGGTTGAAACCGCCGCGGAGATAGAAGATGCCGCCAGCCACCGCAGCGGCGGCCACCGCAGCGATGACGAAAAGCCCGACCTTGCCCATTCCGCCTGACGTCTTGCCGGCCGGCTCCTCGGCTTCAGGCTTGCCGGAAGATGTCTTGCTGGCCGGTGCCTTGCCTGCCGGTGTCTTGGCGGGCGTTGTCTTGGCCGTCGGTGCCTTGCCAGTCGCTGGTTTCTCGGTTTTCGCCACTCTCGCCACTCCACCTATGCTGCGTCGATGTCCGTTGCCCTGAGGCCGGGCCTACAATCGTTGAAAGACCCCGTTCCTGGCAAGAGCGAGAAAAGCGCGCGGCCCTCAACCTCTTGTGAGCCTGGCCCTTGTGGCGGACCCTAGCCGCGACAGTGCGGCGTGCAAGCCCTGGTCCTCGATGGCGGCCGAAGGGGGCAACGGGTCAGTGTCGACGGGCGGCGGCGGAGAGGGCGAGCGCGCAGGCGCTCTCGTGACGGGGGCTTGCAGGATGCGCAGCTCGGCGATGGCCCGATAGCCGAAATAGCTGTTGACCCGCTCGAGGATCTGACCCGAGCGATGCTGCACCTCGATGGCCCGGGGCCCTTCGACCCTGAGCACGAGAATGGCGCCTTCGCCGCGCCACCCTCTTTGTGGGCTTGCCGCCTCGCCATCCTCCCGGCGCCTCGGCCACGCCACCCTGTCGGGCATGGTGAATTGGGCAAGCTCGGCCCCCACGATCGCCGGCCACTCGCTCAAGAGCGCGGTGGTGGCAAAGCCGCGGGCGCGGGCTGAAGGATCGAGCGCGCGCGCGGCATAGGCGCCGATCGGCCGTGCCCCGCTTGCGGCTCTTGCCAGCGCTCTCCGCTCGTTCTGGTCCATGGGATTAGCTAACGGTGGAGGGCGGGCGTCGCCCCCTTGCTTCGCCTCAGCCAAGCTTACACCATGGCTCAAGGAGAAGCGCGGGCGGAGTTGAGGCGATGCAGCGGGTCAAGGCGGCGCTTGCCGGGCTAGAGGGGCAATGCCGCGCCGATGCTGTGCTTGCCTGGTACGACCGCGAGCGGCGGCATCTGCCGTGGCGGGGCGCCCCGCACCAGAAATCCGACCCATATTGTGTGTGGCTCAGCGAGATCATGCTGCAGCAGACGACCGTCAAGGCGGTGCTGCCGCGCTATGCCAGCTTCCTTCGCCGCTGGCCTGACGTGGAGGCCTTGGCGAAGGCTGAGCTCGGCGAGGTGCTCGCCGCCTGGGCCGGCCTTGGCTATTACGCCCGCGCGCGGAATCTGCATGCTTGCGCCGGCGCCGTGGTCGAGCGTCACGGCGGCAGGTTTCCTTCCACTGAAGCCGGGCTTCGCCAATTGCCGGGGATCGGCGACTACACTGCTGCCGCCATCGCTTCCATCGCGTACGGCGCGCGCGCGACGCCGGTCGACGGCAATATCGAGCGCGTGGTGGCGCGCCTCTTTGCCGTCATGACGCCTCTGCCCGCCGCCAAGAGCGAGATCAGGGCGCTCGCAGAGACTCTCACCCCGGTGAAGCGCCCTGGCGACTTCGCGCAAGCCATGATGGATTTGGGCGCGACCATCTGCACGCCGCGCCGTCCTGCTTGTGGCCTCTGTCCGCTCAGGCCCGATTGCCGCGGCTTTGCGGAGGGGCTTGCCGATGCGCTGCCCTACCGCGAGGAGAAGGCAGAGCGCCCGGTGCGGCGCGGCGCAGCCTTCGTTGCACTTCGCTCCGATGGCGCCGTGCTGTTGCGCGAACGCCCGCTCAAGGGGCTGCTTGGCGGTATGCTGGAGACGCCGTCAACCCCTTGGGAGGATGCGGCGCCGAACGCAAAGTCGGTGCGCGACCACGCGCCGCTCAAGGCCGATTGGCAGAAGATGCCTGGGCTCGTCGAGCACACCTTCACCCATTTTCATCTGGAGCTTTCCATCTACCGCGCCGACGTCGGGTTTGATGTGGCACTGAAGCCGGGTGCCGAGCCTGAGCGCTGCCGCTGGCTCAAGCGCCGCGACCTTGCCGGCGCGGCACTGCCGTCCCTGATGCGGAAAGTGATCTCCCACGCCGTGAAGGCAGAGGCTAAGCCTGGGGCTCGAGCTGACGGCGGGCCGCCTCGCGCAAGGCGTCGATCGGCTTGAGCGTCCCTTCCGCCTCGTAGTGCCAGAAGGTCCAGCCATTGCAGGCAAGCGCCCCTTGCACATGGGCGCCGATCTTGTGGATCGATCCTTGAGCCCCGGCCGAGGCGATAGAGCCATCGGCGCGCACCTTGGCCTCATGGCGCGCCGCCTGATCGTAAAGCACGGTGCCCGGAGAGATGAGCCCGAGCTCGACCAGGGCGCCGAAGGGAATGCGCGCCTCAGCGCGCTTGCCTTTGACGACCTGGAGCGAAGCGGAATCGAGGGGGGCAAGCGCCTTGAGCCTCGCCTCTGCGGCGTCGGCGTAAGCCGTCTCGCGCTCGATGCCGATGAAGTGCCGCCCGAGTCGCTTGGCAGCGACCGCCGTCGTGCCTGAGCCGAGAAAGGGATCGAGCACCACGTCGCCCGCATGGCTCGAAGCGAGGATCACGCGATGGAGCAAGGCCTCGGGCTTTTGCGTGGGATGGGTCTTCCGCCCGCAATCCTGCTTCAGCCGCTCGGCGCCGGAGCAGATCGGGAACAGCCAATCCGACCGCATCTGCAAATCCTCGTTCAGCGCCTTCATCGATTCGTAGTTGAAGGTGTAGCGGGCCTTGGGTCCGGTCGAAGCCCAGATCAGCGTCTCATGCGCATTGGTGAAACGGCGCCCGCGGAAATTCGGCATGGGGTTCGTCTTCCGCCAGATCACGTCGTTGAGCATCCAGAAGCCGAGATCCTGCAGCGTGGCGCCGACGCGGAAGATATTGTGGTAGCTCCCGATCACCCACAGGCTGCCGCTTGGCTTCAGCACGCGGCGGCAGGCGGAGAGCCAGTCGCGGGTGAAGGCGTCATAGGCGGCGAAGCTGCCGAACTTGTCCCAATCGTCGTCGACGCCGTCGACGCGGCTGTTGTCGGGCCGCAACAGCTCGTTGTTGAGCTGGAGATTATAGGGAGGGTCGGCGAAGACGAGATCGATGCTTGCTTCCGGAAGGCGCCCGAGCGCCTCGATGCAGTCGCCGACGATGATCCTGTCGAGCGGGAGCCTGGCTCCCCCCTTTTCCCCCACGCCCATGAACACCACTCGGGTTACGCAAAACCAAATACAAAACGCGCTCGCCCTTGGGCGAGGTGGGCCATGCTGCGGGACTTACGGTAAAGGCGGACTTAACCCGCCGCTGTTGGCTTGCATCCCAAGCCATGGCAAAACGGCGCGCGGGGGTTAGCGGCCGACTTTGAGGGACCCGACGATGTCGCGGTTGTTTCGCCGGGAATTCCTTCAGGCGGCGCTTACCCTTGCCGCGTTACCGGTGATCGGGGGCAGCCGGGCTGCCGCGGAGTTTCCCCCAGAGAAGGGCGCTGATCAAGCTATGGCCAAGGACATCGTGATGCTGCACGGCGCCAATGAAGGCGGCTGGTGCTTCGATCAGTTCCGCAAAGTGTTCGAGGGCCTCGGGTGGACGGTTCATACCCCCGACCTGATCGGTCATGGAACGAAGGCTGCGGACGCTGCGGCCAAGCTCGTCGGTGTCGGCATGGCCGACTTTCGCGCCGAGCTCGAGACCTTTCTCAAGACCGTGGGCCCCGAGCCCGTGCTGCTCGGTCATTCCATGGGGGCGCTGCTCGCCCAGCAGCTTGCCAGCCGCGGGCTTGCGCGCGCGCTGATCCTGGTGAGCCCAGCGCCGCGCGCGGGCATCCTGCCGCCCACCGGCGGCGAGAAGCAGATCGACCAAGACCTGATGGGTCTCGGCGCCTTCTGGAAGACCGTCATCAATCCCGATTTCGCGCTCGCCTGCATCTACACCCTCAACCGGGTTCCGGCAGCCGAGCAGCGCGCGGTGTTCGACAAGTTCGGACCTGAGTCGGGCCGCGCCTTTTTCGAGATCTTCTTCTGGATGTTCGATCAGACCAAGGCGACCGCCGTCGACACCGGCGCCATAAGTTGCCCGGTGCTGTGCCTGTCGGGCGCCGACGACAAGCTCGTGTCGCTTGCCACCGCGCGCGAGACGGCCATGCCATACCGCGACGCCACGTTCTGGGAGCTTGCCGGCCATGGCCACATGCTGGTGCTTGAGCCCGGCGCCGAGACAATCGCCCAGCGCATCGCCGAATGGATCCCGGGCTAGATCAGCGGTCGTCCTTACTCAATGCGGCCGGGAAGTCGCGGCGCTCGTGCAGGACGCGGACGACCTCAACAGTCGTGTCCGTGATTCTGTAAAAGACCGTATAGGGTTGCGCCAGCACACCACGCATCCCGTTTGGCTCTCGGGGCCCAAACGAGCGGTTTACTTGCCCCGGCCATATTCGGCGCGGGCCTGCCTGATCACGTCCTCGACGTCGAGCGGTTCCCCAAGACCGGCGTCAAGCTTTTTGGCGCCAACCTCGATCTCGCTGCGTAAAGCCTCGAGCGTATCGATGCGCTCAAGAAGTTCGCGGCCGAGCTGCTCTTGAGCAGCCGGTGAGAGCTTCGACGCCTTCGTCATGGCCAATTCCAGAATCTTAGTCATAGTTGGAACTATAGCATGCCGTTCTGCTCATTGAGCAGCCGGAGCGCTTCCTCGATGGGGCTGAAGGAGCGGCGGTGATGGGTGCACACGCCGTGCTTCTTGATTGCCGCCGCATGCTCCGGCGTGCCGTAGCCCTTGTTGCTCTCCCAGGCGTAGCGCCGATAGCGGCGCGCGAGCTTCACCATCAGCCGGTCGCGGGTGACCTTGGCGACGATCGAAGCCGCAGCTACCGAAAGCGACAGGCCATCGCCGCCAACGATGGCGCGCGCCTGGCAAGGGAAGCGGCGGGGAATGATATTGCCGTCGATCAGAGCGGCCCCTGCCGGCACTCCGAGCCCGCGATAAGCGACCCGCATGCCCCACAGGCTCGCCTGCAAGATGTTGTCGCGGTCGATCCGCCGGACCTGGCCGATGACCACTGACACGATCGACGTGGCCACGATCTCGCCATAGCGATCCTCGCGCGCCTCGGGCGTCATGAGCTTTGAGTCGTTGAGGCCCTCAGGGATGCGGTCGGGATTGAGGATCACCGCTGCGACCACGACGGGTCCAGCCCAAGGGCCGCGGCCAGCCTCGTCGATGCCGGCGACAGGACCGTGATATTGGTCCATCAGCGCCGCTTCGAGGTCGAAGCAGGGCGAGAGCTGGACGGGCAAGGATCGGGCGGGGAGTCCCATGGGCGGGGACTTTCGCGCAAACCGCGCGTCCTTGGCAACTCGCTAGAGCATGATCCGGAAAAGTGGGAACCGGTTTTTCGAAAAGATCATGCTCAAACAACTACATGAGCCGGTCGCCACATTGTGGAAAAATGAGCTTGGCCGGCGAGCGCGCCAAAGGCTCTTCGCGCGATCATTGGCCGCAAGGTCCCATGAGAAGGGCGGCCTCGACTTTAGAACCGTTGGCTCTTCGCTCATCCTCGCCTCGATCCTCATTGTCTTGGTCATCGCCACCAAGGACGCGAACGTGAAGCAGCAGGCGCCGTGAACGCGCCCGACTAAAAGAGCCGGAGCTGCTGGCCGGGAAGGGAAGGCGGGGTGAAGCGATCGGTGCGGAGCTCGACCGAGCTCTTGTTCAGCCCGAGCCGCTCGGCGGCAAGCTCGAAGCGCCTCCCGATCATCCAGGCGTAAGGCCCATCGCCCACCATGCGCTCGCCCCATTTCGCGTCGTAGAGCTTGCCGCTCCGCGTCGATCGCATCAGCGACAGCACGCGCTTGGCGCGGTCGGGACAGTTGGCCTCAAGCCATTCGGTGAAGAGATCGCCGATCTCGAGCGGCAGCCGCAACAGCACATAGCCCGCTTGGGCCACGCCGGCCGAGGACGCGCGCTCAAGGATGCGCTCCATCTCCATATCGTTAAGCCCCGGGATGACCGGCGCCACCATGACCGAGGCGGGCACGCCGGCCTCGACGAGCCGCTCAAGCGTCTCGATCCGCTTATCGGGGGTGCTCGCCCTTGGCTCCATGGCGCGGGCAAGCTTCCGGTCGAGCGTGGTCACCGAGAGCGCCACCTTGACGAGACCGCGTTTCGCCATCGAGGTCAGCAGGTCGAGGTCGCGTAGCACGAGCGCCGACTTGGTGACGATGCCGACGGGATGGTTCGCCGCGCTCAGGACTTCGAGGATGCGGCGCATGATGCGGTAGCGCCGCTCGATCGGCTGATAGGGATCGGTATTGGTGCCGATGGCGATGGTGCGGACTTTATAGCCCGGCTCGGCGAGCTCGCGCTCGAGCGCTTGCCCGGCATTGGTCTTGGCGAACAGCTTCGTCTCGAAGTCGAGCCCCGGCGACAGCCCGAGAAAGGCATGCGTCGGCCGCGCGAAGCAGTAGATGCAGCCATGCTCGCAGCCCCGATAGGGGTTGATCGACCGGTCGAAGCCGATATCGGGGGATTGGTTCCGGGTGATGATGCGGCGTGCCGGGACCTCCTGCACCTCGGTGGCAAGTGCCTCGAGCTCGGCAAGCGATTCCCAACCGTCGTCGGTGGGCTCGTAGGCGATGGGCTCGTAGCGGCCTGAGCGGTTGTTCTGCGCCCCCCTGCCATGCCGGCGTCCAGCCGCGACGCCTCCCGCTTCGAGTGCGGCGCTCTCCAATTCGTGGGGTCTTCTCAAGGCGACAGTCATACGCCCTATATAGTTAAGGCACGTGAACAAATCAAGAACATACGATGGGTGCTGCCATGTCACGATTGCCGGTCGAAGGCCAGACGCTATAGTCCGCCCAATGATTTCGGTGATCATCCCGACTTTGAATGCCGAGCGGACGCTGGCAGCGACGCTCTCCGCACTCGTGCCCGCCGTGGTGGACGGCCTGGTGCAGGAAGCGATCCTTGTCGACGGCGGCTCGACCGACGAGACCTGCGCCATCGCCGAGGCTGCCGGCACGCATCTGATCGAGGCCCCGCGCGGGCGCGGGACGCAGCTCGACGCCGGTGCGGCGCAAGCGCGCGGCGATTGGCTGCTCTTCCTGCATGCCGACACGGTGCTCGAGCCCGGCTGGGCCGATGAGGCGCAAAGTTTCATCGAGCGGGTCGAGAGCGGGAGGCGCGAGCAGGCTGCTGCCTCTTTCCGCTTCGCCCTCGACGACGACGGCCTCATGCCGCGCCTGGTCGAAAGGATGGTGGCCTTGCGCTGCCTCCTGCTCGCATTGCCTTACGGCGATCAGGGTCTGCTCATCTCCCGCAATCTCTATAACCGGCTTGGCGGTTTCCGGCCGCTGCCCCTGATGGAGGACGTCGATCTCGTACGGCGACTCAGGCGGCGCGAGCTGGTGATGCTCAACGCGCGCGCAGTGACGAGCGGGGAGCGTTATCAGCGTGAAGGCTATCTCGCGCGAGGCTTGCGCAATCTCGGCTGCATCCTGCTTTATTACCTTCACGTGCCGCCGCGGGTGCTCGCGCGCCTCTATGGCTAGGCCGGTCGCGGGGCGCCCGCGCCGCATCGCTCTCGCCCCGCGCCTCGTCATCATGGTCAAGAGCCCGCTTGCGGGTCTTGCCAAGCGGCGGCTCGGACGCGAGATCGGCGATGTCGCAGCGATCCGCTTCTATCGCAGCTGCCTTGCTCATACCGTTTTGCGGCTGGCCTCCGACCCGCGCTGGCGCACAACCCTTGCCGTCACGCCTGACAAGGACGAAGCTGCGCGCCTCTCGCCATCCCCGCTGAAGGTTAACCGTCTGCCGCAAGGCGATGGCGATCTTGGGCGACGCATGCAGCGTCTCTTCGAGCGCCTGCCCCCGGGGCCCGCGATCATCGTCGGCAGCGACATTCCCGCGATCCGCCCTTCCCATGTCGCGCAGGCGTTCAAGCTCCTCGGGCGCGCCGACGCGGTGCTCGGACCTGCGCCCGATGGCGGCTACTGGCTCATTGGCCTGAGAAGGAGCCCGCTTGTGCTCGCGCCCTTTGCCGGCGTCCGCTGGTCGAGCGCCGA
The DNA here is from genome assembly GCA_041500805.1 of Methyloceanibacter sp. Taxonomy (GTDB): domain Bacteria; phylum Pseudomonadota; class Alphaproteobacteria; order Rhizobiales; family Methyloligellaceae; genus Methyloceanibacter. The sequence continues at coordinate 21,233 of JBGQMX010000023.1, forward strand.
CGCCCTTGCCGACACGCTCGCCAATCTCAACGGGAAGCGCGTCGCGTTCGCGGCGACGCTCGGCGACGTAGACACAGAAGAGGCGTATCGGGATGAACGCGTCGTCGCCGAGCGGCTGATTTTTTCTCGTGCGCAAAAGCCCAAAGTGGGCCCGCCGCGCTTAATCCAAACTTAAGGAGCTTCGTCTAATTGCTTGATATCGTGAGCAAAGGGCCCGTTCATGCGCCTCGCATTAGTTGATCCGAGCCGCACCACGCGATTGATCGTCACCCGCATGCTTGAAGCGCGCGGTCACGAGGTGCTCCCGTTTTCCGATGAGCGTGAAGCGCTTGCTCACATCGGGGCCGATCCTTGCATCGAGGCGCTGATCACGAGCGCCGAGCTCAAGCATATGTCGGGTGTCGAGCTGTGTTGGGAGGCCCGGCTGCTCGCCACCTGCCAGCGCCCGATCTACGTCTTGATGATGTCGAGCCAATACGACCAGAGGAGCCTGATCGAGGCCCTGGACTCAGGCGCCGACGATTTCATCGGCAAGCCGCCTCTCGCCGAGGAGCTTTACGCCAGGTTGCGCGCCGCCGAGCGCATCGCCTCCATGCAGCGCGAGCTGATCAGGCTCGCCATCACCGATCCTTTGACCGGCTTGTGCAATCGCCGCGGCTTCTTCGAGCAGGCGACCGAGGCGTGTGCGCGAACCGCTCCCCCTAACGGAAACCTGTCGGCCATCATCCTCGACATCGACAACTTCAAACAGATCAACGATTCCTACGGCCATGAGACCGGTGACGAGGCCATCCGCGCCTGCGCCAGCGCCGCACGGACCGAGAAGGCCGTGACGGGGCGCCTCGGCGGCGACGAGTTCGCCCTGCTGCTCGAGCAGCGCACGCTTCCCCAGGCGATCGAGATTGCGGAGGACTTGCGGCTGCGTCTTGCTGCGCGGCCCTTCGACACCGGCAAGGGCCGGATTACGCTCACCTGGAGCGTTGGCGTTGGAGAGGCGAACCCGGGCGACACCGTGGACCAGATTCTCGCCCGCGCCGATGCGGCGCTTTACAACGCCAAGCTCGGAGGGCGCAACCGCGTGGTTGGCGCTCCCGCCGGCGTTCTGACGCGAAGGGCCATCGCCAGCAACGGCCTCGCTCGCGCCTCTGCGGTGTAACGACCCTCAGTCCGCGTTCTCGGCCTTCTTTCTCCGCTTCTCTTGCAGCCGCGGCATGATCTCGATGAACGAGCAGGGGCGGTGGCGGTTGTCGAGCTGAGCTTTCAGGATGCCGTTCCAGGCGTCAGTGCAGGCGCCCGGAGACCCCGGCAGGCAGAAAATATAGGTGCCCTTGGCGAGCCCACCGCAGGCGCGCGATTGCACCGTGGAGGTGCCCACGGTCTGATAGCTCAGCATGTGGAACAGCACCGAGAAGCCCTCGATCTCCTTCTCGAACAGCGGCTTCACCGCTTCCGGCGTCACGTCGCGCCCGGTGAAGCCCGTGCCGCCGGAGGTGATCACCACGTCCACTTGCGGGTCCTTGATCCAGCGCTTCACTTGGCGGCGGATTGCCTTCTCGCTGTCCTCGACGATGGCGTGCTCAGCCAGCTCGTGGCCCGCCTCCTTGATCATGCTGACAAGGAGCGGGCCCGATCTGTCGGTCTTCTTGGTGCGCGTGTCCGAGACCGTGAGCACGGCAATGCGCACGGGGATGAAGGGCCTGGTCTCGTCGATGCGGTTCATGGCTTCTCGATTGCCTCTTTCACCATCAGCAAATCGCGCCAGGCGTGGCGCTTGTCCTCTGGCTTGCGCAGCAGGTAAGCGGGGTGGAGCGTGGCAAGCGTGGCGATGGAACGGCCCGCGCTCTGATGGGTCAGCCACTTGCCCCTGAGCCGCATGATGCCCTCGCTGGTCCCCAAGATACTCTTCGCCGCGGCGCTCCCGAGCAGCACCAGGACTTGCGGAGAAAGCAGCTCGATCTGCCGCGCGAGGAACGGCGCGCAGGCCTCGACCTCTTGCGGCGTTGGCGTGCGGTTTCCCGGCGGGCGCCAATAGATGGTGTTGGTGATGTAGACGTGTTCCTCGGCGAGCCCGATCGCGGCCAGCATGCGGTCGAGCAGCTGTCCGGCGCGGCCGACGAAGGGCTTGCCTTGCAGGTCCTCGTCGCGTCCGGGCGCCTCGCCGATCAGCATGAGGCGGGCCTCTTGGTTGCCGCGCGCAAAGCAGAGGCTCTTGGCCGTGCGCTTCAAAGCGCAGCCTTCGAACTGAGCGACCATGGCCTCAAGCTCGGCGAGGCTCGCGGCCTGGGCGATGCGGCTCCGGTCCAGGGGACTGTCGCTCGCGGCTGGCCGCGCCGCCACGACACTCTGGCGCGGAGGCTTGGCGAGATCTCGCGCTTGGGGCGGAGGCTCGGACGACGATGGCCCGAGCGCAGGGACGGCAAAGCAGTTGACCGGCGCCTCGCCGATTGCCTCGTCGACGCCCATTGCCTCGTACCAGGCCAGCAGCGCCTCCGCCGCGTTAACTCCCGATGCCGCCATTTGCCTTGCCTGTTGCGATTTCCTATTTGTCATTGCCCGGCTTGACCGGGCAATCCAGTATCAGGAAAGCCACTGCCTATTGCCAGCGACCTTTGCCGCGTCATACCGGCGAAAGCCGGTATCCAGCAGAATACGCTTTTCGATTTTTCCGTTGGATTCCGGCTTACGCCGGAATGACGAAGACGGGGCGACCCGAGCCGTCAAACGACCTCACAACGTGGAGCCTTGATTTTGAACGACGTTCCTGAACGCGAGACCATGGAGTTCGACGTCGTCATCGTGGGCGCCGGACCCGCAGGCCTCGCTGCCGCCATCAGGTTGAAGCAGCTTGCCGCCGAGACCGGCAAGGACGTCTCCGTGGTGATCCTGGAGAAGGGCTCCGAGGTCGGCGCGCATATTTTGTCGGGTGCCGTGATCGATCCGGTCGCCCTCGACCGCCTGTTGCCCAATTGGCGGGAGATGGGTTCGCCGCTGAATACGGAGGTCACCGAGGACCGCTTCTACTATCTGTGGAAGACGGGCGGCGTGCATGTGCCGAACATCTTCATGCCGCCCCTCATGAGCAACCATGGCTGCTATGTCGGCAGCCTCGGCAGCCTCACACGCTGGCTCGCCGAGCAGGCGGAAGGCTTGGGCGTCGAGATCTACCCGGGCTTCGCCGTCACCGATGTGATCTTCGGACGAAACGGCGAGATCGAGGGCGTGATCACGGGAGATATGGGCGTCGCCCGCGACGGCAGCCACAAGGACAGCTTCACGCCCGGCATGGCGCTCACCGGCAAATACACGTTCTTCGCCGAAGGCGCCCGCGGCTCCCTCTCCAAGATGCTGATCGAGAAGCTCGGCCTCGATGCCGAGTCGGGCCCGCAGAAATTCGGCATCGGCCTCAAAGAGCTGTGGGAGGTGCCGGCGGAAAAGCACAAGCCTGGGCTCGTCCAGCACACCATGGGATGGCCGCTCGACGACAAGACCGGCGGCGGCTCGTTTCTCTATCATTTCGGCGAGCGGCTGGTGTCGGTCGGCTTCGTCGTCCATCTCGACTACAGCAACCCCTACATCAACCCGTTCAAGGAATTTCAGCGCGCCAAGACCCATCCCCGCATCGCCACGCATCTCGAAGGCGGCAAGCGCATCGCCTATGGCGCCCGCGCGCTCACCGAAGGCGGCTGGCAGGCGATCCCGCGGCTTGCCTTCCCCGGCGGCGCGCTGATCGGCTGCGCTGCAGGCTTCATGAACGTGCCGCGCATCAAGGGCAGCCACAACGCCATGCTGAGCGGCATGATGGCCGCGGAAGCGGCGTTCGCGGCAATAGAGGCCGGCCGCTCCCGCGACGTGCTCGCAGACTACCCTGAGAGCGTGCAGGCAAGCTCGATGGCCAAAGAGCTGAAGCGCGTTCGCAACGTGAAGCCGCTCTGGTCGCGCTTCGGCACGAGGCTCGGTGTCATGCTTGGCGGCATCGACATGTGGCTCAACACCCTGTTTCCGTTCTTGCGCCACACGCTGAAGCACCTGAAGCCCGACTACGCGACCCTGAAAAAGGCGAAAGAGGCAAAGCCCATCGACTACGAGAAGCCTGACGGGAAGCTGACCTTCGACATCCTTTCGTCGGTGTTCCTGTCAGGCACCAATCACGCCGAGAACCAGCCGGTGCATTTGCGGCTGACCGATCCCTCGATCCCGATTGAGCACAATCTCCCGGACTATGACGAGCCCGCCCAGCTTTATTGCCCGGCGCAAGTCTACGAGGTGGTGAGCGAAGGCGATCGCATGCGCTTCCAGATCAACGCCCAGAACTGTGTCCATTGCAAAACCTGCGACGTGAAGGACCCCGCGCAGAACATCAATTGGGTGCCTCCGGAAGGAGGCGACGGGCCGAATTACGTAAATATGTGAGATCGGCGCGGTCATGTCGCGGAAACCGGCCACAAACGCGCCGCGATTGGGCCGCATGGAAGCTTTTCGTTTGCATGGCCACCAAAACCGCCTAACCTTTGGACGGGGATCATACGAACCGCAATATTTCGGGGCGGCGTGATAGCCGAAACCATATGACGATTGTCAATCGCGAAGCTCTGCGCAAATGGGCGCGGAGGTCTCTTCTGCTTGCGGCGCTTCTCGCTGCTCCCGCGGCCTATTCGGAAGTGGTTGCGGAAAATCCGGACGAAGATCCCGGGACTTTGCTCGGCAACTATCTTTCGGGCCGCATGGCCCGCGGCGACCACGACACCGTTACCGCCGCCGATTTCTATTCCAGGGCCCTTGCCGGGGATCCCAGCAACGAGCTCATCCTCGAGCAGGCCTTCCTGCTGGAGGCGGCGTCGGCCCATTGGGATCGCGCCATTCAGCTTGCCAACGATCTCGTCAAGATCGAGCCGGCCCACCGGATTGCGCAATTCCTCCTCGGTTGCGATGCCTTCAAGCGCGGCAACTACAAGGAGGCCGACGAGCATTTCTCGGCAGCGCGCCAGGGCCCGATCGCCGATCTCACCTCGACCTTGGCCCGCGCTTGGGTGCAGGAGGCCGACGGCAAGCCCGACGACGCGCTCGCCACCTTGGACAGCTTGAGCGATGCGGACTGGGCCCAGTTCTATCAGCGCTATCACCGTGCGTTGATCGCCGACGTCGCCGGCAAGCATGACATCGCGGCGCTTGCCTACGCCCAGGCCTTCAAGAAGAATCCGAGCACGCTCAGGGTTGCCGACGCTTATGCGCGCCACGCCGTGAACGCTAACAACCGCAAGCTCGCCCGCCAGACGCTGAAGATCCACATTGCCAAGGCGTCCGGCCATCCTCTGTCCGAGGCGCTGCTTGCTGACATCGAAAGCGGCAAGACCCCGCCGCTCCTCGTCGTCACTCCGGCCGACGGCCTCGCCGAGGTTTTCTACGGCATCGGCGATGCGCTTGCCGGCGAGGGCGGCCTCGACATGGGCATCATCTTCCTGCAGTTCGCCCTCTATGTTAAGCCCGACTTTCCGCTCGCTTATGCGGCGCTGGCCGAGGCTTATGAGGGCGCGAAGAAATACGATCTCGAGATGGAGGCCTTCGACCAGATTAAGGAGGACTCGCCCCTTTGGCTGAACGTCCAGATCCAGAAGGCCTTCGCGCTGAATTCCATGGACCGGATCGACGACGCCAAGGTTCTGCTCGAGCAGCTGATCGCCAAGCAACCGAAGGACGTCCGTCCTCTCGATGCCCTCGGCAACATCCTGCGCGCCCACGAGCGCTACGGCGAGGCCAAGGAATACTATTCCCGCGCCATCGCGCTGGTCGGCAAGCCCACCAAGGACAATTGGGCGCTGTTCTATTCCCGCGGCGTGTCCAACGAGCGGCTGAAGGACTGGCCGGAGGCCGAGGCCGATTTCAAGCAGGCGCTCGATCTCTCTCCCGAAGAGTCCCTCGTGCTCAATTATCTCGGCTACACCTGGGTCGATCAGGGCCGCAATCTGAAGCAGGCGATGGACTACATCCGCAAGGCGGTGAAGCTCAAGCCTGACGACGGCTATTATGTCGACAGCCTCGGCTGGGCCTATTTCAGGCTCGGCAATCTGCCCGCCGCCGTCGAGCAGCTCGAGCGCGCCGTCGAGCTCAAGCCCGACGATCCCGTCATCAACGACCACCTCGGCGACGCCTATTGGCGCGTGGGGCGGAAGCTCGAGGCGAAATATCAGTGGCAGCAGGCCCTGACACTGAAGCCTGACGACGCTCAGGCCGTCGCGCTTAAGCAGAAGGTCGAGTCCGGCCTGACCGAGACCGCCGAGACCAAATCGGCGCAAGACCGGACCATCGAGGCGGGCCAGAAGACGCAGCAATAGGACGGCGGCCTTGGCC